>NZ_CP013106.1:1902994-2220160 GCF_001431725.1 Halomonas huangheensis | reverse complement strand
ATGACCACTATTCTCCGATTTTCGAGCCGGCTCGCACTGGTCATCCTACTGCTGTTGAGCCTGATGCTCGGTGGAGCCTGGCTGGTCTGGCGCAGCCCACTGGGCTACGACCGCCCCGAGAACCTTCCTACCGTCGACGCCGGCCCGCACGAAGTGTTCGTCTATGGCACGCTGCGCTACCCGGTGGTGAGATGGTTGGTCACCACCGACTTCCTTGCATCGACTCCCGCCATGCTTGAGGACTACCGGCGCGACGGCCTTGATGTGAGGATCGATCCAGGAAGCCAGGTGAAGGGTGAGTTGCTGGTGGTCGACCGCGACACCCTGCTGGAACTGGATCGTTACGAGCGCCTCGGTATTCGCTACCAACGAATTCGCGTCGAGCTGGCGAACGGGCAGCAGGCATGGCTGTATCAGCGGCTTGCCAGCGACTGAGCCCCGCCATCCTGGTGAAACACCTGGTGCCGACTTGTTGTTATGGCAAGGTGTCCCCCCTAGAATACAAGGCACTAGACGATATTCAGGAAAGTCTCATGAAGACAATCACTCTCCTACATAACCCACGTTGCTCCAAGTCCCGTGAAGCTCTGGCCCTGCTCGAATCTGCCGACGTCGAACTCCAGATCAGGCGCTACCTGGACGAACCATTGAATGGAGAGGAACTGCGCGCCCTGGTCGCTCGACTCGACGGCAATATCAGCCAACTGGTGCGCAGCAATGAGACTGATTGGAAAACCCTGGGAGCCGACAGCAGCAATCTCGACCAGGTGATCGATGCTATTGTCGCTCATCCACGCATCATGCAACGACCGATTGCCGACGATGGCAAGCGCGCCATCATCGGTCGTCCGCCGGAAGCCATTCAGGCTCTGATCGGCGAGTGAAAACGCCGCTGAATCATCTCCTGCTTATCTGTCCTTGACCCAAGGAAGCCCCATGCCTGACCGCTTTCCCTATATCCTCGTGCTCTACTATTCACGTCAGGGCGCGACTCGAGCGCTGGCGGAGCGGATTGCTGCTGGCATCACCTCTGTTGCAGGAATCGATGCTCGAATCCGGACTGTCCCCCCCGTGTCACCCACCTGTGAAGCTGTCGATCCCGAAATTCCCGAAGAAGGTGCGGTCTACGTCAGCCTGGATGATCTACGCCACGCCAGCGGCTTGGCACTGGGTAGCCCGACACGCTTCGGCAACATGGCTGCGCCGCTCAAACACTTTCTGGATTCGACCACTGAGCTGTGGCTGAGCGGTGCCTTGATCGACAAGCCCGCAACGGCGTTTACTTCAACATCAAGTTTGCATGGCGGCCAGGAAACCACCTTGATCTCCATGCTGCTGCCGCTACTCCACCATGGCATGGTCTATGCTGGCTTGCCCTACAGTGAAACAGCGCTGACACGTACTCAGGGAGGCGGTACGCCCTACGGAGTCAGCCACCTGGCGGGTACGCGTAGTGATCGCCCGGTCGATGCCGAGGAGAGTGAGCTGGCCACAGCCCAGGGAGCACGACTTGCCCGCCTTGCGCTTGCACTCGAAAAAATGCGGGAGATACGCTGATGAGGGCCTGGCTGGAGGACTTCGAGAAACGCAAGGGACTCGATCACCTGGTGCAACGCTCACGCCGTCTGGTGCTGGTCAGCTTTGGCATATTGTTGCTGTTGATGGTCTATCGAGGATGGGCTATCGAATCCAGCAACTTACGCTTTGGGCCGATGCTGGCATTCGTGTTGCCGCTGGTGCTGTTTCTACCATCAATCCTCGTGCGACGTCCCCGGGGGCACGCCTGGTTGGCTTTTGTCAGTCTGCTTTATTTCGCCCAAGGGGTCATGGTGGCGACATTACCCAGCCAGGGATGGAGAGGAATGGTCGAGGCCATCGTATCACTGGCGCTATTCATCGGCTGCATGGGCTACGCTCGCTTCCGCTCACGTCAAATGCGCGCCCAGCCACCCTCAGAGAATATCTGAAAGTAACAACCACCAGTGACGACAGTGCCATAAGTCAGTTCATGGCACTATTATATCGCCCAGCCACGTGTATATCGCCCAGCCACGTGATGGCCCTCAGGCATTGGTCCCACGTTATTGGCCTCAGGTCATTGAACTCCAGGCTACCAGACCCCATTGCTGTTAAATACCATCGAACCAGACGGAGAACCCCATGACCCGAGATATCGCTGACATCAGGCGCGACTACGAGGGCGGCAGCCTCGACGAGTCCGGGGTGCCCCAGGACCCGCTGTCGATGTTCGACGACTGGTTCGCGCTGGCTCGGGACGCCGACCCGGACGACGCCAATGCCATGACGCTGGCCACTGCGGATAGCCAGGGGCTTCCCCACGCTCGAGTGGTACTGCTCAAGGGCTTCGATGAGCGTGGCATGGTGTTCTTCACTAACTACAACAGCCACAAAGGCAGTGAATTGGCTAATGTTCCCAAAGCCGCACTGACCTTCTGGTGGCCCAGACTGTCTCGCCAGGTGCGCATTGAAGGTAGCGTCGAGCGCGTCTCCGAAGAGGAATCCGATGAGTATTTTTCCAGCCGACCACGAGGTAGCCAGCTAGGGGCCTGGATCGCGACCCAGAGCGTTGTCATTCCCAACCGAACCTGGATCGAGGAGCGCCAACAGCGCTTCGAACAGGCCTATGAAGGTCAGGAAATTCCGCGCCCGGTGCATTGGGGAGGCTACAGAGTCTCACCGGAGATGATCGAGTTCTGGCAGGGGCAACCCAGTCGTCTGCATGATCGTGTGCGTTACGAGCGACGTGATGGCAATTGGGAAGTGATGCGCCTGGCCCCTTAGGTTCCTCGCTGAACCTGCCACCATCGGCCGTGCCTTACGGCCGATGATGCCCCCTACTCCACGGGCCTCTCGAGACGATGGCGCTGCCAGTCACTCTCGGGTTCGTTGAGGCGCAATACGGCATCAACCACCTGCTCTTCCATATTGAATTTCTGGCGAAAGCCCAGACGCTTGATCAGTGCCCTCATCGGGTGATTGTCGACCATGATCTTGCCGTACATCTCCAGAGTACCGATACGACGGCTGTAGCCAATCATCTTGTTCATCAGTAATTTGCCGATGCCCAGCCCCTGTAGATCATCACGAATGATGACCGAGAACTCGGTACGAATATTGTCCACATCATTCCAGACGCGCACCACTCCCAGCATTTCCTTGCTGCCATCCTCACATAGCCGTTCGGCGATAAAAGCCATCTGGCGGTCGTAATTGATGTGAGCCAGCGTCGAGAGATCGCGCTGGCTGAGGTCTGCCTTGTTGTGGAAATAGCGAAAGCGAATGCTCTGCTCGGATAACCGCTGATGGAAAGCCGTGATCAACGGTGCGTCTTCGGCTCGAATTGGCCTCACCTCGACATCCCAGCCGTTGCTCAGCTTTACCCACTCACGCAGCTCTTCCGGGTAAGGCATGATCGCAAAGCGTGCTGGCGGTCCGAGATCCATGGCGAAGTCGACAGCCAACATGCCATCACGATTGAGCAGCAAGGGGTTGATCTCCAATCCCCGCAGCTGCGGAAGATCTGTGGCGATTTGCGACAGGGTGACCAGCAAACGACACAGATGCTGCTCATCCCGCTCGGGATCACTGGAGTGGGCACGAATCAGGCGCGCGGCATGAGTCCTGCTGATCATGTCAGCGGCGAGGGACATATTGAGTGGCGGCAATGCCACCTGGCGGTCGGCCAGAATATTGACCTTGTAACCACCGATACCAAAAACGATCACGGGCCCGAATACTGGATCGCGAGTAATACCGGCGCACAACTGCATCGAGTGTTTGCCGCGCTGCATAGGCTGCAGACAATACTCGGCGATGTTGAAGCCAGGAAACTTCTCGGCTACACGGGTTGCCAGATGCTCGAGCCCTGTCGCTACCTGGCCCGGATTCTCGAGGTCCTGCAATAATCCCGCGGATATCTTGTGGGGGTGCTGGCGATAACGGAACGGGCGGCAATTGCCGTCGTGCACCACCTTGAGGGCAAAGGGGCCTTGCAGGTCACCCGCGACCTCGCGGGCTTCCTCCGCGGTTTGAACATAACGACCAGTCGCGACGGGTAAACCATAGGCATCCAGCACACGACTGGTTTCCGAGTGCAACAGACTCTGCCGCCCCTCTTTCAACGCCTTGTCGATCAATTGGTGTGACTCTGCGCGACTCGCCGCAGTCGTGGTAAAGGGAAGACTGGGAGGCGTTTCCTGCAACAGGGCCTGAACGCGCTGATAGTCGACCATATGCATAAAGGCCTTTACCGCTTTTTCCGGCGACAGGTAGGTCGGAATTCCTGCGTCATGGCACAGCCTTCGTGCTCCTGAAGCCTGCTCAAAGCCCATCCAACTGGTCAGTAGATTACGTTTGAATCGGCCGCGCTGCTCGATCAGCAGTTTCGCTGTCGCCGAGGACGGCGCCATACGTGTCGGGGCATGAACCACCAGTACAGCATCGACATTGGGATCATTGGCGACGACATCCAGCGCAGTGACAAAACGTTCAGGTGTTGCGTTTCCCCCTAGATCCACCGGGTTCTCGCCAGGCTTGCTCAAGTCGAGGTCTCGATCGCGCAGGATCTTCTGCGTCGCCGGGGTAAATTCAGCCAGCCGCCCACCGGCGTTGAGTAGTTTGTCGATAGCCAGCATGGCCGGACCCAGGCCGTTGGCAACGATCGCCAGACGGTCTCCGCGCAACGGCTTCATGCGTGAGAGCGTTTCCAGCGCATCAAACAGATCATCGGAATCATTGACTCTGACCACACCAGCACGGGCAAATGCGGCATCGAATACCTGGTCGCGATTGGCGATACCTGGTGTCGGTGGCAAGCCACTGAGATCAGAAGCGGGCGTGCGCCCGCTCTTGATGACCAGCACCAGGTGATTGCGAGAGGCATCACGCACCGCCGTCATCAGATGCTGGGCATCCTGGACACGCTCCAGATGCAGCAGGATGGATTGGGCTGGTGAGCTCTGATTGATGTAATCGAGAAGATCTGCAAGAAGTACATCGACACTATCCCCCACCGTGACCAGGTGAGAAAAGCCAATCCCCTTGCCTGCAGCCCAATCGATCATGGCATTGGCCAGCATTCCCGACTGCCCAAGATAGGCAACCTTGCCACGCGGTATACTATGGCTGGAGTACGACGCATTGAGCCTGGTTCCGGGCACGATCAAGCCCATGCATTCGGGCCCCAACACGCGAATACCGGTATTGCGAGCGGCCTTGATCAAGCGCTGACGCAGTGAACCGCCACGCAGTTCGTCGAGATCACTGCCACCAGAAAGAACCAATGCTGCTCTTACGCCCTGCTCACCCAACTGGGTCAGCACCTTCGGCACAGTCGGCAGCGGAGAACAGATCACCGCAAGGTCTGGTGTCTGCGGCAGCTGTGAGGGACGACTGACACAGTCGACTCCCAACACCGACTCGTATCCCTTCGGGTTTACCGCCCAGATGTTGCCACGAAAACCGCTATCGAGCAGATTGCGAATCACCTGACCGCCCAGCGAGTTCGGCTTTTCCGAGGCTCCGATCACTGCAATCGATGATGGACTGAAGAACCGGCGCAGGAATTGGGTACTCAAGGAGACACTCCCGAATCCAGGGAAACGAATTCAATAAAACGAACTTGATCGAACAGTGCCATCATAGCCGTGAATGGCTGCGTGCGCAGGCTCCAGCATGGTTCCTGACATGCTACCTTTTGCCACTACTGAGATGACCGGCCTACCCCTATCGTGAGGCCAGGAACACCAAACCGCCCAGTAAAGGCAGTGCCATGGGGCCGGACTCCCCGCACAGGAATATCGCCAACAATGATCACAGCCTACCTGACTCATCCTGACTTCAGCCTCCACGACGTGGGGCCGGAGCACCCCGAATGCCCGATGCGCCTTGATGCCATTCGCGTGCAGCTGATGCGCTCAGGACTGCTGCAGCAGACCATGCAGGCTGATGCGCGTGAAGCCACCGATGAGCAGCTGTTGCGTGTACATACCGCCGAGCATCTGCAGGCGCTAACTCACAAGTCACCGGACAGCGGTCTGGCATCGGTCGACGGCGACACGCTGATGACGCCCGATAGCCTCCGGGCGGCACGCCTGGCCGCAGGTGCCGTGGTCAAGGGCGTCGACCAGGTCATGCGCGAAAAGGCGGACAATGTCTTCTGCGCCGTGCGCCCACCAGGGCATCATGCCGAGACCGATAAGGCCATGGGTTTTTGCCTATTCAACAACATTGCTGTCGCAGCCGCCCACGCTCGTAACGAGTACGGCGTGAAGCGTATCGCCATCCTCGATTTCGATGTTCATCAGTGCAACGGTACCGTCGATATCTTCAAGAATGACAGCGACGTTCTGATCTGCACCAGCTTCCAGTCCCCCTTCTATCCGTGGCGGTACCTGGAAGGCGACTACCCCAACGTGATCAACACCCCGCTGGCTGCCGGTAGCGGCAGTTCCGAGTTCCGTCACGCCATCGAACATGACTGGTTGCCGGCACTGGAGGAGTTTCGTCCTCAACTGGTGCTGATCTCTGCCGGATTCGATGCCCATCGTGAGGATCCCATGGCCGAGCTGTGTCTCGAGGATCAGGACTACTACTGGGTCACACTCAAGTCCATCGAGATTGCTCGTCGCCACGCCGAGGGTCGCCTGGTCTCGGTTCTCGAGGGCGGTTACCACCTCAACGCGCTGGGCCGCTGCGTAGAGGCCCATATACGCGCCCTGCTTGGGCACCCCTGGCCCGAAAGCTGAGTCATTGATCTGAATGGTCTCGTTGAGCCGTTTCCTGGCCCCGCGAAACCTCGACTGGATTGTCACACCAACACACTCGACTGACATACGTTAGCGTAGGCACTTCGCTGTAGCCTTGTGTTAGCCTAAGAGGAAATCTGTTTCCTATCGTGAACCTCAATGACCCAAAGTACTGACCAACAGGCGGCAATGAAAATAGCCGGCGGGCGCAAGGCCTTCGTCGAGCCCCTTCGGCTCGGCGATCGGGTCAAGGAGATTCGCCTTGCCAATCAATGGACCCTGGAAGATGTCAGTCAGCGCACCGGGCTGGCAAGATCTACCCTGTCCAAGATCGAGAACGATCAGATATCACCGACCTTCACTGCGGTGCAGAAGCTGATCAATGGCCTGGGTATCGATCTGCCTCAGTTGCTGTCACGACCGCGCCAGCAGAGTCGCACCATGGGCCGGCGCGATCTTACCCGGCGTGGCGAGGGGCAGATGCACCCTACGCCAACCTACGAACATGAGTTGCTCAGCTGTGAGCTGGCACAGAAGCGCATGATTCCTTTCAAGACCATCGTGCGGGCACGCAGCTTCGAGGATTTCAACGAGTGGGTTCGCCATGATGGCGAGGAGTTTCTGATGGTGCTTGAGGGTGAGGTTCTGTTGTATTCCGAGTTCTATGAGCCTCTGCCGCTGGTAACCGGAGACAGCATCTATTTCGACAGCGATATGGGCCATGCCCTGGTGTCGATCAGCGATGAAGATGCCACTATCCTGTCGGTATGCACGCGTAACGAATAACACCCTCTGAACAACACTGAACGGCGGAACTCAAGCCAGTGCATTGCTCCCGACTCGGGGCCATTGCAGCTGCGCCGCCGCTGGTGTGGAAACCAGCAGCACAGATCACATTCGTTAACCAGGAATGCAACTCAACCGTCAAACGCAATCGAATCGCGGAGCTGATCATGCAACACATTGATGACGCCACACGTACTGAGTTGGAAGCCGCGGCCTTTCGGCGCCTGCTGCGTCACCTCGATGACAACAAGGACGTGCAGAACATCGACCTGATGATTCTGGCCGACTTCTGTCGCAACTGCCTGTCCAAATGGTTGGTCGCAGCAGCAGAGGAGCGCGGAGAAAGCCTCGATTACGAAGCGGCCCGCGAGTATGTCTATGGCATGCCGTACAGCGAGTGGAAAGAGCTCTACCAGGGCAAGGCCACACCAGAGCAGCTGGCCGCCCTCGACGCTCGACAGCAGGCTCGCAAGCAGGACGCACAGGAGCCGGATGGACAATGAGCGACGAAGCCATGATTCCGCTCAAGATCGCAGTCCTGACTGTCTCTGACACCCGCAGCGAGGATACCGATCGCAGTGGTCAGACGCTGGTCGAACGCCTGACCAACTCAGGTCACCAACTCGCTGACAAGCGTATCGTGCCGGACGATGTCTACCGCATTCGCGCCGAGATATCAGCGTGGATCGCTGATCCCGAGATACAAGTCATCCTGACCACCGGCGGAACAGGCTTTACTGGGCGCGACTCCACTCCCGAGGCAGTATCTGTGCTGCTCGACAAGCGCATCGAGGGCTTTGGCGAGTTATTTCGACAGCTTTCCTTTGCCGAGATCGGCAGTTCCACGGTACAGAGCCGCTGCCTGGGTGGTATGGCCAATGCCACTGTAGTGTTCTGTCTGCCGGGCTCCACCGGAGCCTGTCGGACCGCCTGGGATGCCATTCTTACCGAGCAGCTCGACAGCCGACACCGCCCATGCAACTTCGCTAACCTGGTGATCCCCGAGCGAGGTCAGCATGGCATCTGAGTCGAATGCACTCGCCCCGATCAAACAGGCCATGCAAGCATTACTGCATGAGGTAGGCCCGTTGATCAGTGAGAACATCCCATTGGCTGATGCCGCTGGGCGGGTACTGGCGGAACCGGTTGCGGCGCAGATGGACGTACCACCGTTCGATAACAGTGCAATGGACGGCTACGCGCTACATCATGCTGATGCCGGCAGCAGCTTGCCGATCGCGAGTCGTGTTGCCGCTGGAGATACTCCGCTGGCCCTCGAGCGAGGTACCTGCGCGCGTATCTTTACCGGTGGCGCTCTACCCCGCGGCGCGGACTGTGTGGTCATGCAGGAGAAGGTGACGGTCACCGATGGCATTGCGACGCTCCCCGGAGATATTCCGCAAGGCGACAACGTGCGCCGCCGTGGGCGCGATGTTACCGCAGGAAATCTGTTGCTGGAGGCCGGCACACGACTCGAGGCCGCTGCACTGGGACACCTGGCTGGCCAGGGAATCAATGTGGTGAATGTGCGGAAAAAGCCGCGTGTAGCCCTACTATCGACGGGCGATGAAATCATTGATCCCGGAATACCATTGGCGCCCGGCCAGATCTACAACACCAACCGCCCGATGCTCGTCAGCCTATTGGAGCGATTCGGCGCCGAGGTCGTTCAGACACGTCATGTTCCCGACGACGCTCAGGGTACGCGTACCTGCTTACGAGAGGCGGCCGAGATTGCAGACATCGTGGTATCCACTGGTGGCGTCAGCGTGGGGGAAGAAGATCACGTCAAAGCCGCGCTGGAAGCGTTGGGAAAGCTCAACCTATGGCGATTGGCGATCCGTCCCGGCAAACCGCTGGCGCTCGGACGTATCACCAACAGCCATAATCAGGTGGTGCGAGTGGTGGGCCTACCGGGCAACCCGGTATCAGGATTCGTGGGAGCCTGGCTGTTCCTGCGGCCATTGATTGGCGCCATGCTCAGCTGCAACGCCATGGCAGAATTGCCGAGTCTTTGGGCCACCAGCGATTTCAGCACCTCGACCGGGCCGCGACAACACTATATGCGAGTGCGCCTCAGCTTCTCTCGGGATGGGATTCACGCCCATGCCTTCGCCGATCAGAACTCAGGCGTGCTGTCGTCCTGTGTCGGAGCCAATGCGCTGGCAGTAGTGCCTCCGGAGTCGCAGATTGCCCCCGGCGATTCACTTGAATGCCTATGGCTCACTTCACCTTGAATAGCCTGTCGGCGCCCTGTTGACTTCCAGCACCTGACGCACATCCCCCCACAGCTGCTGGAAATCTTCCGCCAACCGCGGATGGTCCTGCCGTAGGTGAGGCACCAACTCGGCCAACCGATTGGGCCCCGACAGTCGCGAGCCGATGCCAGCAATCGCGCGGTAGGTAAAGTCACGCTCGCTATAACGGTGCAACCAATCTTCACGGACCAACGCTGGAATCATCTGCTCAAGGCGTGCCGGGGCCCGCTCTCGTTCCAACACGCGATAACAACGCTGAATCAGAACATCGCGCTCCTTCACTTCCAGCTCCTGCAACAGGAAATGATCCCAGAGAATATCCAGCGCGATAGCGGCATAGCGACGCTGAGCCGGAGGGGCTCTTCGCCGCGCCGCCAGTACTGCTGGATGAGCGTCGACAAAGGCATCGACACGTCGATGATGCTGGACGCCTGCGGCGACATCCTCTCGCCAGCCACTGAGATCCGGCCCCTTGATCCCATCAGCGATGAGATTGCCATAGAGGAAGTCATCACTGCCTGCACGAACCAATGCAGCATGGGCAAGAAAATTCATTGGAGGAGGCTCTCGGCCTATAGGCAGTTGGTGGGTTTAGGCAAGCCTGCGAGGCGCGCACCGACCTTTGCCGGGCTGTCAGGGAACAGCCGCATCAGGAAAATCGAATTGCCCTTGTCCGCCCCCAGCTGCTGACCTACGGCCTTGACCAACGGTCGCATGGCCGGCGCCTGCTCAAAGCGTTGGTAGAAGCTGCGTAACACGTCAATCACATCCCAGTGATCCGCCGTCAGCGTCAATTGGTCTTCCGCGGCAAGCGCCTCGGCCACATCAGGTGACCACTGCTGCAGATCCACCAGATATCCCTCGGGATCAAGGGCTACGCGCTCCGCTCCCACGTCGAGGTAGCGGGCAATTTCCGTACTAGCCATGCGTGCTCTCTTCTCTCTTGCCCTTATCCTGCTTCAACTTGCGTTCCTCACTTACGCGTTTTCCACCTCTGCCTTCTCACACATGCGATTCATGATGACGAATGGCAGTTCAGTACCAGCTGAGAACCTTATCGGCCTGTTCTGTCAGAGCGACAAAGCCATCGACGTTCACGACTTTAACCGAGCTATCGCAACGTTCGAGCAGACCGCGAGCCGTGAGATCCTCCTCCTGGACATAGAGACGCCCGCGAAGTCCCTCGAAGTGCCCGACCAATTGAGGCAAGGCACCCTGAACAGCATCCTCGATCAATAACAGGTAATCATCGGCACCCATTGCAGTCAAAACCTGGCGATAGACCAGGCTCTGCGCGGGAGTTCGATTCAGGGTGTGCAGCTGCATGGCATTGTCCTGCTTCAGAAGCTCATCATCAAAAGTTCGTTATCAAAAGTTCATCACCAGCTGATGAGAAGTTACCACCGCCTGAACGGTGACATTATCAACAACGCTGATCGGCAGCTGGCAGTCGGCAACCTCAAGACCCAGCTGTTCAAACCCTGCCGCTTCAACCATCAGCTGATCAATATCATACATCTCAAGCATCGCCAGCGTGGCGTGGGCCCCTTTCTGACCCAGTGCCCCCGCCCCCTGGCCGGGATGCAATGCCCAGCAACCTTGCCCCATGAACAACAGAGACACGCGACGCCCGAAGGCTGCGGCAACCAGCGCCATATCCAACCCTTCGCGCAATAGGCTGGAGCCGTGCGGGCCGTGACTGATAATCACCAGCAGATCACCTGCTGGTGGCAACGGATCGCTGCTGACGCCATTTATGTGGTCACTATTCATGTCGACATTGCTCATGCTGTCATTCGCTGTACAAGCGGGTATTTCGAATATCGGCAGGTCTGGTTCAAGGGCCAGAGTTCATCAAGGCTCGAGGCACCGGCTCAGGGAGCAAAAGTCACCAGGCGGTCGCAGCGTAGACCAAGATCGACCAATTGCCCCAACCCGGTCAACTGGAAAGGAGGCTCGACACTGCAGCCCTGCTTGCCATGACGTTCAGCCTGCTCCTGATCCATCAGCCCCCGACGCAACGCTGCGGCGATGCAGACATCGAGTTGCACGCCATGCTCACGATGCAGTTCGATCCAGCCATCAACCAGATGCGGCTCATCCAGAGGCGGTGCCGACAGGCGCGAAGCGTTGTATACACCATCATGGTAAAAGAACACGCTGTCGAGCTGATGCCCACCGGCAATCACTGCACGAGCAAATCGCTGTGCACTATGCGCTGCCTGACTACTGTAGGGCGCTCCCAGCAGAAGAATGCCATAACGCATGAGTTATCCCCGTATAACGCACTGGCCCCGCCTATAGAGGCGGGGCCAGATAAACCACCTGCTCAGAGAATCATCAGTCCTGACTGACGACGCCCAGCAGAGACAGCAGGCTGACAAACAGGTTGTAGATTGAAACGTACAGCGTGATGGTGGCGAGAATGTAGTTCGTCTGGCCAGCACGGTGCACGATTTCGCTGGTCTGGTAGAGGATTGCCGCCGAGGAGAACAGCACGAACCCTGCGGAAACCATCAGAGACAGCGTTGGAATGTTGAAGATCAGTGCCGCCACCATCGCCAACACCAACACGATAGCGCCAGCCATCATGAAATTGGCGAGGAAGCTGAAGTCCTTGCGGGTGATCAAGGCAACGGCAGACAGCCCAAAGAAGGTCAGGCCAGTCATGCCCAATGCGGTCATGATCAGTTGCGGGCCGTTGGCCAGCGTAAGATAAGCGCTGAGAATTGGTCCCAGGGTGAAGCCCATGAAGCCGGTAAAGGCAAACGTGGCCAGCAGTCCCATGGCCGAGTTGGCGGTCTTGTGCACGAGGAACATCAGACCGTAAGCACCGATAAAGAACACCAGAATGTTCATCTGCTGAACGCCCATTGCTACAGCAGCAGCGGCGGTCATGGCAGAGAACAGGAGTGTCATCGCCAGTAGGCCGTAGGTGTTGCGCAGAACCTTGTTCGTTGCAGCAACCTGCGTCGTCGTCTGACGACTCATCTGTGTCTCTTGATAAGCCATGTATCCAGAGCTCCCTGTTGGTAGACAAGCTATAAGACACAGAATGCCGCCCCTCAGTTCCCGGCGCAAGCCATTGGCAACACCAGTGGATCTTCTGCAACATGCCAGGATATGCCCCAGGTCCCGGCCCAGGCGGATCGAACAGTGTTTCCGATTATTCGTATATTTTTTCACCAGTTAGCCGTTAGCGGGCGAAAAAGCACCAACTTCAGCCATTGCGACGCGATATCTCTCGATACTGCGCCGCAATGATTACTCAGTACTTCAGGATGAGGAACACCGTGGTAGCTCCTTGTCAAAGAAATCGTCTGGTACGAAACGCGCTTCGGTAATGATCAAATTATTCTCGGCGTCCCATTTCATATGTCGCTGCCAGAGCACTTCTCCATCACCAGAAACGTCCAGCACCCGACCGCCCTCGGCTTCAGTAAGCAATATGCTGCCATCCTCCAGTACCTGATGCTTACCACGTCGCCAGCTGTAGAACGGCTGATCCTCGGACCCGGAGAATAGTGTTTCGACGTCTTCTTCACCGGGACGGATGCTCAGGATACGAGTCGCGCCGGTACCAGTGGCGTTGTCGAAGACGCTGATGGTGCCATCCGGCTCGAAATCCGGGTCATGCTGCTTGAACCACGGACCATGGCGATGCCACTTCATTTGTCCCGTCTGCGGATCAACGACCGCAAGCAGGTTCAACTCGCGCAAACTGAGCAGCACATCGCCGGCATCAAACATGGGGAAGGCATCTGCCATCTCGGCCCGAAGCGGTTCGGCATCATTCGGGTGGAAGGGATCCATCAGATACCGAACTTCCTGGTCGAGGTTATCTGGTGTACGCGTGCGGATATCGAAGGTCGCACGCTGGTCTCCGCCGGAATATTCGGCAAGGTCCTTGACGATATCGAGCTTGTGGGTGATCTCGCCGGTATCTTCATCCAACCAGGCGATACCCTCGCCGAGCAGCGTCACCAACTGCCCGTCCCCATCACGGTTGATTGAATGGTGAAAGCTCCCCTTGCGTGTCCACATCGGCTTGCCACAGGCATCGATGCGCGCAATCACGTTACCGGCATCAAACGTCACTGCCAGCGAACCGTCCTCGAAGACTTCCATGCCATGCAGCATGACGTTCTGAGGTTTGTGCTCATCTTCCAACCAGTCGTAGTGCACTGGCCAGCGGTGCACTTCATTCCCCTCGCGGTCGTAGAGACGCACCACATGGAAAGACTCGTCCTGATCTTCGTTGAGGCCTGCCACCAGTACATATCCTTCACTGGAGGCACCACTCGGCTTTCCTTCGAGACCACGATCGGTACCTGGGTTGTCTCCCACCGGTTTGACCAGATGGCGTGTCGGCTCGAGCGCCAGGTCATTCTTCCAGTTATGGGAAATGTCCATCATGGTTCGTTGCGCCAGGCTGATCTGAGGAGCTGGGAACCAGTTTCTCTCGCTGGCCACCGCACCATAGATCACTGCAATCACACCAAGCGATGCCACGAACATTACGGGGCCAAGGCGTTCGCCAATCGGTTTTCTAGCCACAATATGCGTTCCTTGTCGTCAACTTATGCCTTGAGGGTGCGTTCCAGCAGCTCGGCATGGACCTCTCGAGCTCGACGCAGGAGCTCGGGACTTGCATCAGGTAATGTTCGGACCTCACGAGAAGCACGGAACATATCGCTGCAGGTCACCATGGCAGCCTGGTCATTCACCACCAGCGCTTCGGCGATCCTCGGCAACTGCAGTGCCGGTGTCTGACTCAGCGCTTCGTGATCAACGAATACGGCATCTCGAGGTGCCTGACTCAGCACGTGTTCGTAAGCCGCTATCCAGTAGCGCAGCCAATAATCAACCTGCTCAGAGCCTTCTGTATCTTCCGGTGCTCCAGCAAAGGCTATCGGCTTCAGCGCGCCACCGAACTCGAAGTGGCCAATGCCCTCCATATACTGGCGCGCGAAACGATCGCGTTCATGGAGATCAGAGAAGCGTTGATGTTGGCGCATCAGTGATTGAACCTGAGCCAGTGGCTCACGCACCGGAATCAGAATGCGAGATTCGGGATACATCGCCTTGAGCAACGGTAAGCGCGCGATATTGGCGTTGTTCTTGGAGACGTAGCAGGTAGAGCCGGGTTTACCGATGATCACCTTGCGCAGATGCTGATCGAAGAACTCCTCGAACTCGGCGTTGCGATCATCGGCCTGCCAGGTCTCAATATGCTGGCTGCCATACTTCTCTTTCCAGTACGCCATCCATACCATTTCCTCGAAGGCCTCAGGGCTTTCGAAATCGACCTCGATGCCATCTCCATGGGCGCGCTCGGCCCTGGTGCCGCTCTTGCGCAGCAGGCGCGAGTAGCGTCCCCACAACAGAGGCGCCATGGTGAAAGGCATATGGCGATAGGTTGGCGAGGCAAACTCGCTCTGCCGTGCCAATAGCTCCAGCAGGATGGTGGTTCCTGCACGCGGCAGCGAGGTAACAAATACCGGGCACTGGTTGGGCGTACTCTGAATACGTTTACGCCAGAGATGATTCTCCATGCTGGCCAGGGTGCCCTGCGCCGAGGATGACGAGAAGGCATAGAGATGCAGCGCCTTGTCCATCGGCGAATAAGGCACCTCATCTCGCGCCTCGCTGGCTTGCTCTGCTCCACCGTCACTGCGACGACGAGACAACACAATCCACAGCAGCACAGCGGCAATCGTCGAGACCACCAGGAAAACCGCACTGGTCGCCACCTGCCATACATCATCCATGCTATACAGACCAATCAGGTTGCCGCCGGCAACCAGCACATAGGCGCTGACACAGGCAGCGATACCAATGCCCAGCAGGATGACGAAACTCTTGAGCAATGAGATGGAGGCACGCTGAACCTGGTGCTCCTTGGTATCATCATCCAACTCTGGATCGGAGATGACGGCCAGCGCTCCCTGCGCTAACCGGACGGCGTTCACAGCATGCTGTTGCGCGGCCAGCCCCTTGAGAACGCCGATAAAGGCCACAAGACTGGCAAAGAGCGCTAACCACACCATCATTCGCCAGGCTTCTGGCTATCTTCATCAGCGCTGGTGCGCTCGGCACGCCTGCGGCGCATGACACGTTTCAGTGGGTACCAGACAAAGCCAATAACCGCCAACACCAGTGCGGCGATAACCGCGATCATTGTACCGATAGCAGTAAGACCTGCACCCGGACCTACGTAGGCCAGTGCGGGGGCGGTATACATCGCGAGAATTGCGCAGAGCAACAGAGCGTTGCGAGTGGGACGTCGTAGCATGTGATGACTCCTTTCCATCAGAAATTGATGCAGCTTCCGTATTTGCATTGACTGAAGACATGCTGATGACGTTCCTTTTCTCGCGCCAGTGCTTATCACCAGGCAAGCATACCTGTCGCAAGTTAACGACTTGACTCCGTCATCAACCATGCTTCTGGTCTGGGCACAAAATGGCTGAACGGCTGGATGTACCCCGTTTCGAAAAGCGGTCTGACACAGAGGGCTAACATGTTGATCGAAAACAACTGTTGACGTTTCAAGAAAAGCTGGTAGAGTACACCGCCGTAAGCCGGAGGGATGGCAGAGCGGTTGAATGCACCGGTCTTGAAAACCGGCGTAGGTTAATAGCCTACCCAGGGTTCGAATCCCTGTCCCTCCGCCACCTTTTTCTTGAAAGCGGAGAACCCAGGTTCTCCGCTTTCTGCTTTTCAGAACTCCCTTATTCCTATCGGCCTGCGAGCGTGATTGACGCCACCAGGCTGGACGGTCTCGTCCACATGGCCCGTCTAGATGCTCTCTTCTCTTATCATGCCCAGGATATCCTCCGGAGTTTCCTGAACCGCGTAGTACCCCTCTGGATCTTCTACCGTGACGATCTTGGTACAGCTCTCCTCACCCTCCCGCTTCATCCACACAATATGTGCCGGGTTGAGATAGATGGGACACTTATCATGAAAGCACATAAGCTTGATCATTGATCGCCTCCTCCGGCTTGTTTATACAAGCACCATATCGGATCGACCCAAGAGCCAGAGGCAGGACCATTGATACCGCCCCTCGCTTTACAACTCCCTGCCACTACCCTCATCCAGCCATGTTATTGCCATCGCTATTTTTTAACGTAGCCCACCCCACATGGAATTCCTCTCATTCGCGCATCCTCGAATGAAACTGTGCTCAGGAGAATGAAGCCCCACCGACCGAAAGTGAAAAAACCACCAGGCGGCTTTTCTCGATATCGAGGCTCTATCTCCCACAGCAGGCTGCACTTGATGGCAGTTGGAAGCCAGGCGAGCTGGTGAAGGTCGAGGAGTAATCCTCAGCGACTGACTCCTGTTCCCCTGGCCCCTGCTCCGCGCTCCTTGCGAGCGCGGAGTTTTTCATGCATGACATCCATTTGCCCATGACTCGGCAAGCCCGTGTCAACATGGCGTCACTGCATCGATGTACCGGCACTGGGCATCTTGCACAATGCACGCATCGGTGGTCCCATATCTGCCTTCTTTAGATGTCCTGCATTGATGACCAGAGAGATATAGTCTGATGAAACCATGGATTGCGCTCGGACTCGCCATTGCGCTGACGGGCTGTGGTAGTGACGAAAGTGGCGTCTTCGATGCCGAGGGATTGATTGAGGATTTGCGCAGCAACCCCGAGATCCAGGCCGCTGCAGTGTCCGAGGACCACCAGGATATCTTTATCGGTCTCAAGGCGGAGCAGGCGGATCAAGGTCAGGCTCTGGCGGAAGAAGTCTGCGCCAAGGCTCGGCAATATGCCGCAGGCCAGGTGGATAACCGCACGATCCGCATCATGGATGTGATGAAAGCGGTGGACGACGAGGAGAAGGTCGAGCTCAACAGTCTGGACTGCGTGCTCTCCACCGACTCCTAGGTCATAGTCGCCCTGAGGCGGGCCTGTTACGGCCCAGTCAGCTTCTGTGCTTGCCAGATTCTCTGGCACTACCTTGCATATAGCGCTTCGAGGGCAAGAGGTTGTAAGTGGAAAGGTCCAGCAGGCGTCACGCTCCTCGTGGCCCCAGCAGGATCACCATGGCGCCCACCAGGCAGATAGTCGCGCCAATGCCATCCCAACGATCCGGACGACTGCCCTCTACCAGCCACATCCACATCAAGGACGTACCGATATAGATGCCGCCATATGCGGCATAGGCCCGCCCAGCCATCTCGGCATCGACACGAGTCAACAACCAGGCAAACAGCAGCAGACTGATCACTCCGGGAATCAACCACAGTGGAGAGCGTCCCAGACGTAACCATGCCCAAAAGGCAAAACAGCCACCGATTTCTGCCAGAGCGGCAACTACAAAGGTAGGCAAGGCCAGCATATCGATTCCTTCAGGAGCAACGGCGAGGACTGGACAGTTCACCTTCTGCCACTTCCAGCATCTGGAAAGCCTTCTGGCGAAGCCCAGGCTCCCCCTGCGTCATCATCTCCAACAGATAACGCTTCTCTTCCAGGTAGATATACGCGAAACCGCGATCGTGCCTCACGATACTCGAGGTATTGTGAATCAAGTCTGCGTATTTGATGGTCTGAGCTCGTGGATCCGCCTGGGCGAGGCGCTCGGCGGCACGCTGCTTGCGCACCCTGCGATTGCCATCTTCCGCTGTCTGCAAGTCACTCAGGGCATCCACCAGGTCGGAAACTTCCTTGCCGAACTCCTCACTCACCAGCTCGAGCGAGACCTCGGTATCCTCTACTACATCATGCAACCATGCCGCGGCAATCATCACCTCATCGGCCCCATGCTCAGCGACCAGTCGAGCAACGGCTTCGGGATGCTCGATATAAGGTGCGCCACTATACTTGCGGCGTTGGTCGATCGCCGCATGCGCGGCAGTAGCAAAAAGACGCGCACGTTCCACAAGGTCAGGATGCATTGGCTGTCATCCATGAAGGTTGTCCATTCTCGATCATGTCAGCATTCCGGGGCAGGCGGCAAGATAGCGTGTTGGTGCTGGCGGCGGGATCGCTCTGTCCGAGCGCCTGGGCAGGAACGAGCTTGGCTGCATCAGAGGCAGGCAAATCTAGAGAGGAGTGCATGCCGCCCTGGGGACGCTGGAGAATATCGCCGCCGCATCCGGCATGTATTCCTGTAACACGGCAATTCGCGACTCATGGTGAGGATGCGTCGACAGCAGTTCGAACGGCTGATCGTCAGCAACTTCCATCATATTGCGCCATAGCTCGACACTCTGCTTGGGGTTGAAACCGGCCTGAGCCATCAACTTCAAGCCAATGCGATCGGCTTCGACCTCATGCGCGCGACTGAAAGGCAAGGTGATGCCGAGCTGTGAGCCTAATCCCAATGCTCGCATCAATGCATCGTTGCTGACATCTCCATCACTGGCAAGACCAATCACCATCAGCACCCCTTGAATGCCCAACTGCTGGGTCAAACGTTCGTTACCATGCCGCGCTATAACGTGACCAATCTCATGACCCACCACCGCAGCCAGTTGGTCGGGGTTCTCCGCCACCTTCAGCAGCCCGGTATTGATGCCGATACGCCCGCCGGGCAACGCGAAGGCATTCGGTACCGGATCCTCGAACACCACAACATTCCAATGCTCAGGAACACCAAGTTCCGGCCAGGAATCGGCCAGGGCGCTGATGAGTTCCGCCGAAACGCATTCAGCCAGGCGCTTGATAGCTGGGTCAGTGGTAACCGGTGTGAACTGTCGCATTTGCTCAAAAGTATCGCTTCCCAGCTCAGCCATCATGCCGTGCGGTACCCAGGCGATACGACTACGCCCCGTTGGCGTTTCATCACAACCTGCCAACAACAGCGACAGCGCGCTGATTGCGATCCACCTCACCACAATGGCCTCTCCTGCGTTTTCGCCGTGTCGCGGCTCAATAAAGCCTGATACCCACATGGGTGATACGGTTGCCCTGCATGCCACTGATCACCCAGTGAATGCCGTGCCAATCCACATCATCCCCAACCACGGGATAGCCTCCAACACGCAATGCCAGGAAGTGCCCCAATGTCAGACCCGCTTCTGCCGGACTCAGCGTCAGGCCATAGGCATCGGCGACATCTCGCATACTGGCGCCTCCATCAAGGGTAAAGGTACCGAAGAAGTCCTTACGCTGCTTCAACTTCGCCTCACCATCAAACAGCCTGTTCAACGCGGGAAGGTCATCATTGCGACCAATGACACAGATCACGTCATCGACCTTGAGCTGGGTGCTTCCCTTGGGGTGAAGCATGACATGTTTGCGAAACAGGGCAGAGATCAAGGCCCCGGATGGAAAGCGCATCAAGCGAATCGGCACACCCTCGAGATCGGGGTTCTCGACTCGGTAGACGAACATCTCGAAGTCGTTTTCCGGCAGTATCCCCAACGGACCGCGATAATTGGGCTCTGCCGTGTTGGGCACCATGACCCGCATGCGTCGCGCCATCCAGGGCAAACTCCCTCCCTGAATCAACAGCGACAACAACACCACGGCGAATGCGACATTGAAGTACAGCTGTGAGTTCTCTACTCCACCAATTACCGGAAAGATGGCCAGCACGATGGGAACTGCTCCTCGCAAGCCCACCCAGGAGATAAAGATCACTTCTCGCCAGCGGAAGCGAAAAAATGGCTTGAGAGTGATGATCACCGCCAACGGGCGCGCGATGAATATCAGCGCAAGGGCAACAATCGATGCCGGTAGAATGACATCGAACAATGCGCTCGGCGTCACCAGCAGGCCCAACACAAGGAACAGGCCAATCTGACTGAGCCAGGCCAGCCCATCGTGAACCGGCAGGATGAAATTCAGATGCCGTCCGGGCCGATTACCTATCATCAATCCGGTGAGATAGATCGCAAGGAAGCCACTTCCGCCAAGAGCGCTGGTCATACCGAACACACACATGCCCAATGCCAGCGCAAGCAGGGAATAGAGGCCGGGTGCCAGGTCGAGCCACGATAACAAGCGTGCGCTCAGCCACCCACCACCAAGACCCAGAATGATGGCAACCGCAAATTGCTGGGTGAACAGCAACAACATTTCCACTGGGGTGCCGACGCCCCCAACCAGGCTTTCGACCAGCACCAGTGTCAGGAAGATGGCCATGGGATCGTTGGTACCCGACTCAATCTCCAGTGTGGCTGCAACACGTTCGTTGAGATTCAGGCCGCTCCCGCTGAGCATGGAAAATACTGCCGCAGCATCAGTGGAGCCAACGATTGCTCCTACCAGCAACCCCTGCATCAACGTCAGGTCGAACACCCACATGGAAATAAGGCCGACTAGACCACTGGTGATGAACACCCCTATCGTGGCCAGGCCCAATGCCGGACGAAAGCCAACCCGGAAAGTGGTCAAACGCGTACGCAAGCCGCCATCCAGCAGAATCATGGCCAACGCAAGATGGCCAATGATGAAGGCCAGCGAATAATTGTCGAAGTTGATGCCCAACACGCCTTCCTCGCCGGCCAGCATCCCCAACACGAGGAACAGGACCAGCAGCGGCACCCCAGCCATTGCCGAAAGGCGACTGGCCAACACACTCAGGGCAATCAAGGTGCCTGCAAAAAGAAAGAGACTGTTGATGATGTCCATATGCATCCCTTGCCTGGATCAGGGCACGATTATCCCATGCATGACGGGAACACGCGACGCCAGCACAGCATATATCGTAATACAGCAGACCATAATCAAAAGCCGATCTATCCGGAATCTCGGTTGGCACGGCGGGATGCGGTGCGGTGGTTAAATGCATACCATTCGCTGTTGTGTAGAAGATAAGCGTTGAGCCAGTTTGGCACCGGCGAAGATCTTCAAACTCGCCAGCACCTCCCACCCGGGACTCTTCCGCGCCGCTCACGGTTCCCCCAGGCTTCGGGCAGTGGCTAGGGAATTACCGCGAAAGTGCGGCCCCTGGCAATTCCCGCGCCAACTGACACATCATGAACATTCCCCCGGCTGGCAGGCGCCGTTAGAATATGCGCCTGATGCTTCTGGATAATTAGCCTGGAGATACTCATGCCGATGGCCCTACGCCGGTGCATATTGCTGTCCGGCGCGCTGAGCCTCGCGCTCATCGTCGGCGCTGCACTCACAGTGCAGGCCGCACACGCACAGGAAAGCGGCACCCCCCAAACGATTGAAGAGGCTGTTGCGGATGAACAGTCTCCCGTCGTAAACAACGACCAAACAGGGACTACTGCCGAGACAACAAGTGAGACCGCCATACAAGGCCAGTCAGAGTCAGGGACGGATGAACTCGAGGGAGACATTACAGAACAACCAGCAGCCATCGACGAACCCAACATCGACGAACCCAACATCGACGAACCTGGCATCGACGAGCCAACCAGCATCGACCGCGCCTATCTCAATTATCCTCGAGGGCCGGGCGTAGACACCCCCACCATGCCTGCCGCTCCATCGATGACCAGCACGCCGCCCGACCCTCTCCTACCGCCGCCGGTTACGCATCTCGAGCTGGTGTTGGATTGGCATCCAGGGCCACGCCATGCCGCTCTACTGGTGGCTGACGCTCTTGGGTTGTTCACCCGGCGCGGGCTCGATGTCAAGATGCGTCCGCCTGCAGATCCCGATATCCCCGCGAAGCTGGTTGCAGCTTCGCGTGTTGACCTGGCGCTGACGGACCAGGCAACGCTGCACCAACTGGTCGATGAGGGTAAGCCTCTGATTCGTGTAGCGACACTGATCGAACTGCCATTGGCGGCAGTTGTGGCCAGTCAAGATAGCGGCATCCGCTCGGCGCTATCGCTGATCGACCAACGAGTCGGATACTCCACCCAGGCCAGTCACGATGTGATTCTGCGAGCGATACTTTCCGAGGAACGCCTCAATCTGTCACACGTTGAGGCACGGGACGTGCACTTCTCTACCATCACCGCGATGAGCGAAGGTCGCGTGGACGCTCTGGTAGCGGGCTCACGATTCAGTCTCCCCCGCCAACTGGCGGACCTGGGAGTAGCCACTCGGATATTGCCGCTGGAAGAGTTGGGTTTTCCCATTCACGACGGATTGATCATGGTCGCCAATGTTGATCATCTTGCGGCAAGGAAGAGTTCCATCAGGCGATTCGTCTCGGCGCTTCAGGAAGCCACTGAATGGATTACTGCCCATCCAGACATGGCGTGGGAGATCATGGTCGAGCAGGAGCCAACTATCGACAGCACAGCCAATGCCGAGGCCTGGCCGAATATTCGACGACGCCTTGCACTACGCCCCGGCGCCGTCGATATGGCTCGTTATCGCCGCCTGGAGCACTATCTATGGGAGCACGACATCATCGAGACCTTGACGCCTCCCGAGAAGCTGGCAAAAGACCCAGGCTGAAAGCCGACTCGAGCCGATACCAATACCTGCAACAGTACCAATACAGACGGGCACCGAAAGGTGCCCGTTGTTATATGCGACTACTATATGCGACTACTGATCTCGACGTCAGTGAGCGGCGAGAAAGTCCCCGATGGCAGCGCGAAAATCCTCTGCCTTCTCGGTATGCAGCCAATGGCCAGCATCAAGCGTCACCAACTCGGTACGGGGTAATACCTCTCTCACTGCTGCCAAACGCTCATCACTGACATAGTCAGAACGAGAACCACGTATCACCAGACTGGGAGCATCAATCGCACCCTCACCAGCCGGAGCCGCCATGATATCGGGGTAGCCCTGCTCGATCGCATCCATATTGACGCGAAGACGCAGTACACCACCGTCATCACGCTTGAGGTTGGTCGCAAGGAACATGCGCGTAGGCTTGTCACTGACAAACTCAGCCATCAAGGCATCGGCCTCCCGGCGGTCGCCTGGCGCTCCCTGTTCAACCGCACGCATCGCCGCAAAGACGGTATCGTGAAGATGCTCATAAGCCACAGGCGCAATATCAGCCACCATCAATGAAGCCACTCGATCGGGGTTCCGTCGCGCGAACGTCATGACGACCTTGCCCCCCATGGAATGCCCCAGCAGGTGCGCCTGATCGACTCCACAGCGGCCCAGCACCGCCAATATATCGGCAGCCATCTCGTCATAACTCATGCCTTGTGCATGAGGCGACGCACCATGATTGCGCAGGTCCACGGCAATGACTCGGTAACGTGCGGAGAAGTACTTGATATGCGAACGCCAATTGTCCGCGCTGCCCAACAGGCCATGAATGATGACCAACGGGACGCCTTCGCCACCACTATCCGAGAAGTTCAATGCAACAGACATGAGGTCTCCCAATGAGTCCGTAATACCGAGACGTAGCGTTATCCATCCACCATTCCAGGGACCAGAAAGTCATCACTCCAGAACCAGTCTGGCTAGATACTCCCTTAACCCACTCATCAGGACCTTGTCCCTTCAACATCGATAGCCCACTGACCCTGGTTGGCACTCAATGCCACCAGCCGCTGGCTCAGCCAACGTAGCAGAATGCCATACAGCGGCAGGAAGAACAGTAGGCTGATGCCCAGTTTGATGGCGTAGTCGACTGCCGCAATCTCTGGCCAGTGAGAGGCCATGAACGGATCCGGGCCCTCGTGAAAGGCAATGGAGAAGAACGCCAGAGTGTCGACCAGGTTGCCCAACACCGTGGACGCAGCTGGTGCCACCCACCAGGCCTTTAGGCGGCGTAACCGATCAAATACCCGAACATCAAGCAGTTGCCCCAGTAGATAGGCCATGAAGCTGGCCAGAGCAATACGAGCAACGAACAGGTTCCATTCACCGAGAGCACCAAGCCCTACGAAGCTGCCACGCGGAAAAACAACAGATACAACGTAGGAAACCACCAACGCCGGAAGCATGACGCGCAACACAATGGTGCGAGCTGGCCCTTTGCCGAACAGGCGTACGGTCAAGTCCGTGGCAAGAAAGATGAACGGGAAACTGAAAGCCCCCCATGTGGTATGCAGCCCGAACAGCGTAAAGGGAAGCTGTACCAGATAGTTGCTGGCCGCAATCACTGTAATGTGGAAAGCAACCATGATCGCCAACAGGCGACGTCTCTGAAGCGCGGACAGTTCGAACATGCAGTACCTTTTTTGGCAAGGGGTGAGGGAACCCTATGAATGACAAAGCAGAACAAAGTGGCGGCATATTCTACGCACCTTCGTTTGTAGTATCCAGCCATGACGATTTTGCCAGTTCGCGCACTCGCTCATGGGAAAGCCCAGCCAAGCTGCCAACCCACTCGCCATTTTCGATATGGAAGGGAGTTTTATTCACTTCACTACGAGCAAAACAGCACAACAGAAGAACGATTCACAACATTACCTCAGAAGAAGCACCTGGAACTCTGCTCAGACGGGCATCCAACAGCGTTTCAGGCGCGCCACAACAGGCAATGCGCTATTCTTGAGGACATACTGAATAATAAAAAGCACGCAGGCGATAGAAGCGGATACCAGCCCCCGTTTTCCACCTCGGTACTTGCCAGCACGGGGGCATAACAGAACAGGGGCATAACAGAACAGGCGCACACCAGAACAGACACAGGCCACGCCAACGTGATGGTGCAGAGACCATAACACCAACATATTTGATGCCCACGGGGTTATCTGGAAAGGGGAAGGTAAATGATCGACTCTCAGCGCCAGGCAGAACGCCTACTCGAAGGAGGCGATTCCACTGTCGACAAGGCCAGCACCTTGCTGAAAGCCATTGCCAATGACAATCGCCTGCGCATTCTTTGCCTGCTTGAAGGTAATGAGTTGTCCGTCACTGAGCTCAACCAACGTCTCAGCCTCAGCCAATCAGCTTTATCACAGCACTTGGCCATCCTGCGTCGTGCAGAACTGGTTTCTACACGACGAGCGTCACAGACCATCTATTACTCACTCAACGGCGAGACTGCCAGCATCATGATCGCAGCCCTGGTGCAACTCAACGCGGCCAATGACCAGGCCTGACCTCCCGTGCCAACCCAGGGAGCGGCCCCACACCTACCTCAGCGCCGCTCCCACCGTGCCGCATCAAGGCGTTCTTCCAGTCGTTCCCACAGATGATCCACCAGCCGTGCCGACCCCACTCCAATACGCGAAGTCAGCGACCGTTCAGCTTCCAATCCCACGGCGATGACCCGGCCTTTCTTCATGGCTTCCATCAAGTAGGCCTCGCTGGTACCGACATCATCAGCCAGCCCTCTAGTGACAGCTTCTTGCCCATACCAGATTTCCCCTGTTGCAACCGACTCGATGTCCAATTGCGGCCGGCGTGCGGCTACATACTGCTTGAACTTGTCGTGGGTACTCTCGAGATCGTCGCGAAACTTCTCTCGCCCCTCTTCAGTGTTTTCTCCCAGTACCGTCAGGGTACGCTTGAAGCGCCCCGCGGTATGCAACTCAACATCAACATCGTGCCGTTGGAGAAGACGGTGAACATTCGGCACCTGTGCAACGACACCGATCGAGCCGATGACCGCAAACGGTGCGACGCGAATTCGATCGGCATTGCAGGCCATCAAATAGCCCCCACTGGCCGCTACCTTATCAACACAGACAGTGGTGGACAGCCCTGCTTCGCGCAGGCGGTCAAGCTCGGCTGCGGCCAATCCATAGGCATGCACCAGGCCACCTGGCGACTCCAGGCGCAGCACCACTTCATCCTGGCTACCAACGACCGGCAGCAGTAGCGAGATTTCCTGCGCCAGACGCGTGACGCCTGACGCCTTGATGTTGCCGTGAAAATCCAGCACCCAGGTCGTACTCGGTGTTCCCTTGCCGGTTCGTGACTGTCGGCGCTCATCACGTTTCATACGCCGCGCCAATCGACGTCTGGCTCGAGCTGGCATGTCAATCATGCTCAACTTCTGCTGGCGCTGCTCATGCTGACGCCCAAGGTCCGTAATGCGCAAACGCGTAGTACCGCTACGACGCCCTGCTCCTCTAGCACGAAGAATGACAAGAGTGGCAATCGTCACCACCACAGCAACACTCAACAGTTGCACCAGAAAGGTTCCCATCTCCGTAAGCCATTGACCCATAGCACTACCCCCAGGTGTGGTGTTTCGCAAATTGATTGCATCCAGTCGCTTCAGTGAGCCGTCCGCTGGTGTCTACTCACTGGTGCCCTTGATTAAAACAATCGTTTGAAATACTCTCATTGACCATCACCGCTCACATGCCAGGATGATCCCCATGTCACAGACACTCGACACTCTCCGCTCGCGTTTTGACCCACAAGCCGCCAGCGGTGTTCAGGAAGTCTTTCAGTTCCATTTCAGCGACGCCGACGACCATTATGTGGTGATCAATGATGGCACTCTCGATATCCAGCCGGGAGAGCACGATGATCCCTCTGTCAGCCTGAGCATGAGCACCGATACGCTCAAGGGCATCATCAGCGGTGAAGTCAATGGGATGACCGCTTTCATGACCGGCAAACTCAAGGCTACTGGAAACATCATGCTGGCCACTCGCCTGAACGAAATATTCCCCTCGAACTGATCCGGCCGTCGTGGCGCCAGGCTTCTGCCTGGCGCCACGCACCACCGGTTCTCGCTTTTCTGGATTCAGCCCTGACGGCCATCTCGTACTTCAGCGAGATGCAATTCGATCAGCTCTCGCGATATGGAATACAACGGAGGCAACTGCGGCAATCGGTTCGGTGAGAACCAGGCGGCGTCCTGTATTTCATGACCATCAATTCGAATACGGCGACTGGCAGCCTCGACCAGATATCCCAGCATCAATGAATGAGGAAATGGCCAGGCCTGGCTACGGATATAGCGCATCCGGCCGATACTGATCCCGACTTCCTCGTAGACCTCACGATGCAGAGCTTGTTCTGCTGATTCGCCTGGCTCGATAAAACCAGCCAGCGTCGAATAGCGTCCCGGTGGAAAGCGAGGGCTGCGTGCCAGCAACAGCGACTCGCCGTGGGTCACCAGGGTAATGATGCACGGCGAGATACGTGGGTAATTACGATGGCCACAGTGGTCACAATGCATGGCGAACTCAGCGGCAAGCCGCCGTGCAGGGCTCCCACACCGGCCGCAGAAGCGATGATTGGCGGACCATGCAGCCACCTGGAGGGCCGTGGAGAGCAATGGAAACCAACTTTCCGGGAGCCTGGTCAACCAGTCTCGTCCATCGATCCAGTCGTCATCAGGTGCATCAAGGACCATCAGCCCAACCGGCTCGTCATTCCACCAGCACAGCGGCTGCACGCCCTCTTCCCAGGGTTCGACCAAGCCGAACGGCAACCCTTCTGGCCCAGGTTGAATGCGTCCACCGGAATAGCGAATCACTCTCCCCCGGCTTTCCTGATGCGGAATCTCGCGCCTCAGCATCATCCCTGCCCCTGATCACCGGTTTGCCCGACTGGAGAACCAAGTTGATCCCACAGGCATGTCCCCGCCTTGTCTCGCACCTTGGCGAGTTTGGCCAGATGCGCGCCCATTTCGCTCTCCGTTGGGTGGAGGACCTTCAGACGCCCTGGCTCAAGCGAAAGGCGTCGCACAGCGAACTCCCCATGCTCGTTCTCGGCGGCCTTGTCATCATTGCCGGAATCCAGTGTCAGGGCAGTTTGCCCCCCGGTCATCGCCAGATAGACATCCGACAGAATTTCGGCATCAAGCAAGGCGCCGTGCAGCACCCGGTGGCCATTGTCGATGTCGTAACGTTTACATAGCGCGTCAAGGCTGTTGCGTTGACCGGGGTGCATTCCCCGCGCCATGACAAGGGTATCGAGTACACGACAATGCTCACTCACCGGGCCGAAGTCGAGACTCGGGTCCGCCTCACGCAGCATCTTGAACTCGTGATCAATAAAGCCTACGTCAAAGGGCGCATTGTGGATGACCAGCTCCGCGCCTCGAATGAAGTCCCAGAACTCTTTGGCAACCTGACCAAATACTGGCTCATTGGCAACCCGTTCATTGGTGATGCCGTGGATCGATACCGCCTCGGCATCGATTTCCCGTTCGGGGTTGATGTATTGGTGATAACTGTTACCGGTCAGGCGACGGTTGATCACCTCGACAGCACCAATCTCGATCAGGCGGTGACCTTCACGGGTCTCGATACCGGTGGTTTCCGTATCCAGTACTATCTGACGCATCGCGTATTCCGTTATTAAGCTCGATCCTGCGCCGTGGCGCCTGTCAGCAGCTCATCAATCGCCTGGTTGACGAGCGTATCAGCCATCTCGTTTCCGGGATGACCACTATGACCTTTCACCCAACGCCAGTCGATCTGATGACGTTCGCTCTGTTCCAGCAGTTGTTGCCAGAGGTCGGCATTCTTCACCGGCTGCTTCGATGCCGTCTTCCAGCCACGCTTTACCCAACCATGAATCCACTCGGTAATGCCTTTGCGCAGGTATTCCGAATCGGTCCACAGGGTAACCTTGCAGGAACGCTTCAAGGCCTTGAGTGCCATGATTGCAGCGGTCAACTCCATGCGGTTGTTGGTCGTGGATGGTTCGGCCCCTTTCAGGGCTTTCTCGTGCGTACCACTCTGCAACAACGCCCCCCAGCCACCCGGACCGGGATTACCACGGCAGCCACCATCGGTATAGATGGTCACCACTGTATCTTCTTGCGCCTCACTCACTGCTCACCTCGGTCACCGCGGGTTTATCGTTCGTTGCTGTCGCGCTCTCTCGAGCCATCTCTCGAGCTACCTTCTCCAGAGCTCTCTGTTCTCGAGTTACGTCTACTGGAAAACCCAACCCTCAAGCCATGCACTTGAGAGCCATGCACTTGGGAACTCGGCTCAACACGAGTCGCTCCTAGAGTGCCAGCACCCACAGCGGTACCGAAAAGCGGTCGTTGTGGCTGACGACGCGCCAACTGCGAACGGCTGCGCGCCTGTATGACGTAGCTATCACCCAATGGCAGATTGTGCCGCCGCCCAAGCGTCTCGAGCAGAGCGTTGTGCGGCGCCAGACCGGGAAGATGAAAGCCGCAATAGTCTAACCGTTCAATCTCGAACTCGACAAACGACAACCAGTCGCGCATGCGCCGTGCACTGCGCCAACATCCCACCCCCGGCAACGCCTTGCGAGTCTGCGGCAAACAGCGCGCCAACCCGCCCGCTGACACAGGCGACCAACCGAAAATAATCAGTCGACCATCCGCCGCGGTAACACGCGCCGCCTCCTGCAATAGCTGATGCGGGCAGTCGACGATCTCAAGCACATGATGCAGAACTACAAGGTCAAGAGCGCCATCAGGCAGTGGCAAGCGATCCGGATGACAAACGATGGTCGAGGAACTTTCCGCCAGCTCATGGGTCGGAGCCCAACGCATGAGATGACGAACGGATGACATATCAACGATGGGTTCAGCTAGCGATATTTCCAGACCATGTACACCACTCCAGCGTTCGGCCTGGGGCCCCAGGCAGGCTCGTTCAGCCAGGTATAAAGCTCTACCGAAGTCATCAGCCCAGAAACGACGGGCCCTCGGGACAAGCGATACCGTATCCATCACCTTTGATGCATTTGACATGATCGTCCGCTACCCCCAGAGTGTCGGATTTTGCACGTCGTTTTTACCATAGTCAGCGATTGTGACATCACGCTGGCCGGGCGCTTTGCGGACCTGACGGCGTGACCAGAGGATGCCATTGACCATGCTAAGCGTGACACCGATTCCGGCCTTTAGCGACAACTATATCTGGGTACTGCGCCAGGACACGAGCGACCGAGTGTGCGTGGTCGACCCGGGCGACGCCCAAGCCGTAATTCAGGTGCTCGAACGCGAAGGTCTGTCGCTGGGGGCTGTACTGATCACCCATCATCACCAGGACCATACTGGTGGTCTGGCAGAGCTGATCAAACGCTATTCCCCAAGGGTCATCGGTCCTCAAAACCCGGATATCAAGGGCATCAGCGAACGTGTCGGCGATGGCGACGAGTTTCGTGTCATGGGTCGTCGCTTCGAGGTAATGACGGTACCGGGGCACACGCTTGACCATATCGCCTTCTTCACCGCGGGAATCCCCCCGCTGTTGTTCTGTGGCGACACCCTTTTCAGCGCCGGCTGCGGAAGACTGTTCGAAGGTAGCGCGGAGCAGATGAATGAATCACTGGCGCGTATCAATGCCCTGCCTGCGGAAACGCTCATCTTCGCGGCCCATGAATATACGCTGTCCAACCTCGCCTTTGCGCGAGCGGCGGACCCGGATAACGATGATGTGGCGAGCGCTCTTCGTGAATGCGAAAAGGTTCGCGAACTGGAACGGCCAACGTTGCCGACTACCCTCGAGCGCGAACGCCGCATCAATCCATTCCTGCGTTGTGATAACGCAGGAGTAAGGCGCGCAGCATCTCAACATGGCGCAACAGACAATGACCAGCAGACGTTCGCCACTCTGCGCGCATGGAAGGATTCGTTCTAGACCGAAGGATTGCCCGACTCAATGAGCTTATACAAGGCCAGCAGCCAAGCCTGCTGGTCGGGAGAATGCTGTACGTATGACATATCACACAAGCCGAAGACGATTGTTGGGCATGGCCAGTAGCCTTGCCCTTATTGGTTCGCTGATGACCAGTGCCTGGTCCAGTCAAGCCTCTACTCTGCCAATGGATAGTCGCTACAGCACAAGCTCCACGACGTCTGTATCGCCACCTCAGCATCTCACTTCGCACTTCTGGGAGGCACTGGAACTAGAGCCTCAAGATGTATGGACCAGTCTACGCGGCGACTTCCGCTGGCAGGACCAGGCATTCAACGCGAGGGTTCAGGAGTGGATTGACTACTATCAATCCAGCCCCGAAAATATTGCCGAGATTACCGAGCGTGCACGCCCATGGCTGGCATGGATCAGCCAACAGGTGGAAGCACGGGGCCTGCCGGGCGAAATCGCCCTGATTCCTTTCATCGAAAGCTCCTTCGACCCCACTGCACGCAGCCACTTTGGTGCAGCTGGCCTGTGGCAGATCATGCCGCGCACTGGCGATGCCCTTGGCCTCAAGCGCAACGGCAGCTGGGATGGCCGTGTCGATGTGGTCACGTCAACCGGTGCTGCCCTCGATTATATCGAGACGCAAGCCGACGAGTGGTATGACGGCGATCTTCTACTGTCCCTGGCTGCCTATAACGCAGGCGCAGGAACCGTCAACAACGCTCGCCGAGCTGCACAAGCCCGCGGTCTGGCTGGCGATTACTGGGATCTGAACCTTCCCGCTGAGACCATGGCCTATGTACCCAAGCTGATTGCCATCTCTCACATCATCAGCGACCCCGAACAGTACGCCATCAACCTGCCGGAAATCAGTGGCTCTGCAGCCTTCGCCCGCATTACTCTGACCTCGCCGATCAGCCTCAGCGAGGCCGCTAACCTGGCGGGTGTCACCACATCAGAACTGGCAAGGCTCAATCCAGGCGTCAAGACATCCACTGTGGATCCGCGACACGCACGCCAATTGCTGGTGCCAACCGCCAACGCCGAATCACTGCGCGCAAGCCTCAGCGACCAGTTGATCGGCGAGACTCAAGTGGCAAGCAATAGTAGCGGCACGCATGTCGTTGAACAGGGCGACACCCTTTCACGCATTGCCGTGCTACATTCTGTGTCTACCAGTGATCTAGCGCGCTGGAATGGCATTGATGATTCCCAGGCCATACATCCCGGGCAGCGCCTTACCATTTCCGGCTCGTAACACTTTCATGCCGTGAACAGGGCCTCACTCTGGAGGCCCTGTTCACGACTCCGGCAAAGGAAGGAAAGCAGCTTGATGCGAAATGTGGTGACTGGCCTGGGCTTGCTGAGCATCGTGCTCAGCACTACGCTACAGGCTGCTGAACCTGCGGAAGTCCCCACCGTTCATGCTCTGGCGCTCTTTGGTGACCCCGCCTTGCCGCCAGGCTTCGACCACTTGCCACACGTCAACCCAGATGCTCCCCATGGCGGCACCATGGCTCAAGCCGCACAGGGCAGCTTCGACTCGACCAACCCCTTCATTGTCCGGGGTACACCTGCGTCAGGGTTGATGCAGGTATACGATACTCTGCTCGAATCCAGCCCCAATGAGCCCTTCACCATGTATGGGTTGCTGGCAGGCGGTATTCGTCTTGACCCGGATCGTCGCTGGGTCGAATTCGACCTGCGTCCAGAAGCGCATTTCCAGGATGGGGAACCGGTACTGGCCGAGGATGTCGTCTTCAGTTTTGACACCCTGACCACCAAAGGCAGTCCCTTCTACCGCGCCTACTATTCCGACGTCACTGACGCCATCGCTGTCGATCGAGACACCGTCCGCTTCGAGCTGGGTGACAGTGAGTCCCGTGAGCTGCCACTGATCATCGGCCAACTGCCGGTACTTCCCGAACACTTCTGGGCGGGGCGCGATTTTGAGGCAGTGACCCGCGCCCCACTGTTTGGCTCAGGCCCCTATCGTATTTCTGAAGTGTCGCCAGGGCGCCGCATCGTCTATCAACGCGACGACAGCTACTGGGGCAAGGAGTTGGGCCTGAATCGCGGCCGCTATAACATCGAACGTCTCGAATACGACTACTATCGCGACCAGTCGGTGGCGCTGGAGGCCTTCAAGGCCGGACTGATCGACTTTCGACTCGAATCTTCGGCCAGCAACTGGGCAACCGCCTATGACTTCCCCGCTCATGAGGAGGGTCTGGTCAAGCAGATAATTGTTCCTGACGGTCAGCCCGCAGGCATGCAGTCGTTCGTGATGAACCTGCGTGAGCCCAGGTTCGACGATGTTCGAGTGCGCGAGGCCATTACCCTGGCATTCGACTTCGACTGGCTCAACCAGAACCTGTTCTATGGCGCCTATCAGGCTACCGACAGTTATTTCGAGAATTCCGAGATGGAAGCCACAGGGCTTCCATCGCCGGGCGAACTCGAATTACTCGAACCACTGAGTGACGAACTGCCGGAGCGACTGTTCAACGAACCTTTGCCCATCAAACAGCCCGATGACCTGCGTCAACGTCTGTACAAGGCAATGGATCTATTGCGAGCAGCGGGTTATGAGGCACGTGACGGTGTAATGATCAACACCGCTACCAACCAGCCGTTGAATATTGAGATCCTGCTCTACAGCACCCAATTCGAGCGCATTGCTCAGCCGCTGGTACGCAACCTGGCACGCATCGGTATCCGGGCCCGGGTACGCACCGTGGACGTCAATCAGTACCTGAACCGACTGCGTAACTTCGATTTCGACATGGTTGTCGGCAGTTTTCCTCAATCTGCCAATCCCGGGAACGAACAGCGTGAATACTGGGGTAGCGAATACGCTGAACGGCCGCAGAGCCGAAACTTGATTGGTCTTGAGGACCCGGTGATCGATACGCTGGTCGATGATTTGATCGCGGCTTCCTCGCGTGAGGAAATGGATGCTGCAGCCCAGGCGTTGGACCGAGTATTACGCTGGGGCTTTTATGTGATCCCCCAGTTCCATCTGGCAGCGTATCGTATCGCGATCTGGGACAAGTTTGGCTACCGAGAACCTTTCTCACCGTACGCACTGGATCTATCCTCGTGGTGGATTGACCCGGAACGAGCCAAGCGCGTCGAGAGCCGTCAGCGTAACCGCTGACGGCCTGGACAGCCCCAGTCCGCCGGATACAATCCACTCGTGAGCACTGCAACTCGCGAGTACTACAACTCGTAAGTACTACAACTCGTAAGTACTACCACTCGAGCACAAGTAAGGAAATGCCGTGGCCGCCTATATCCTGCGCCGCCTGTTACTGATGATACCGACCCTGGTTGGCGTCATGCTGCTCAACTTCCTCATCGTTCAGGCTGCGCCTGGCGGCCCCATCGACCAGATATTGGCTCGCTTCGAGGGTCTTTCCGCCGAATCCAGCACACACCTCGGCGGTGGCGGGGATACCCTGGAATCCAGTGGTACCAGCCGAGGCAGTCGCGGTATTCCTCAGCAATACATCGAGCAGCTCGAGCATCAGTTCGGCTTTGACAAGCCGGCCCACGAACGCTTCATCGACATGATGGGCAACTACGCGACCTTCGACTTCGGAGAGAGCTTCTTTCGCGGTCAGCCGGTGATCAGCCTGATGATTGAGCGATTGCCGGTATCGATATCGCTGGGACTATGGACCACACTGCTGGTCTACCTGATCTCCATTCCGCTGGGTATCCGCAAGGCCTTGCGCCACGGCTCGGCATTTGATGTCTGGACATCGGGGGTGGTGATTGTCGGCTATGCGGTGCCTGGATTCCTGTTCGCCCTACTGCTGATCGTACTCTTTGCCGGCGGCAGCTATTGGGATCTGTTCCCGCTGCGCGGGCTGACCTCCCCGGACTTCGCAGACCTGAGCACCTGGGGGAAAATAAAGGACTACCTGTGGCATATCGTGCTGCCGGTAAGCGCATCCGCGATCGGTAGCTTTGCCACTCTGACCATGCTCACCAAGAACAGCTTCCTCGACGAGATCCATCGACAGTATGTGCTCACCGCTCGTGCCAAGGGCGCCAGCGAGAACCGAATCCTCTACGGCCATGTCTTCCGCAATGCCATGTTGATCATCATCGCTGGCCTGCCGTCGGCGCTGATTGGCATCTTCTTCACCGGCTCCTTGCTGATCGAGGTGATCTTCTCACTGGATGGGCTCGGGCTACTGGGCTTTGAAGCAGTTACCCAGCGCGACTATCCCGTCATCTTCGGCACCCTGTATCTCTATACGCTGATCGGCCTCGTTCTCAAGTTGGTCTCGGATCTCACTTACGTGTGGATCGATCCACGTATCGACTTTGCTTCCCGGGAGTCCTGAGCATGCAGTCACGATCTCTCACAAGGCCCTTTCTCCCCAAGGCTTCGCCCATAACTCGTCGACGAATACAGGTGTTCCGCCACCATCGTCGTGGCTGGTGGTCACTGTGGTTGTTCTCGATTCTTCTGGTGATCAGCCTTGGTGCAGAGCTGGTCGCCAATGACCGGCCCCTGCTGGTGCACTACGAGCAGCAGATGTACTTCCCATTGTGGAATGACTACAAGGACACTGACTTTGCCGGGCGACTACCCACGTCAGCGGACTATCACGACCCTTTCACTCAACAGGAGATAAACAGCAAAGGCTGGATGCTGTGGCCTCTGATTCCCTTCTCCTACAACACCATCGACATGCACCTCTCTCGTCCATCACCCGCGCCACCCGATGCACGCCACTGGCTGGGCACCGATGACCAGGGTCGCGATGTATTGGCCAGGGTCATCTACGGCTTCCGCTTGTCGGTGGTCTTCGCCTTGACACTAACCGCAGGCTCACTGGTTCTGGGCGTCGTCATTGGTGGAGTCCAAGGGTACTTCGGCGGCAAGGTCGACCTGATCGGCCAGCGTTTCACCGAAATCTGGTCTGGCCTGCCCGTGCTGTTCCTGCTGATCATTCTCGCCAGCCTGGTCGAACCCAATATCTGGTGGCTGTTGGGCATCATGCTACTGTTTTCGTGGCTCGGGCTGGTGGACATCGTGCGCGCCGAGTTCCTGCGAGCACGCAATCTCGAGTACGTTCGTGCAGCGAAGGCCATGGGCCTGCATTCTCGCCTGATCATGTGGCGTCACGTTCTACCCAACGCCATGGTGGCGACTCTGACCTTTGTGCCCTTCCTGTTCACCGGTGCCATTACCACGCTGACATCGCTGGACTTCCTCGGCTTTGGCCTCCCTCCCGGCTCACCTTCACTGGGGGAGTTGGTCGCTCAGGGAAAGAATAACCTTCAGGCGCCCTGGTTGGGGATCACTGCGTTCATGACGCTCGCCACCATGCTTTCGCTGTTGGTGTTTATCGGCGAAGGTGTGCGCGATGCCTTCGACCCACGCCATGTACAACATGTCAGCACCGCAGGCACAGGAGCCGCCGATGACCACTGATTCGCTGTTTGCCCTCGACGATGTCAGCGTGGTCTTTGACGGTAAAACTGTCGTCAACCGCCTGTCGCTGTCCGTCGCTGCTGGCGAAACTCTGGCATTGGTCGGTGAATCCGGTTCCGGCAAGACAGTCGCAGCGCTGGCGGCACTCAATCTGCTTCCAGACAACGCTGTTGTCAGCGGCAAGCGACGTCTCGCTGAACTCGACCTGGCTGGCTTGACTCGACGCCAATGGCAAACGGTGCTCGGCAACCGTATCGGCTTCATCTTTCAGGAGCCGATGACCTCCCTCAATCCCCTGCATACCATCGGACGGCAACTCGGGGAAGCCCTGCGTCTGCACCAGGGATTACGTGGGCCCCAGGCCTGGCAGCGCTGCCAGGAGCTTCTTGAGCAGGTCAAACTGCCGCGGGCCAGCGAGCTACTCGCCGCCTGGCCACACCAGCTCTCCGGCGGCCAGCGCCAGCGCGTGATGATCGCCATGGCCATCGCCAACAACCCTCAACTGCTGGTCGCCGATGAACCGACCACTGCGCTCGACGTCACCGTCCAGCAGGAAATCCTCGCGTTGCTCGCAGAACTGCGCGACCACCACGCTATGGGAATGCTGTTCATCACCCATGACCTGAATCTGGTGCGCCGACATGCCGACCGCGTCTGTGTTCTCCATCATGGTGAACACCAGGAGACCGGCAGCGTCCAGCAGGTCTTCAGCCAGCCTCGCAGCGCACACACGCGTGATCTGCTGGATGCGGAGCCCGTGGGTCGTCCAACACCGGTGACCCAGAGTGGTTCCCTACTCGCCGCGCGGCAGTTGGGTGTCAGTTTCCAGCGCCCTAAACGTCTATTGCGTCGACGACCTCCAGCGTTTGAAGCGCTAGTGCCTCTGGACCTCCAAGTCGCCCCCGGTGAAACGCTTGGCATTGTTGGCGAGTCCGGTTCAGGCAAGACCACCCTTGCCCTGGCACTACTGCGGCTGGTGACCAGTCAAGGTGAGATCGACTTCAATGGTCAACGACTCGATCAATTACGGGGAGAGTCTCTGCGCCGACAGCGCAAGGAGATTCAGGTCGTGTTCCAGGATCCTTTCGGTTCGTTATCACCACGCATGCCAGTCGCCGATATCGTCAGCGAAGGGCTACGCTTCCATCACCCTGAGCTCAGTGATGATGAGGTCAACGAGCGAGTCCGCCGAACACTTCGCGAAGTTGGACTGCCGGAAGATGTCGCCGAACGCTATCCTCACGAATTTTCAGGTGGTCAGCGGCAACGAATTGCCGTGGCTCGAGCGATCATTCTTGAACCTCACTTGATCATTCTCGACGAGCCGACTTCAGCGCTCGATCGCACCATACAGAAGCAACTGGTGGAATTGTTACGCAATCTGCAACATCGTCATGGGGTCAGCTATGTATTCATCAGCCACGACCTCTCTGTTGTTCGTGCCATGGCGCATCGAATTCTCGTGCTGAAGGATGGACAGCTTGTCGAACAGGGCGACAGTGAGCAGGTTCTTGCCAACCCTGGCAGCGACTACACCAAGGCATTGATTGCAGCATCGAGTCTAGCGACATGACGCCAGACTCCCTCTGCTGACTGATCGAGTTTCAGGAAGTAGGCTTATCGCCTTGGTCTCAGCTCACAAGATAACGGTATAAATACAGATTACGTTCGAGCATTCTGTTGCGTTGATGTAGCGACACCAGAACCTACCAGATCTTCCACGCCCCACCGTTCTATACTGCCCAGGTCTGTTACGCTTGGATACGTTATGACTCGCTTGGTGCTTCATGTAATCGGCACCCTTCTGCTTGGAGTGCTGTTATGCGGTGCTGCTACCGCATCTGCACCCGAGATGCCTCTTGAAGAGGGCTGGGAGTATCGTTGGGGCGATTCTCCGCTCTCTGCCGATGGCGTACCTCAATGGTCAGTTGCCGATGATGCGACAGATCTCTGGCAGCCGATGGCAGGGATTGGCAACCCTCCCGGTCGCAACCAACAGGACAACCTGTGGATGCGTCATCGTTTACCAGTCGGCGAATGGCTGCAACCTGTGCTGTTCATTTCGAGCCTCAACCTGATTGGCGAAGCCTATGTCGACGGACGGCTCATCTACCGACACGGCCAACTGGATGAGGATGGTTCCGGTAGTTTTGCCGGCTGGGTCTGGCATGCCATCGAGCTACCTGTTGATTCGGCCGGAGAGCATCTCTATCTACGCCTGCATTCGACGTACAAGGACATCGGCCTCTGGGGCAAGGTGGCGGTCATGGAAAAGGCCGATGTCCTACCGATGATTGTCGCTGATACCCGTGGCGACCTGGCCGTCTCGGCACTTTGCATGGTCATCGCCTGTCTCGCCGGACTACTGATCATCGCACGTCCACAGCAATGGCGATTGGCAAGTATCGGTCTCTTTGCGCTGGCGACCGGTATCATGGTTATCGCCGAGAGCGATGCCAGCCAGTTGTTGCTGGAAAGACCTCTGCTCTGGGACTACCTGGCTGCCATCAGCTATTTTTCCCTGCCGATTGCCATGGCACTGATGCTGGAACACTGGCTTCCCCAGTGTCGCCACTGGCTACTGCACAGCATCTGGGTCGCCCACCTTGCCTATGCCATTGCCGCCATCGGCCTGGCTTTGCTGGGACTGACATCACTGACCATGGCCTTTCCGGTCTTCGATATTCTGCTACTGGTCAGTCTAAGCCTGATCGGCTTGATACTCTTAAGATACTACCGCACCTACGACACCGACCAATGGCTGGTCATCATCAGCTATGCAGCCTTCGCCGGAGTGCTGATCGTCGACATGCTGGTGGCTCACGGCCTGGTCAATTGGTACAGCGTCCCGGTAAATCTCGGAGCCCTGGCTTTCGTGCTGGTCATCGTGTTGATCTCTATACGCTTCTTCGCGCGCTCACAACAGGAACTGAGTCACCTCAACACCTTTCTCGAGCGAGAGATCGATGCACGCACCAAAGCGCTGGAAGCCCATGCCGAACGCGAGCGTGAACGCGCATCGATCCTGGCGGTGGAACATCACAAGAGCCAGGAACTGGCTAACCTGATTGATCGCCTGCAAGGCTCGGCGGCTCTGGAAAGCGCCCTTCACCATGCGATGGAGGCTATGCCCGATATTCTTCACCCCTTGCACGGTGCCTTTTATCGGCCAGACCCTAAAACGGGCAACCTGATTCTGGCAACTGCCTGGCCTGACCATCATCAGGCTCCTGACCGCCTCAACCCAACACCTCCGATTCGGTATCTATCCGCCAGTCATCCTCGAGCCTCCTCCAGACCGGTCAATAGCGACCCGGCCGGCTCTGTTGGCAACTCACAACATGCATCTGCGGCAGGCGGTTCGCAGCAACAACCCCACTGGTTGCTGCCGTTGGATATTCCTCGTGCCAACCAACAGTTCCAGCGACTCGGTGTGCTCTACCTGCTGCCCCGTGAAACGCAACGCTGGAAGATGGCTCACAGCGATCGAACGCTACAATTCATTGAAATGGGGCTCGGCCGACTTTCCCTCGTGCTGTCGAGCATTTCACTGCAGGAAGAACTGGCCACCATGTCCTACCAGGATGGCCTGACCGGACTACACAATCGCCGTTACTTCGATGAATTGATGGCCCATGAAGCTGCTATCGCCCTCCGTCAGAACTCCTCTCTTTCGCTGGCGATCATCGATATCGATCATTTCAAACTGTTCAATGACCGCTTTGGCCATGCAGCCGGAGATGCTGTGCTGCGTAACGTTTCGCGGATGCTGTCAAACAGCTTTCGCGACATTGACGTGGTATGCCGTCTGGGCGGAGAGGAGTTTGTCGTCTTGCTGCCGGGCGCCCAGGCAGAAGACGCCCAGCGGCGCATCTCACGCATGACCGAGGCACTGTCCGAGTCTGCCTTCCGCTATGAAGAGACGCCACTGGGAACAGTATCGGTATCCTGTGGTATTGCCAGCTATCCCATGAATACCAACGACCCGAATACATTGCTGACGCTGGCCGACCAGGCGCTTTACCGCGCCAAGGCCGAGGGCCGGGCGCGGATAAAGATCATCGACTAGCGGCTACAACTGAATGGACCACACCGCCCCATTCGCTCAAAGGCACTGATTCGAACAACGCAACCGACGATTCCTCTATTGAAACAAGCACTATAGGAACCAGGCACTATAGGAACAAGCGCTATAGGAACCGGGCACTATTGGAACAAGGCGATTTCCGCGTCAGTCAACTCACGCCACTGCCCCGGTGCCAGGTCAGGGTCCAGCACCAGCTGCCCGATCGATTCGCGGTGCAAGACTTCAACATGATTGCCAATCGCAGCAAGCATACGGCGCACTTGATGGTAACGCCCCTCATGGATGGTCAATCGCACCTCATGTGGCGTCAGACACTCCAGTTGCGCGGGCCGAGTTGGCGTGTCATCACCCTCCAACTGAATTCCTTCGGCAAATTGGTTGATAGCTTCCAGCGCTGCATCGCCCTCAAGTGATCGCGCCAACCTGGCGTGATAGACCTTGGCGCAGCGATAACGCGGAGATGTCACCCGGTGAGACCACTGGCCATCATCGCTGAACAGCAATAGCCCTGATGTCTCCACATCCAGACGCCCCACCGGCTGCAAGCGATCATGATGAGGAAGCTCAATCAGGTCGACAGCACGAGGATAGAGACTACGTCGTGCACTGCATTCCACCCCCAATGGCTTGTGTAGCATGACATAGCGCAGTCCGGTCAGTGCCAGGCGCTCCTCCCGCCAGCACACACTATCCTCTTCACTCACGTGTCGCGCCCCCTTGCGCGCCACCTCACCATTGACCGTGACTTCTCCTGCAGTGAGTACACGACGGGCCAGGCCACGAGTCAGTTCGGTGGTTTCAGCGAGAAAGCGATCCAGGCGCATCAGGACTGCTCTCCCATAGCCAGGCTGAATTCATCGGCATCCTGCCAGGCAGGAAAGCGCTGGCGAAATTCTTCAAGTTCTTCACGCTCCAGTACCGCTGTCGAAACCATGGTCTGTCCATCACCGCCGTCAATCAACGCTTCTCCTTTGGCGTTGAGCAGCATCGAGTCCCCCGCATAGCCGAGACCGCGCGCATCCTCGCCAACGCGATTAACGCCGATCACCGCACACAGGTTCTCGATTGCCCGCGCCTGCAGCAGCACTCGCCAGGGATGGCGACGTGGTGCAGGCCAATTGGCGACACACAGTAGAGCGTCATACTCGAAGGCATCCTGTGCGGAGGACTGCTGTCGCAGCCACACCGGAAAACGCAGGTCATAGCAGACCGACAGCAGGATACGAAACCCCTTGAGCTCGACGACGACCCGACGATCCCCCATCGCATAGCGTTCATGCTCACCAGCCATGCGGAATAGGTGGCGCTTGTCGTAATGCACCAACTCACCGTCCGGTGTCGCCCAGATCAGACGGTTGTAATATTCGCCGCCTTCTTCAATCGCCACACTGCCAGTCACTACACATCCGCGCTGTTGCGCCTGCCCACGCAGCCAGGCCACGACAGCACTGGACTGCATGGGCTGCGCCATCTCCCGCGAGTTCATGGTGAAGCCGGTGGCAAACATTTCCGGGAGTACGATCAAGTCAGTCTCGGCACTCCCCATCCCCCCGAGCAGCTCTGCCAGTCGTTGGCAATTGGTCTCTGGGTCTTCCCAACGCAGGTCACATTGCACCAGAGTTGTACGCAGCTGTGTCATTGCAGATATCTCAGCCATGGGTTGTCTACCTATAGGCTAACTGACCCAGGCGCTTACCGCAGCCATTGCCTTCCAGTTCGGCGCCAGGCCGGCGTTGCTGTGCTAGAATCCGGCTCCTTTCCATCGCTCTTTTCTCGGCAAGCCCCATCAGGAGAACCACGAGTGGCAAGGATGTCCGAATCAACCAGAGGCGTTGCACTGGGCCTGGCTGCATACAGCATGTGGGGCCTGTTTCCACTGTTCTTCGCGCTATTCGACAATGTGCCTGCCGTGGAAATCCTCACCCACCGCATCCTCTGGTCTTGCGTGTTTCTGGCAGTCGTAATCTCCCTGCTGCGCCGCTGGTCACCCATTCGCGATGCGCTGACGCATCCACGTCGTCTCGGCCGCGTCCTGGGTTGTGCGATCCTGATTGCTCTCAACTGGGGGCTCTACATCTATTCGGTGGAAACCCAGCACGTCCTACAGGCCAGTCTCGGCTACTTCATGACGCCTCTGGTCAATGTGGCTCTGGGCATGCTGGTGCTCAAGGAGCGCATCAAACCCATGCAGGGAGTGGCGATCCTGCTGGCACTGATGGCGATTGGTATACAACTGGTTCAGCTCGGCAGCCTGCCCTGGATCAGTCTGGTTCTGGCGGCCTCATTCGGTACCTATGGCTTGTTGCGCAAGCAAGTACAGTTGGATGGTCTCTCGGGACTGCTGGTTGAGACACTGCTGCTGCTGCCTTTCGCCTTGATGATGGTCGGCTGGCTGACAGCGAACGGCACATCGAACTTCACGGGGCTTTCCAGCACCAGTCTACTGCTGATCAGCAGCGGCATCCTGACAGCCATTCCCCTGTTGGCCTTTGCCGGAGCAGCAAGGCGTCTCAGTCTCGGCACTGTAGGTTTCCTGATGTATATCAACCCCAGCTTGCAGTTTGTCGTGGCGATCTGGGTGCTTGGTGAGCCACTACAGATAGAGCAGTTGACGACTTTCGCACTGATCTGGATTGGCCTGCTGCTCTACTCGGTGTCGAGCTGGCGCTAGCGATCCAGAGCTGAATCCTGTCCGCGAGTTTCATTGCAGCTCGCGGACAGGATTCAGGCTGGCCGTGTGCCCACCTCGAGCATCTGATGTATAACCAGAGTCGATGTATATCGAGATATCCAGGCCCCTCTTCATCCCATCGGAAGAATATGGATGCCCGCTGTTAACCACGTCACCGCCTCCCCTTCAGCCTGCCCCGACAAGGCACCTCGTATCCTGCTTGTAGGTGCAGGACACAGCCACCTGCATCTCATCAAGCACCTCGACACGAGCCGCTATAGCGTCACTCTGATTGAACCCAGAGCGTTCTGGTACTCTGGAAGCGCGAGCGCCATGCTGGCCGGAGACATCAACGCCAGAGACATGAGGATCGATCCTGCACGGACATGCCGTCAACGAGGTATAAAGCTGATCCGTCAGCGTGCAATGAAGGTCACGCCTGAACGCCAGTGTCTCATGCTCGGCAACGGCACGGAGGTGTACTACGACGTACTGAGCATGAACCTTGGATCGATGGTACAGGTTCCCGACCATAGGTTGCCCAATACCGAAATGTGGGGCGTCAAACCGATTTCACGACTGAGGTCACTTCACAACCGCTTGCGTCGACAGTTCAGCGAGCGACGCCAGATCAACATCGTGGTGCAAGGAGGCGGCGCCAGTGGTATCGAGATGGCCTGTGCATTGCGCCAGCTTGGCAGACATCATGGCGTCGACGACCAGCGCCTGGCCATCACCCTGCTCCACAGCGCTGAAGGCCTGCTACCGAACACGCCTTCCACTTGTCGGAACTGGCTTGCCAAATGCCTGCTGGAGCGTGAGATCCAGTTGAAAGCCAATCCAAATCCACACGGCTATCCGCACGGAGCCCCTACAGCCTTGCTCGAGGATGTCGACCATCTGCTGTTCGCTACCGGGCTCCAGACTCCGAGCGACACTCTGGGCCTGCCCTCAGCCAGAAAACATGGTCTATTGGTCGATCACCAGCTGCGAGTCGAAGGGCAGAACAATATCTTCGCCGCAGGAGATTGTATCGATTTCGCCGGGCAGGAATTGGCCCGAATCGGCGTTCATGGGGTGCGCCAGGGGCCTGTTCTGCTGCACAATCTACAAGCTGTGCTGAATGACCAACCATTACAACCGTATCAGCCACCCGAGCAGGCACTGTCGATTCTCAACCTTGGCGCCAACCAGGCGCTGGCCTTGTATGGCCGACACTGGTGGGGCGGACGTCTAGCCAGCCACTGGAAAAGCTGGTTGGATCAGCGCTTTCTCGAGCATCACCGCGTTGACCGCTGACAGCAGCGTAACTCCACGCTCCGCCCACTCAAGGAAGGAAAGCCCAACGCAATGATCAAGCGCTACTTACCGATTCTCGCCTGGCTGCCACATTACACTCCTCGCCTGCTGGGTAGCGACCTGATCGCCGGGGTGATCGTCACGATCATGGTGATCCCCCAATCACTGGCCTACGCCATTCTCGCCGGGTTACCCGCCGTAGTTGGACTCTATGCCAGCCTGCTGCCTGCTGTCGTCTACGCGATGCTCGGCACCAGCCGTAGCCTGGCGGTTGGCCCTGTGGCAATCATCGCCCTGATGACAGGCGCCGCCCTATCACGCGTTGCGGTACCCGGTAGCGATGAGTACCTTGCCGCCGCACTAGTGCTGTCGTTATTGTCCGGACTGATGCTGGCCGCCATGGGTTTTCTGCGCCTGGGCTTTTTTGCCAACTTCCTCAGCCACCCCGTCATCGGCGGTTTCCTGTCCGCCTCTGGCCTGTTGATTGCCATCAGCCAGCTGTCACACATCCTCGGCATCGAAGCCGGAGGCTATACGGCACTGGCGCTGGTCGACAGCCTTGCCCACAACCTCGCCAACAGCCACTGGCCAACCATGCTGGTAGGTCTCGGCAGCCTGACCTTCCTATACGTGGTGCGTGGCTTCGGCGCCAGGGCGCTGGCCGCACTGCACGTCCCTGAAGGGCTGGCGAGTATGCTGGTGCGTGCGGGCCCGGTTATCGCCGTGCTGGCAACCACACTCATCAGTTGGCGCTTCGATCTCGCCGCCAGTGGTGTAGCAACAGTAGGCATGATTCCCGCCGGACTTCCGGGCCTGACGCTACCCGTTCTCGACCTATCGCTGTGGCATACCTTACTCGTCCCGGCGCTGTTGATCAGCGTGGTCGGCTTCGTCGAATCGATTTCGATGGCACAGATGCTCGCCGCAAAGCGGCGCGACCGAATAGCCCCCAACCAGGAACTGCTGGGTCTGGGAGGCGCCAATATTGCTGCCGCCTTCAGCGCTGGAATGCCGGTGACCGGAGGCCTGTCACGCACAGTGATCAATCATGAATCCGGAGCCCAGACGCCGCTTGCCGGGCTGTTTGCCGCAATCGGCATCGGTATTGTTACCCTCGCTTTCACACCATTGCTGGAGCACTTGCCAATTGCCACACTGGCCGCAACCATTACCGTGGCGATTCTGACCCTGGTCGATATTCCCCTGCTGCGTCAGACCTGGCGTTATTCGCGCAGCGACTTCTCGGCACTGGCGGTGACCATGGCCATGACCCTGATCGAGGGCGTTGAAGCCGGCATCATCTCTGGCGTGGTCTTGTCCATCGGCCTGTTCCTGTATCGAACCAGCCGTCCACACAGCGCTATTGTCGGTCGCATCCCAGGCACTGAACACTTCCGATCGGTCACACGGCATGATGTCGAAACGGTCAGTCATCTGGCCTTGTTACGTATCGATGAGAGCCTCTACTTCGCCAACGCCCGTTATCTCGAGGACACCGTCTACTCCCTGGTCGCCAGTCGTCCAGAGCTCTCCGATGTGGTGTTGATCTGTTCCGCGGTCAACCTGATTGATGCTTCAGCGCTCGAGAGCCTCGACGCCATCAATGCTCGTCTCAAGGATTCACGAGTTACCTTGCACCTGGCTGAGGTCAAGGGGCCGGTGATGGACCGTCTCAAGCTGTCGGACTTTCTCGATGACCTTACCGGCCGGGCATTCTTGAGCACTTACGCCGCCTGGAGCGAACTGCATCGTCAACGCAACTGATGCGCTGATGGCAAACGCATCACACCTGATGCAACGCCGCTGTCTGACAGCGCTGCTTTCGGTATGATGACAAGGTCATTCACGGACAGATTTCACACGCATGGAACATTTGCCCAGACAGAACCTGGCTATCAGTGCCTATCAAAGCCTGAAGAAGGATATTATTCGCGGCGTCTACGCCCCCGGTGAAAAACTGCTGATGGCACGCCTCAAGCAGCGCTACGATCTAGGTGTCGGTCCCATGCGTGAAGCGCTGTCGCAACTGGTGGCAGAGCGGCTGGTGGTTGCCATCAGTCAACGTGGCTACCGCGTCGCGCCTATGTCACTGGCAGAACTGACGGACATCTATGATGCTCGCGCCCAACTCGAGGGTCTGATGCTCGAACTGGCTATCGAACGCGGCGATGACAGTTGGGAAGCGGAGATTCTCGCTACAGCTCATACGCTATCCAAGGTGGTCGAAGTCACCAGCGCCGAAGAACAGCTGGACCTGTGGGACGCTCGTCACAAGGCGTATCACACAGCAATTGTCGCCGGCTGTCGCTCGCCACACCTGATGCAGGTCCGTGACTCGCTGTTCGATCAAGTGGAACGCTACCGTCATCTGTGGCTATGCGAGACGGTGTTCTCCAGCGCAGCGTTGCAAGCCAAGCGCGAGGAGCATGCAGCGCTGACCGAAGCGGTCCTGTCGCGCGACCGCTCCAGGGCACGACGCATGATGCGCGAACACTTGATGACACCGGTACCGATCATTACCGAGGTCATGGAGCGACAGGGGCTGTCCTGATCCCGCCTCGTGGACTTTGCAGGCAGATCTTACCGTTGCAGGATCTGGACAGTATCCCGAATAATCCTGATATGATGAAAGTCAGTGATGGGACTGTCACGCACCTTGCGTGTCGCCACTGGCCAGGAGATCTGCCATGCCTCATCTGATTCGTTTATCCCGGGAGCTCGAGGAACGGCTCGATCGACTTGCCAGACACACCGGACTCAACAAGAACGAGCTTATCGAGCAGCTGATTTCCGAAGGCGCCAACGTGCTTGATGCAGAGTTGCATCATGAAGGGGCCGGTCCTCGTCAGGCCGAACGTTCTCTGGATCAATTGTTGCGCGAAAGCGGTCTCGGCGCCTGAAGCGCCCAGCGTCTCCAGTACCGTTCGAGAATACGGGGTGAACCTCAGGTTCTGGCTGCTGGTTCAGCCTGGATCTTCCCCGCGTTCTGCCTGGTGGCGTACCAACCAGGCACGTGGGTCGCGCGGGTAGTATCGGTCCGGCTGCCGGGCCACGTGAGGGAAGAATCGGGTGTCCTTGTAGGGCATCTTCATGAATCCCGACACGCCCAGACCTTCGATCAAGCGTACTGCATCGAGAATATCTTCCAGCCGGTCACGAAACTCTCGCTCTCGCGAGGGATCGAGAAGCCGATAGTGGTGATGAATCTTGAGGTGTGAGGGCAGCGCCTCGAAGATGATCATGCCGGTATGGTGAATCTCGTTGAGAGCTTCCAGGGAGCTGATGATGGCCTCGGGCAGTACCAGAAACTCCTCGGGATCAGGGCCATCTTCGAAGTAACTGTGTAGACGGGAATGATCCTCCAGCTCTGGCACAGCACTGACCTCATAGGCCAGACGCATGGTGGGGGCGATGAGAAACGGTTGATCCACGCCCTCGCGCTCGAGGTGCAAGGTATCTCGCGCATTGAACAGGCAGCTCTTGAATATTCCTTGACGATGGATCGCCCGCGCCAGGGTCACCATATTGTTGACCGCAGCGATGAAAGCCGGCTTGCGCTCGGGATCGTGCAGGTTCAGTGACGAGTCGATGTAGACGCCATCCGCCTCCCAGCGCACCGCCAGGCCTCCAACCACCGGGTACTTGCCAAGACGACTCACCGCAGCCAGAAAAGCCTTTTCTGTTTCCCCCATGCCCTGCATGAAATTGCGATAGTAGCGATCGAGCTGCACATCATTGACGTCGTTGAGGGTCTCTTCCACCCCCTCTTCGCGTAGAAAGGACTTGCGCGAGCTGTAGACGACCGTGTCGATACCACGCGCTGCCGAACGGCTCCACACCGGTACCAACGGCAACTCCGTTGCCACAGGTAGCTCCAGCATCACCATTTTCGCCATACGTGGCATTTCCCGGATGAAGTAGTCTCCGGCCCTGAGTCGCACCTCCGGATCGGGGTCCAGCATGCGGTCCAGCATGCGGGCAAACTCCATCGGCAGACCCAGCGACGTCGCCGGGATGGCCCGGTGCCCAAAGCGGCAGGACTGAGCGGACGCCAGCGCATAGAGGGTTCCTGCCACTCCCTGCTCATCGAAACGCGGCGATGACAAAGCACCGTTGAGTTGGTCCTCGCCAATGAAGTAGACATCGCCGAGCCGCGCATTGGTCTGCTGCAGGTTGTCCGACATCAGTTCCATGACATTGGCGTGCACGAATTGAAGTTGTGCATCAAGCTGAGCGAACACCGACGAGCCCCAGTCGATCAGTGCCACTGTCTCGCTGGCGGCGTCGTACACCAGATTGGAAGGCTTGATGTCTCCATGCACCACCGGACGACGCCAATCAGTGCTGTCTGTGCTGTGTTCGCGACGCAGCACGCGCAGAATATCGGCAAGCTGATCGGCAATTCGCACCACAAGACGGGGAGAAAGACGCCCCTCGTTCAAGGACACTTCCTCGAGATTGAGGCCTGGCGCCCGCTCCATGACCAGAATCGGCTGATGTCGCACACGCTGGTAAGCAACGAGACGAGGTACCCGCGGGTGCTCGACCTGCTCAAGCATGAACGCCTCTTCCTCGAGACGGTCCTGTAGATGCTGCGGTAATGTGACTCGGGTGAACTTGAACACATAACGCTGGTGAGTCGCGGTAACACCAGCAAACACAAAGCCATAAGCCCCTTTGCCGATCAGTTCGATATCGCGATAACCAAGCTGTTCGAGCTGAGCCTGACACAACGCGACCCACTCACGCAGCTTGCGAGCGTCATCCTGGCTGAGCAGATAGACTGACTGCTCCTCGGGAATATAGAACTGCTGCAGGGAAGCCTGAGACATATGCATACGCGGTGCTGCCCGGCCTGAGCCGGGCAGCAATCCGCCTACCTCATTTCCAGCAGCATGCTTTCGGGCTGCTCCAGATAACCCTTCCAGCTGTTGCAGAAGCGTGCAATGGTGCCGCCATCCAGCAAGCGATGATCGCCGGCCCAGGTCACGGTGAGGATCGCCCGCTTGACCACCTCATCCTGCTCATTGAAACGCGGCAACCATTGCGTCTTGCCGATCGCAACGATGGCGACTTCTGGCGCATTGATGATCGGTGCAGCGTAGGTTCCCCCAAGAGCACCAATATTGGAAATGCTGATGGTGCCACCACTCAGGTCCTGCTGACTGACACGGCCTTCACGTGCCGCCGCTGTCAGACGCTGTACCTCCGCTGCGATATCCAACAGGCTGAGCCCTTCTACGCCCTTGACATTGGGGACCATCAAGCCCGCCTTGCCATCCACGGCCATACCGATATTGCACCCGGACTGGTAGTGGATCTCGCTGGCGTCGTTGGCCAGGCGTGCATTCAGTAGCGGGTACTCGGTCACCGCCAGGGCCATGGCTTTCATGAAAAACGGCATCAGCGTCAGGCGCAGCTCGCGGGCTTCGGCACGAGGCTTCAATCGCTCCCTCAGTGCCAACAGCTCAGTGATATCGAATTCCTCACCATACTGGAAGTGCGGAATAGTACTGGCCGAGGCCACCATCTGGCGTGCCATGGCAGCCCGAATACCTTTCAGGGGCTCGACGCGAGTGGGCAGGGGCTCGACGCGACCAGGAGAAGTGTCACCCGCCCGATGCTGATCGGCAGCACAGACCTTGTTGCTGGAGCGCTTCTCACCTCCTTGTCCATTTTCCAACCAGCCAAGCACATCTTCCTTTAGTACCCGACCATCACGCCCACTACCAGGAATCTCTTCCAACCGGAGATGGTGCTCACGAACCATTCGGCGTACCGCTGGACTCGCCGGCGTACGACCATAACGATTTTTCGGCGTGGGAGTGTTCGACAATGGGCTGCTCGACAACGGGCTGCTCGAAGAAGCTCCATGCGAATCAGGCTTATGCGAGCCTACAGCCGTGCCAGATCCGCGATCTGTTGAGTTCGTGGCTCCTGAGGCATCGCTACCACCTTCAGTAATATACGCAAAGAGTGGCGAGTGCACTCTGGCCATCTGGCCCTGAGCGACATACAACTCAGCAACGACGCCATGCTCAGGCGCAGTAATCTCGACCAGCGCCTTGTCGGTCATCACATCGACCAGTCGCTGATCTTCTTCAATGGTATCGCCGGCTCTTGCATGCCATTCAACGATCTCGCACTCGACGATCCCTTCACCGATATCCGGCAGGATAAAATCTACACGGCGCTCTGCCGAACCTTCTGCAGCGGTTTCAGCGACGGCACCCAAGCGATCAGCCTCGTCATCTGTGGCGGAGGTGTTTGATGACGCCTCAGCGTCCGCTGATGCGTCACCACCAATATAAGCGCCAGACTCGTCATCCGAAGCGGCATAGGCGAACAGTGGCTCGTGCACTCTGGCCATCTCTCCCGCCGCGACGTGCAGGCGAGAAACAACCCCGGCCTCCGGTGCGGTGATCTCCACCAGCGCCTTATCGGTCATGACCTCGACGACGGGTTGATCCTCAGCAATACTATCGCCCTCCGAGACCTTCCACTCGACCACTTCACACTCGACGATCCCCTCGCCGATATCAGGCAATCTGAATTCCTTCATCGTCTGTCTCCTGGGCTCAGAAGTTCACTGAGGCACGAATGGCTTCAAGAATCTTGAGATGATCGGGTAGATATTCCTTTTCCAACGTCAGCGGGAAAGGCGTATCCAGCCCTGTCACCCGTTCAATGGGTGATTCCAGGTACAGAAAACAGCGCTCCTGAATGGCCGCGGAAATCTCGGCGGCAAAGCCACCGGTGCGAGGGGCTTCATGGGTAATCACCAGACGTCCGGTCTTGAGCACTGACTCGGCGATGGTGTCCTCATCCCAGGGAAGAATACTACGCAGGTCGATGACCTCGCAGGAAATGCCTTCCTTCTCGGCAAGCTCTACCGCCTTGTCGATGACTTCCATCTGCGCACCCCAACCTACGAGGGTGATGTCACTACCCTCCTTGGTGACTTCAGCCTCGCCAATGGGAAGTTGATAGTCCTCTTCGGGCACTTCTCCCACTGCAGCGCGATACAGACGCTTGGGTTCGAAGAACAACACCGGATCGGGGTCGCGGATCGACGCCAGCAGCAAGCCCTTGGCTTCATAGGGATTACGCGGCACCACAATCTTGATGCCAGGCGTGTGCGCAAAATAGGCTTCTGGTGACTGTGAATGATAATGGCCGCCGGAAATACCGCCGCCATAAGGCGCGCGAATGGTCAGGCCACCGACATTGAACAGATCGCCGGAGCGATAGCGGAACTTGGCAGTCTCGTTGACGATCTGGTCGAAGGCCGGAAAGATATAATCGGCAAACTGGATCTCGGCAACCGGCACCGATCCTTGCGCCGCGAGACCATTGGCAAAGCCGACGATGCCCTGTTCGACCAGTGGTGTATTGAAGCAACGGGCCTTGCCGTACTTTTCCTGAAGATGACTGGTTGCCCGGAAAACCCCGCCAAAGCTGCCGACATCTTCACCGAAACACAACACCCGTTCATCTTCGGCCATGGCGATATCCAGTGCCTGATTGATCGCCTGCAGCATATTGATGGTCGCCATGTCACTCCCCTCCCTGGTCATCGGTGTTATCGGCTGAAGCCAATACCGGGTCCAGCGACCGAGCTCCTCGCGGATACGCCTCGGGGTGACGGCGGATATGCCACTTGAGCTGGTCCAACTGACGCTGCAATGCCGGAGTGACATCGGCGTAAACATCCGTCACCAGGCTATCGAGAGGCGGAGGAGGACGCTTCTCGGCACGTTTCATGGTTTCCAGCACCTCAGCGCGCAACCGCTCCTGGAGCGATTTTTCCTGATCATCGTCCCACCATCCCTTGTGTTCCAACCAGCTTCGCATGCGACGAATCGGGTCCTTGTCACGCCAGACCTCTTCTTCCTTGCGTGAGCGATAGCCGGAGGGGTCATCCGATGAGGAGTGCGCCGCAAGGCGATACGTCATGGCCTCGATCAATACCGGCTTGTTATCCTTGACGGCCAGCTCTCTCGCTCGCTGGGTGGCGCGATACACCGCGAGGATATCGTTGCCGTCCACCCGGATCACATGCATGCGATAACCGAAGGCACGCGGTGCGACACCATCTGCGGCGAACTGCTCCACTGAAGGCGTCGAAATCGCATAGCCATTGTTACGGCAGAAGAAGATCACTGGAGCCTCGTGCACCGCAGCCATGTTCAGGGCGGCGTGGAAGTCCCCTTCCGATGCCGCTCCCTCGCCGAAATAGACGATGGTGCACAACCCTTCTCCTGCCAGTTTCTGGCCATAGGCATAGCCCGTTGCCTGGGGGATCTGGGTCGCCAGCGGCGAGGAAATGGTCATGTAATGGAGCTTGCGCGAGCCATAGTGGATCGGCATCTGACGGCCCTTGCCGTAGTCCATCTCGTTGCCGAACAACTGGTTCATGAACTCGTCGAAGGTGAACCCGCGATACGCCAGTGCACCCTGCTCGCGATACTGCGCCATGATCATATCGTCATCATCCAGCGCCGCGGCGCTGCCGATCACGGCGGCTTCCTCCCCAGTGCATTGCATATAGAAGCTCAGGCGCCCCTGCCGCTGAGCCGCCAGCATGCGCTCGTCAAGCACCCGGGTGACAATCATCGAATGATAGATGCGCAGTGCTTTGGCCTTGTCCAGGTCTGGTTCGTCAGCCCCTTCATAGAGGCTGCCATCCTGCGCCAGCACACCGTAGGTGGGAATGCTGAATTCGTCACCGGACAGAAACTCCGGTTGGTGAGTCCGTGCGGTCGTGGTCATGGCTATGATCCTATCCCTACCCCTTGTGAGGGCAGTGTTGTCGTTATTCCCCCACCTCGCCAGGGGATTGCCCTGGAAGGGGCACGCACAAGATTGACGTTAACGTAAACGGAATACATGCACAGCCACAACTTTAGTCGCAGATAGGCAACGAGCTTCGAGCGGCTAGCTATCCAGCGCCGCCCCATAGAGCACAGACAAAATCCTTCGGGGATTCGGGGTTACTTACCTCTTATCGCTGACCTCTTTCCTCTTGTGGCTTACAGCTTACAGCTCGAGCTGCTGAAGCAGCTCGTTACCCCACCTGCCGAGGAGATAGCCTCGCAAACAGGCTGTCGACAGCCAGCGCCAGCAAGGCGATCAATACTGCGCCCTGGACGATGTAAGCGGTGTTGCCGTTGACAATACCGGCGATGATCGGCTCCCCCAGGTTGCTCGCGCCAACCGTCGCTCCCAATGCGGCTGTCGCAATGTTGATGGTGACCGAAGTACGAATACCCGCGACGATCACGGGGCTTGCCAACGGCAGCTCTACCTGCCACAGAATCTGCCGCGCTGTCATTCCCATGCCACGGGCAGCTTCCCTTACTGCCGGATCGATACCCTCGATACCGGCGAGGGTGTTGCGCACAATGGGCAGCAAGCCGTAAAGCATCAAGGCGACAATAATCGGTACGGTACCGAATCCCAGTACCGGTACTGCCAAAGCGAGTACAGCAACCGGTGGAAAGGTCTGCCCCATGGAAGCCACCTGAGCCACCAATGGCAGGAATTCCCGGCCGCGCTCACGAGTGACAGCAATCGCAGCGCCAACCCCGATCACCACCGAAAGCAAGGCTGCCACCATCACCACCAGCAAGTGCCGGCCCAGCAATACAAGCAGGTCAACGCGTTCGAAAACCACCACACGGCTATCCGGCTCTATGATGCGCAGAGGAACCTCAAGGAAACGCATCAGTAAACAGCCCGCGACCAACAACAGCGCCCAACAAAGTGGCGCAATCCAACCGGTGGCGTGACGCTCACTCATGTCCACGCGCTCCCACCAACCGCCGAAAACTCAACTCGCCGATGGGAATATCCTCATCATCCACTACCGCAAGTCTCTCCACTCGACGCCATAACATCATCGACAACGCATCGCGCAACGACGCCGTCTGGACAATACGGTCACGAGCCACGCCACCAACCCCGAGTGGCGTCATCCGCTCACTGACCAACAACAATGACGCTTCCTTGAGACCGCGATCTTCACCGCCGAGCAGCGAAGTCACGAAATCGTCAGCTGGCTCACGCAGCAATTCCAGCGGATGTCCCTGCTGCACAATACGCCCCTCGTGCATGACCACCAGGTGATCGGCGAGACGTAACGCCTCGTCCATATCATGGGTCACAAAAACGATGGTCTTGTTCAGGCGAGCTTGAAGATCTCGCAACTCGAGTTGCAGGTTCTCGCGAGTGATCGGATCCAGCGCACCGAAAGGCTCATCCATCAGCAGAATGTCCGGGTCCGCGGCCAGCGCTCGTGCAACACCAACACGCTGCGCCTGACCACCAGATAATTGATGAGGGTATTTTCCGGCGAACTCGTCCATATCCAGCCTCAGCAGCACCATCAGTTCCTCGACACGCGCATCGATGGCCGCCTGAGACCACTTGAGCAAACGTGGCACCAGACCGATATTGCGCGCCACCGTCCAGTGCGGAAACAGCCCTGTGCTCTGAATGGCATAGCCGATCCGACGTCGCAGCACTTCCTCTCGGAAGGTCCGAATCGGCTGTTGATCGATATGAATCTCGCCGCCACTGTGTTCGATAAGCCGGTTGATCATGCGCAAGGTGGTCGATTTTCCGCAGCCGGATGTGCCCACCAGACAACAGAATTCACCACTCTCCACCTTCAGCGAAATCTCATCCACAGCCGTGCTCTCGCCAAAGCGTTTCGATACCCCAATCAACTCGATCATTCACCGCTCTCCGGCTGTCGTTCTGGTTTCAGCTGTGTCTGTGACTGGGTTTTCAGTTCTGGCTGAGGTTGTATTTCTGTTTGTATTTCTGGTTGAAGCTCTGGTTGCAGTTTTCTCGTTACTCCAGCCAATAGTGCATCGGCAGCCACTGCCATGATCACGATCGGCAAGGCCCCCAGCAGCACCAGGTCCATCGCTGCCTGCCCCAACCCTTGAAACACAAACCTGCCCAGCCCACCGGCACCGATCAAGGCCGCAACAGCGGTAAGGCCAATCGCCTGCACAGTGGTGATACGAATACCTTCAAGTATTACCGGCACCGCCAGCGGCAGACGCACCTGGAGAAAAACTTGCCGACGACTCATTCCCATTCCTCGCGCGGATTCAATTACTCCCTCATCGACGCCGTCGAGTGCCACCAGGGTATTCCGCACTATCGGCAACAAGCTATAGGCCACCAATGCCAGCAATGCCGGAGCCCAACCGATGCCGCTGACGCCCAACGCATCAAGCCAGTCATAACGATTGGATAACCAGGCAAGGGGACCCAGCAGCAAACCAAACAATGCCAGGCTGGGAATCGTCTGCAGGAAATTAAGGGTGGCGATAACAGCACGTTGCAGTTGAGGAACCCGCCGGACCATCAATGCGGTAGCAACCCCGACAATCAGGCTCAACGCCACTGTCGCAATCACCAGCAGCAGATGCACACCAATCGCGGTGAAAAAATCCTGACGACGCCCGACGAATTCCTGCCACAACGCCAGCCGATCGAGCCCCGCCGGAATACAGGCGGCAAGCACCAACACCGGCAGTAGAAACAGCGCCCAACTTCGCCATGCCGACAATTGCATCCGGGTACGCAGTTCAATCAGCGCCAGCAACAGCAGGAACAGTGCCAGCCACATCCCGGACCCTATCGCCAGACGCGCCTGGGGCAACTGGGGATCAACAAGCTGCACCGCCGCCAACAGCAGCCACAGCGGCCAGCCGACCAAACACAGCACTACCAACCCAAGCAGCCAGGCAAGCCGCTGGTGATCCATGCGCATCGCGCCCCAGACGGTCAGGAGCAACGGCAGGCCGGCAAGCATGGCCATGGGCCAGCCCGCCACCTGTGATGCCGTAAAGGGGGTTCCGGAAACAATGCGGTTGGGGGCGACACCAACACTGGGCAACCACCACCAGGCGATCAGTGCCAACCCCATCAGGGTTACCAATACGGGGTAACTACGTTGGCTTTCCATGCGAACGTCTATCGCTCAGTCGTCGAGTGTGGCCAGGTAGTCGGCGGCCACCTGAGCAGGATCATATCCGTTGACCGCCACATCCCCATTGAGCCGCTGTAGAGTTTCCAGGTCGAGAGACTCGAATACCGGAGCCAGTGTGTCCGCGATCTCGGGATAGGCCTCGAGAACCTCACGACGCACCACTGGGGCCGGCTGATAGACCGGTTGCACGCCACGGGTATCCTCCATCACGACCAGATCCAATGCCTGGAGTCCACCATCAGTGCCGTAGGTCATCGCGGCATTTACGCCACTGGTCTGTTGCGCTGCCGCGCGCATGGTCGCAGCGGTGTTGCCTCCGGAAAGCACCAGTAACTGATCATCCTCGAGATCGAAGCCATAGGCTTCCTCAAAAGCCGGCAAGGCAAATGCCGACTCCACGAATTCGGTGCTGCCCGCCAGCTTGAATGCGCCACCATCATTGATATAGCCAGCAACGTCGTCGAGTGTTGTCAGTTGATTGTCACGGGCAACGTCACCGCGCAGACTGATGGCATAGGTGTTGTTGGCCGACGCGGGGGTCAACCACACCAGGTCCTGCTCAGCGTCCTTCTCCTGGACCGTGGCATAAGCCTGTTTCGCATCATGCCAGACTGGACTATCAGCCATATCATGGAAGAAGGCACCGTTGCCGGTGTACTCCGGGTATATGTCGATTTCGCCGTTGATCAGCGCGGAGCGAACGATACTGGTTCCGCCTAGTTGAAGACGCTCCTCCACCTCGATACCAGCATCCACCAGGCTCTGCAGAATGATCTGGCCAAGCACCGAGCCTTCAGTATCGATTTTCGACGAGACCACTACCGGGTCCGCAGCCTGGGCGGATGCCATCATGACCGGCAGGACCATTCCCGTCAGCAATGCGAGTGGACGGTTCATTTTTATCACCCGATTCCTTGTGTGTGTATGCTGGAGTATACGGCCTATATCCGGTGGATGCAGATAGCCTTCAAACGCAGGAAAAACGCCATGCCATTGCAACCGGACATTCTGATCAATCCGCTGGGAAAAACCTTGAAGCACCCATTGGTTCGCGATCTGGCATGGTTGATGGCGGCACCCGACCTCGTGCAGACGCGCTGGCCGGGTCGACCAGATCTTGCAACGTTGGGTTTCGAGAGCAGCGGTGCGCTTGAGACCTTCCTGCAACAATTGGATAGCCACCCACAACCATTGGAGGATTGGCTGGGCAACAACAGTTCACGTCGACTTGGTCCTTATCACGAGCATCTGTGGCAATTCCTGTTGCACACTTCACCCAACACCGAATTGCTGGCGCATAACATTCCAGTCCGCGTAGAGCGACGAACCCTGGGCGAACTGGATCTAATCTATCGCGCTCACGACAGTGACCTTCGACACCTTGAAGTCGCCGTCAAGTTCTACCTCGGAATTCCACAAGGGCCACAGCAGCCAGACAGTGCCGCACGCTGGATTGGTCCAGGCGGCCTGGATAGCCTTGCGCTCAAGGTCAGCCATCTCAGTCGGCACCAATTACCATTGATGTTTTCTCCAGCCGCTCGACTCGCCCTGACAGAGCGGTTCACGGAGCTGGGCATACAGCAGCCACCCCAGCCACCACAACCTCAACTGGCCATGCCTGGGGTGTTATTTCGCCCCTGGCACGCCCCTTCCCTCCCTTTGCCCGCAATCACCGCGCCTGGCGCTCTTCAGGGCCTGTGGTGCCACTGGCGAGACTGGTCAAAGCTGTGTAGTGAACATCCGACACTGCAGTTCGGCAGTTGCCTGACCCGCCCCCACTGGCTGGCACCGCCACGTCCTGACCATTGGCAATCGCAGCGCACACTGAGTCGCACTCTTGCAGCCCACTTCGCCACCTGGGCAACGCCGGTTCAGTTGATGCTGTGTCGAGATCCGCTGGAGTTTGCCGCCAGTCCCCTTCCACACCCTGCAAACGACAATGCGCCGCCCGAACAGGTCGGACGGCGCATCTTTGTGGTCAGCGATGATTGGCCGAGGCAGATACCATTACCTCCCGCCACATCCTGTGACCCAGGGCATCAGCTTACGCTGTGATCCACCACCCAGGTGGTTCCTTCGCGGGAATCCTTGAGAACAATTCCCATGGCTGCCAGCTCATCGCGAATGCGATCAGCTTCCGCGAAATCACGTGCTTTCTTGGCCTCGGCACGAGCCACGATACGAGCTTCGATCTCATCTTCGCCAAGCGCAAGGTTACCAGAAGCTCCCTTGAGAAACGCCGCTGGCGATTGCTGCAACAATCCCAGCACCGAGCCAAGACGCTTGAGCTCGCGCGCAAGCACTGGCGCCTGCTCGGGGTTGTCCTGACGCGCACGATTGAGCTCGCGAGCCAGATCGAACATCACCGACAACGCTTCTGGTGTGTTGAAATCATCATCCATCACCGCCGTAAAGCGTGCCGCGTAATCGCCAGGCCCGACTTCAATCGTGTCACTGTCATCGACCTCAATGCCATCCAGTGCGGTATAGAACCGCTCCAGCGACTTGCGTGCCTCACTCAACGATGCCGGAGCATAGTTGATCGGGCTACGGTAATGGCTGGCAACCAGCAGATAACGCACCACTTCCGGATCATGATGTTCGAGCACTTCACGGATGGTAAAGAAGTTGCCCAACGATTTTGACATCTTCTCACTGTCGACACGCACGGCACCGGCATGCATCCAGGTATTGACGTAGGGCTTGCCGGTGGCTGCTTCGCTCTGAGCGATCTCGTTCTCGTGGTGCGGGAAGGTCAGATCCGGCCCACCACCATGGATATCAAAAGTCTCACCAAGGCAGCAGGTCGACATCGCCGAACACTCGATATGCCAGCCTGGGCGTCCTTCACTCCAGGGAGATGTCCAACTGGCTTCACCAGGCTTTGCGGCCTTCCACAGCACGAAGTCCAGCGGATCTTCCTTATGCTCATCGATGTCGATACGTGCCCCGGCACGCATATCGTCGAGGTCACGGTTGTTGAGCTTGCCGTAGCCGTCGAACTTGCGCACTCGATAATAGACATCACCATTGTCCGCAGCGTAGGCATATCCCTTGTCGATCAGCGTACTGATCATGGCGACAATCTCGTCGATATGCGCGGTGGCACGCGGCTCCTGATCGGGCCGCAGCACGAACAAGCGCTGCTCATCCTCGTGCATGGCGTCGATCATGCGCGCAGTCAGCTCGCCGATGCTCTCACCATTCTCCTCCGCTCGACGCAGGATCTTGTCGTCGATGTCGGTGATATTGCGCACATAGGTGACCTCGAAGCCGCGGTGACGCAAGTAGCGAGTAATGACGTCAAACGCCACCATTACCCGGGCGTGACCCAGGTGGCAGTAGTCGTAAACGGTCATACCGCAGACATACATGCGCACCTTGCCTGGCTCAATGGGATTGAACGCTTGCCGGGTACGGGTCAGGGTGTTGTAGATCTGCATATCAGCCCTTCTTCTGGATCTTTGCCCAACTGTCCTTGAGCCCCACGGTGCGGTTGAACACCAACTGTCCAGGACGACTCGCGTGACGATCGGCGCAGAAGTAGCCCACGCGCTCGAATTGGTAACGATCTTCCGGCCCTGCGCCGGCGAGACTCGGCTCGGCCATTGCCTGTACCGTTACCAGTGACTCGGGATTCAGGTGCTCGAGGAAGTCGGTATCCTTGTCCTTGTCCGGTTGCTCGACCATGAACAGGTTGTCATACAGGCGAACCTCAACCGGCACGCCATGGATGGCGCTGACCCAGTGAATGACACCCTTGACCTTGCGACCTTCCGGGTTCTTTCCGAGGGTGTCGAAATCCACGCTGCAATGCAGTTCGACGATCTCACCCTCAGCATCCTTGACCACCTCATCACAGCGAATCACATAGCTGTTGCGCAGGCGTACTTCCTTGCCGGGGGCAAGACGGAAGAACTTCTTCGGCGGCTCTTCCATGAAATCATCGCGATCGATCCACAACTCACGATTGAACGGCACCTTGCGGACCGGCATATCTTCACGCCCGGGATGGCCCGGCACCTCGTAAACCTCTTCGTGATCCTCGGCGACATTGGTCAACACCACCTTGAGTGGGTTGATCACACACATGGCGCGCGGTGCATTTTCCTCGAGGTCAGAGCGAATGGCATGAGTCAGCATGGCAATATCGACCAGACCACCGTCGGCGCGAGTCACACCGATCATCTCGCAGAAGCGACGAATCGAGGCCGCGGTGTAGCCACGGCGACGCATCCCGGAAATGGTCGGCATGCGCGGATCATCCCAACCATCCACGATCCCTTGATCCACCAATAGCTTGAGCTTGCGCTTGGAGGTCAGCGTGTAGTTGAGGTTAAGACGCGCGAACTCGATCTGACGCGGCTTGGTCGGCACCGGCAAGTTGTTCAGGAACCACTCATACAACGGGCGATGATCCTCGAACTCCAGGGTGCAGACCGAGTGTGAGATGCCTTCGATAGCATCCGACTGACCATGGGTGAAGTCGTAGGACGGGTAGATCTTCCACTTGTCGCCGGTCTGATGATGGGTCGCATGGCGAATACGATAGAGGATCGGGTCACGCATATTGATGTTCGGCGACGCCATATCGATCTTCGCCCGCAGCACCTTCTCACCTTCAGCAAACTCACCGACACGCATGCGCTCAAGCAGATCGAGGTTCTCCTCGACACTGCGCTCCCGCCACGGGCTTGGTCGTCCTGGTTCGGTCAGGGTGCCGCGATACTCACGCATTTCATCGGGCGACAGATCATCGACATAAGCCTTGCCCTCACGGATCAGGTGCTGTGCCCAGGCGTAGAGCTGGTCGAAGTAATCAGAGGCATGGCGTACCTCACCAGCCCACTCAAACCCCAGCCAGTGCACATCTTCCTTGATCGCATCGATGTAAGCCTGCTCTTCCTTCGCCGGGTTGGTATCGTCAAAACGCAGATGACAGTCACCACCGAATTGTTGCGCGAGCCCGAAGTTGAGACAGATCGACTTGGCATGCCCGATGTGTAGAAAACCGTTGGGCTCGGGAGGGAATCGCGTCACGATCTTTTGCGACCGTCCGGCCTCGATTTCCTCGCGAATCTGGTTGCGAATGAAATTCGGCGCGCTAGTGCTCTCGGTGGTCATGTTGATGGAACAACCTCTGGTGATGGTCGGAGTGGAAGCCAGAACAGCTTTCTGGTCGCAGCTTCTCTAATTGTCCCGGCTTCGCGCCAGGAAGCAAAACCGCTATTATAGCGTCACGCCCCGGTGCGGCGCCAAGCCGTGCCAGTCATCTTGTCAGCACAGTTCCCGAAAATCGTTGAATCCATTTCAGGGAACCGCTGCAATCATCGACCAGGAACCGTCAATGATCATTCTGCAAACCAATTTTGGTGATATCAGCATTGAGCTCAACCATGAAGAAGCACCGCAGACAGCGGCCAATTTCGAGCAGTACGTTCGTGAGGGCTTCTATGATGGCACCCTCTTTCACCGCGTAATCAGTGGCTTCATGGTCCAGGGCGGCGGCTTCGACACCAACTTCGAGCAGAAGCCAACCCGTGCTCCGATCGAGAACGAAGCTGACAACGGCCTGAAGAACACCGTCGGCACCCTCGCCATGGCCCGTACTCAGGACCCGAACTCCGCTACCGCGCAGTTCTTCATCAACGTCGCCGACAACGACTTTCTCAACCACACCGGCAAGAACATGCAGGGTTGGGGCTATTGTGTCTTCGGTCGCGTCGTGGATGGTATGGACGTCGTCGAGCGTATCAAGCAAGTTCCCACGACTCGCCGCGGCATGCATGCCGACGTCCCTGCCGACGATGTGATCATCGAGCGTGCATGGGTCAAGGAAGACGCCTGATCACCGGCAACCTGATTTCTGCCGCCGCACGCCCGTCCTGCGGGCGTGCACCTCAGCCTCCCCGCCAGATGAGCTAGTTCATGACCACGCTGCTGATTTCCGACCTGCATCTGCACCCGGCCGCCCCCGAGATCACCGAAGGCTTTCTCGCCTGGCTGGAGCGCAACACTCAGACTCCGGTAACACTGTACATCCTTGGTGACTTCTTCGATGCCTGGATTGGTGATGACCTGATGGCATTGGGCGACCAGGACCCTACCGGGCATGCTGCTCTCGCCAATATGGTGGCGTCCCGCTTGCGAGGCGCCAGCGAGCGTGGTTGCCGAATTTACCTGATGCATGGCAACCGTGATTTCCTGCTCGGCGAACAGTTCGCCGCTGCCGCCGGTGCAGAACTGCTACCGGAATCCTGTGTCATTGAACTGGCTGGGCAACCGGTGCTCTTGATGCATGGCGATAGTCTATGCACCCGCGATGAAGCCTACATGGCATTTCGCGCCCAGGCGCGCAATCCTGAATGGCAAGCCGGAGTGCTGGCCCTGCCTATCCCAGAGCGACTGGCGCTTGCCCAGCGCATGCGAGAGCAATCCGGCGAGGCCAACAGCAACAAGGCCGAGGACATCATGGATGTCACCCCAGACGAGGTGATACGTGTGATGCAGGACCATCAGGTGACCACTTTGATCCATGGCCACACCCATCGTCCGGCAGTCCACGAGCTGTCGTTGGCCGATGACCAGGGCAAGCGCGTAGTGCTCGGCGACTGGTCCCGAGAACATGGTTGGGAAATCCGTGCCGATGCCAACCAGTTCGAGCTCAGAAAATTTTCCTTCACCGAGTTGAGCGACTAAGCCCTTTGATCAACGCCATGCGTTAATCGTTTTCTACTCGACATGCCTGGCACTTCACGACCAGTTCCTCGGTATCCAGCGTGGAGTGCTCTGGCCAGATAATCTCCAGTCGTGAGTCTCTGCGCCACGCGGTGGTATCGCAATGCAAGCTGTCGTCTGCATTATTGACGATCCGCCAACCTTCGCCGGCATGAATCACCGCCTTGATGCGGTACTCCCCCGGCAGCTCTTCGAGCCTTGCCAACAGCTGCCCAAGTACAAAGCACTGTCGTGGGTGCCAGCGCAGACTGAGAGTGCGGTATCCCAACGCGCTACGTTGCTGAACCGCGACTTCTCCCTCCCCCGGCGTTACCGCCATATCCAGCTCAAGCGTCACTTGATCATTGCCGCCATCGCTCGGCAACGGATGATCGCTGGCACGCGCATGCGCTTCGCGGACACGTGAGGAAGACGCCAGTAGGCGGCCAATCGATAGCTCTCCCTGACAGACCTTCTCCACCCACTGCAGAGGTGGCCAGCGCGTCGCTACCCATTGCTCAGCCTTGTCTATCTGTGCCGCTGTCGCCAGGTCCGGCTTGCTGATCACTACAGCATCGGCCATGGCCAGTTGGTCACGAAAGGTCTGGTGCCCGGTATAACGTGCATCATCCAGTTTTCGGGGATCCAACATTGCAATCATAGGGCGTAAATCGATCACCGGCGCCAGGTCTTCATCCTGTAACACCTCAACCAACCCTGCTGGATGGCCTAACCCGGAAGGCTCGATCAACAACCGCTCAGGTCGGTGCCGACGGATCAGTTGCACCAGGGTCGCCTTGAGTGTCACGGCAAGCTGGCAACATAGGCAGCCCCCCGGCAGCGTGCGCACTACCAGGTCGTCCGACTCCGGCAGCATGGCCTGGTCGATGCCTGCCTCGCCAAACTCATTGACCAGTACCGCCCACCGCTCATCATGAGGCTTGTGACGAATCAGATGGCGAATCAGGGTCGTCTTGCCGCTGCCTAGAAACCCGCTGACGATATGACATGGAATCGGCTGCACCAGAACCCTCCTCGAACACAAGACACCAGCATACCAGTCCTCGCACATCAGCGCCGACGAACCACATGATGAAACAGATGACTCCCACCGAATTTGCAATGTGCATGAGCGCACACCTCAAGATAACGGTATAAAAGTCATGACCACAAACGGACAACGATCTGCAGTGCAAACTACCTCGCTGGCGCCTGACAACAAAAAAAGGGACGCCATCTGGCGTCCCTTTTTCTGCTGCTGTACTGCTGAACAAGCAGACTACTGCAGTCGCTCGATATCACCGGTGTCCTGCAGATACTCAACCCAGCCTTGCACTGCGCTGCGACGACGAACATCCAGGCCGATGTTGGAGAATTGCTCCTTCATCTGCTCCGTCACCTCGCCCTGCCCAACGTTCTCAAGTGCGACCAGGGTCACCTCGTCACCATCTACCGCACGGCCATAAACCACGGAATCGGTTTCAGGATGCGGCAGGCGGAACGCTGTGTTCAGTACCGCTGCAGATAGATTGGATCGTTGGCGCATAGCCTTGTCGGCGCGCTGCCAGTCCATCTCAGGGGCTGAGTCGGCCTTGAGCTGTTCAATGCGCTCTTCGGCCAATGCCAACAGCGCCTTGCGAGTCTTGTCGCTGCGCACCGATGCCTGAACCTGTTCCTTGACCTGTTCCAGCGGCAAGGTTGTGGCTTCACGATGATCAGCGACACGCAACACCAGTCGACGGTCATCATCAAGGTCAATGACCTCGCTGTTATAGCCATCGTCGAGCACTTCAGAGCCGAAGGCAGCATCCATCACGCCCGGCTCAGCGAGCACGCCTTCCTGGCCATCACGACTGACCCAATCACTCTGCTGCAACTCAAGCCCCAGATCTTCAGCAACGCTGGCGAGATCGTCCGCGGCATAGCTCTCGTCGATCAGCCGCTGCGCCTTGTCGTTGAATGCGCCGTCTACCTGGCTAGCCGCGACCTGCTGACGCAGCTGATCACGCACTTCGTCAAACGGCTGACTCTCGATGGAAGTCACCTTGATCAAGTGCAGTGCACTATCGGTCTCGACTACGTCGGAAACCTCACCCTCACCGAGAGCAAAGGCCGCATCGTCGAATGCCTGTTCTCCGAGAGCACCACGAACCAGTTCACCAAGGTCACCACCGTTGTCAGCGGTACCACTATCATCGGAATATTCCTTCGCGAGGTCGGCGAAGCTGTCACCATCGGCAAGGCGCTGCTTCACCTCATCCATGACAGCCATGGCCTGTTCGTGACTGCGATCCCCACCGAAGGCCACCATGACATGTGACACTGTCCGCGGAGCCTCTGCCTGCTGCTGCTCCCAGGCGGTACGCAGCTCATCCTCGCTCACTTCCACGGAGTCCACCAGTTCAGCGCGATCCAATACCACGTAGTTGAGCTGGACCTGCTCCGGACGCTGAAACTCCTGTTGGTGCTCCGCGTAGTAGGCAGACTCCTCCGACTCACTGACTTCCACTGGCGCCTGAAGGTCATCCGCCGTCAGCGTGTGATAGCGAAAGGTACGCGACTGGCTCTGCAACGCCAGCATACGCTGCTGCTCGCCTTCCAGCGTGAAATCACTGGCGGCCAGTCCCTGCTGGACTTGCTGATGGAGAACATCCAGACGTAGTTGCTCACGGAATGACAGCGGCGTATAGCCCATCTGCTGCAGGCGCTGCTTATACAGATCGCTGTCGAATTTACCTTCATCATTGTGGAACTGAGGCAAATTGACGATCAATTGATCCGACTGACCTTCTGATAGCGCCAGGCCACCGTCCTCGGCATAGCTGGTCATCAGCTGTTGGACGATCATCTGGTCCAGAACCTGACCACGCAAGGCGCGCTCCTGCTCTGGCGGAACCTGGCCACTGCGGATCGCCCGCTGCACTGAACGCTCGACCTGCTGGCGGCTGATCGACTGTCCATTGACCTTGGCCGCATCGTCGCCGGAGTTTGTAAACAGGCCGATCAGGGACTCGACGCCGAACAGCGCCAGCGCCACGATCACGGCTCCAACAATTACCTTGGCGATCCAGCTCTGGGACCGCTCGCGAATACTCTGCAGCATGCACGCCTCTGCGAAAGGGTTTGATTCGGGTCGCGCCACATTATACGCGATAGGCCAGTTACTGCGACCATGGCCGACTTACCAAGGTCAACTATCCTTGCGAAGGTCAACTATCCCCAGAAAGATCAACGATCCCTGGAAAGGTCAACTATCGAAAAAAGGCGCACCGCTCAAGCGATGCGCCTTTTAGAGACCGGTCTCAATTCTGCACAAGACCGCTCAAGCCAACCGGGACAGAGTCCTTAGTTGACGGAATCCTTCAGGGCCTTACCGGCCTTGAAGCTGGGCACCTTGGCAGCCTTGATTTCAATCGGCTTACCAGTCTGCGGGTTACGGCCGGTACGCGCGGCACGCTCCTTGACAGAGAAGGTACCGAAACCGACCAGAGAAACGCTGTCACCACTCTTCAAGCTGTCAGTGACAGACTGAACCATAGCGTCCAGTGCACGAGAAGCGGCGGCTTTCGGAATATCGGCAGACGCGGCAATGGCATCGATCAGCTCGGACTTGTTCACACTTCACCCCTTGACTGTTACGGATATTGATACAAAACGGCGATTATTCCTGCCGACAGGTAGGATCGCTGCATGGCGGTAGTTTATAGCAATGCAGCAAAAGACCTGTCAAGCAACCTTCCTTGCCAATCCGCATGATAACGGCTTTTTCCGACCGACATCATGACGAAAAAGTCACTAGTGTGTGCTGACCATTGAATGAGACGACGTGGAATCGGAGGCTAATGAATCATCTGATTTTGCGTCAGCCCTTTCCGACAATGCCACTTCGAGAACCTCATCAATCCAGCGAACAGGACAAATATTCAATGCGTCCTTGATATTTTCCGGAACTTCCTTGAGATCCCTTCGGTTCTCTTCCGGAATCAACACTGTCTTTATACCACCGCGCCTGGCAGCCAGCAATTTCTCCTTCAGGCCACCGATCGGCATGACTTCACCACGCAGGTTAACCTCGCCGGTCATGGCCACATCACAGCGCACAGCACGACCAGTATAAGCAGACACCATAGCCGTCACCATGGCAACGCCTGCGCTGGGACCATCTTTCGGTGTTGCACCTTCGGGAACATGAATGTGCAGATCTTCCTTCTCGAAGCGCTCAGGATCAACACCAAACGCCTCTGCACGCGCACGAACCACGGTCTGAGCCGCACTGACCGACTCTTTCATCACATCGCCCAGCGAACCGGTCTTGTTGATACGCCCCTTGCCTGGAGTCACCACTGACTCGATATTGAGCAGCTCGCCACCCACAGAAGTCCAGGCCAGGCCTGTTACGCGACCTACCTGATCCTGCTGATCGGCCAGACCATAGCTGTAGCGACGCACTCCAGCGTATGACTCGATATCCTCAGCCGCCAACGACTGAGGTGCCAGGGCGCCTTCCTTACCCTCCTTCTCGAGGCGCTCACGCAGCACCTTACGGCAGACCTTGGCGATCTGGCGCTCGAGTTCACGCACGCCCGCCTCACGGGAGTAGTAACGGATCAGCTCCAACAGGGCATCTTCGCCGAAATGTAGCTCATCGTCCTTGAAACCATTGGCCTTCAACTGCTTGGGGACCAGATAGCGAGTGGCAATCGCCAGCTTCTCATCTTCGGTATAGCCAGGCAGCCGAATGACTTCCATCCGGTCCAGCAGCGGCCCCGGGATGTTCATCGAGTTGGCGGTACAGATAAACAGCGTTTCCGATAGATCGTAGTCCAATTCCAGGTAGTGGTCACTGAACGCATTGTTCTGCTCTGGATCAAGCACCTCCAGCAACGCCGAAGCGGGGTCGCCGCGATGATCCATGCCGACCTTGTCGACCTCATCAAGCAGGAACAACGGGTTCTTGACACCGGCCTTGGCCATACGCTGAACCGGCTTACCAGGCAACGAGCCGATATAGGTACGACGATGTCCGCGGATTTCGGACTCGTCGCGCACTCCACCCAGCGCCAGACGCACATACTTACGATTGGTAGCACGTGCAATCGACTTACCCAGAGAAGTCTTGCCGACGCCCGGAGGCCCAACCAGGCACAGTACCGGCCCCTTGAGCTTCTTGACGCGCTTGTGCACGGCAAGATACTCAAGAATACGTTCCTTGACCTCATCCAGCCCATAGTGGTCCTCGTCGAGGACCTGCTGGGCATGTACCAGATCATGCTTGACCCGGGTGCGCTTCTTCCAGGGTACCGATACCAGCCAATCCAGATAGGAGCGCACCACCGTTGCCTCGGCTGAGGACGGTGACATCATGCGCAACTTGCCGAGCTCCTGATTTGCCTTGTCGGCAGCCTCTTTCGGCATTCCTGATTCGTTGATCGCCTGCTCGTACTTGTCGGCCTCGTTGGGCACATTTTCCAGCTCACCCATTTCTTTCTGGATGGCCTTCATCTGCTCATTGAGGTAGTACTCGCGCTGAGACTTCTCCATCTGGTCCTTGACCCTGGAGCGAATGCGCTTTTCTACCTGCAGCAGATCAATCTCGGCTTCGATCAACGCCATCAGGTGCTCGACACGATCGCGCACGCGATCCATCTCGAGCAATTCCTGCTTGTCACCAATACGCAGCGATAGATGGGCACAGATGGTGTCCACCAAACGACTCGGGTCCTCGATACCGGATAGCGAATTCAGCACCTCGTTGGGTACCTTCTTCGACATCTTGACGTACTGCTCGAACTGATTGAGCAGCACACGAACCAGAGATTCCTGTTCGCGCTCACTGAGTGGCTCGCTATCCCGCAGCACGACTTCAGCAAGGCTATAACCTTCCTCAACGATATCAATACGTTGAATATCGGCACGCGATTCACCTTCGATAAGCACCTTGACGGTACCATCGGGCAGCTTGAGCAATTGCATGATCTCAGCCACGGTGCCGATTGCGAAAAGGTCCTCGTTGTCGGGATCGTCCTTGCTCGCCTCACGCTGAGCGACCAGCAGCACCCGCTTGTCGGCTGCCATAGCCGCTTCCAGCGCCTGGATCGACTTCTCTCGCCCGACGAACAGCGGGATAACCATCTGCGGGTAGACCACCACATCGCGTAGTGGCAAAAGGGGCAGACTCAAGGTCTTTTCGGCGTTCTGCTGCATCGCAGACGTTCCTCAAACATAGCGGATGAATCCCTCAGGAATGGGGCCATTCCCAAGGCATTACAAGGGCGAAGGCCGCTCTTTGGCTATCCGACCTGGAAAACTATCTGTTCCAGAAAACGAGGGGGCCGCATGAGCGGCCCCCATCGACGTCGCAGACAAAGAGCGAATCAATCAACCGTCGGTACCGTCGACGCGCGGCTGCTCTTCCGCTTCCTGCTGAGAGTAGATCAGCAATGGTTCGCTTTCACCAGCAATCACAGAAGCATCAATTACCACTTTCGACACGCCCTCCAGCGAGGGAATCTCGTACATGGTATCGAGCAGCACCGACTCGAGAATCGAGCGCAGACCACGAGCCCCTGTCTTGCGTTTCATGGCCTTCTGAGCCACCGCACGCAGTGCATCCTCGCGGAAGTCCAACTCCACTCCTTCCATGTCGAACAGGAGGGAGTACTGCTTGATCAGCGAGTTGCGCGGCTCGACCAGTATCTGGATCAGAGCCTCTTCACTCAGCTCAGTAAGAGTGGCAATTACCGGCAAGCGGCCAACAAACTCCGGGATCAGACCAAACTTGACGAGGTCTTCCGGTTCGACGTCGAGCAACAGCTCGCCAACGCCCCGTGTCTCATCCTTGGTCTTGACCTCAGCATTGAAGCCAATACCACCTTTCTCGGCACGATCACGGATCACCTTGTCCAGCCCGGCGAAAGCGCCACCGACGATGAACAGGATATTGCCGGTGTCGACCTGCAGGAACTCCTGCTGCGGATGCTTGCGACCACCCTGAGGCGGAACCGAAGCGGTGGTCCCTTCGATCAGCTTCAGCAGTGCCTGCTGCACACCCTCACCGGAAACATCCCGGGTAATCGAGGGATTGTCTGACTTGCGCGAGATCTTGTCGATCTCATCGATGTAGACGATGCCTCGCTCGGCCTTGTCGACATCATAGTCACACTTCTGCAGCAACTTCTGGATGATGTTCTCGACATCCTCACCGACATAACCCGCTTCAGTCAGCGTGGTGGCATCAGCAATGGTGAAGGGAACATTGAGCAAGCGCGCCAATGTTTCGGCCAGCAGCGTTTTACCGCTACCCGTCGGGCCAATCAGCAGAATATTGGACTTGCCGAGTTCGACATCGTCCTTGCTACTGTGACGCAGGCGCTTGTAGTGATTGTAGACCGCAACGGACAGCACCATCTTGGCGCGGTCCTGACCGATCACATAATCATCCAGGGTGTGCCGAATCTCGCGCGGAACAGGCAGACGCTCCTCATCGCTCTCGGCATCGGCATCGAGAACTTCCTCGCGAATGATGTCATTGCACAGGTCGACACACTCGTCGCAGATATATACGGACGGACCGGCAATCAGCTTGCGTACTTCGTTCTGGTTCTTGCCACAGAACGAGCAATACAGCAGCTTGCCATTATCGTCCTTGCCTTTGCCGTCGGCCATTCGCGTACCTCTCTGGCAGCGGTGGCCCCTGAGGGGCCACCGGGTAATCGGTAATCATCGCGTGGGATATACCACGCTATCAGGATGCCGGACGCTTATCCAGCACCGCATCGATCAAGCCATATTCCGCCGCCTGAGCACCGCTCATGAAGTTGTCACGATCGGTATCTCGAGCGATGGTCTCGATATCCTGACCAGTATGCTGAGCCAGAATATGATTGAGCTTCTCGCGGATACCGAGGATTTCACGGGTGTGAATCTCGATATCACTTGCCTGCCCCTGGTAGCCGCCGAGGGGCTGGTGAATCATCATCCGCGAGTTGGGCACACAGTAACGCTTGCCTGCCGCGCCCCCTGCCAACAACAAGGCTCCCATGCTGGCAGCCTGACCGATACACAGTGTCGAGACATCAGGTTTGATGAACTGCATGGTGTCATAGATCGCCATGCCAGCAGTCACCGCACCACCGGGGGAGTTGATATAGAGGTGGATATCTTTATCCGGGTTCTCGGACTCAAGAAACAGCAGCTGCGCCACCAGCAGATTCGCCATGTAATCTTCCACCGGGCCAACGAGGAAGATGACACGTTCCTTCAGCAACCTGGAGTAGATGTCATAGGCGCGCTCGCCGCGGGCGCTCTGCTCGACCACCATGGGCACCAGACCACCTGCGGCGCGAATATCGAATTCATTGCTCATGGGAGATGTCCTTGCTTGCGGTGAGTGGGGAAGAAACAAGGGGCTGGTCACTCGACCAGCCCTGAGTCAGATCAGGCTTCGTCGCCATCTTCCTCTTCGGCCTCATCACCCGACTGCTGCTGCGCAGCAGCCAGTGCGTCCTGATAGGACATTTCCACGTCCTTGACGGTAGCCTGCTCGAGCAGCTTCTCTACCGCCTTTTCTTCGAGCAGCGCAGATTTGACCTGGGTCTTCATCTGCTCGTTACTCATATAATACTCAACAACCTGCTCAGGCTGCTGATACTGCTCAGCGAGTTGCTCAACACGCGCCTTGATCTCGTCATCACTGGCGTCCAACTCGTTGGACTTGATGACTTCAGCCAGCAACAGGCCAACCTGCACGCGGCTACGGGCCTGCTCAGCGAACAGCTCGTTGGGCAATTGGCTGACGTCGAAGTCCTCGCCAAGACCAAACTGCTGAGCCGCCTGACGCTTGAGGCCATCGGTTTCCTGCTGAATCAGCGCTTGCGGAACCGGGATGTCATTGGCATTTTTCAACGCCTCGAGCACCTGCTGCTTGACGCGATTCTCAACGGCCTGAGCAGCTTCACGAGTCATGTTCTTGCGAATTTCTGCACGGAAAGCGTCAACATCGCCAGCTTCAACGCCGAACTTGCTGATGAAGTCCTCGTCGATTTCAGGCAACTGCTGGCCCTTGATCGCATGGACCTTGACCTTGAAAGTCGCTTCTTGACCAGCAAGCTGCTCGGCCTGGTAGTCCTCAGGGAAGGTAACCTTGATTTCCTTGTCATCACCGGCAGAAGCGCCAATCAGCTGTTCCTCGAAACCGGGGATAAAGCTGTTGGAGCCCAGCACCAGATCGTGACCTTCGGCACTGCCACCTTCAAACGGCTCATCGCCCAGGAACCCCTGGAAATCGATGTTGACCTGATCACCATCTTCAGCGGCACGCTCGACTTCCTGCCAGGAAGCATTCTGCTTGCGCAGTGTCTCGATCATTTCCTCGACATCGGCATCGCCGATTTCAGTCACAGGACGCTCGACTTCAGTGCCTTCAATGGAAGCCAGCTCCACCTCTGGGTAGATCTCCAGAATCGCGGTGAACTCCAGGTCCTTGCCCGCTTCGTTGACGGTTGCCTCGATCTGCGGGTAGCCGGCAGGATTGAGGGCTTCATCAGTGATGGCACGCACGTAGCGCTCACGCATCACCTCGCCAACAACCTCATTGCGCACTTCGCTACCGTAACGCTGACGAACCACCGACATAGGCACCCTGCCCTTGCGGAAGCCGTCGAGACGGACGTTTTTGGCGGCTTCCTGGAGCCGGGTGGCTACGGCCTCATCGATCTCGGCGGCCGGCACTTGTACATTGATGCGGCGTTCGATCTGGGAGGTCGTATCGACGGAAACTTGCATGAATAATCCTCTACCGACTAGGGCGTACTGGAAAGACGTGAAAACACCAAAAGGGTGATTTTAAGAATCCTGCGGGGCACTGGCAAGCGCCATACCGCGGAACATGGGGGCACGATTGAATATTACAAGGCCCGGATGCAAAACCCGAGCAATACAGCATCAATCAAACAGGGATTCCAGGAAAGCAAAAACACCGGAGCGATGCCAAATAGCATACCCAACGCACGAAATGGTGCAACGGTGGAATATCGACAAAAAAGAGGGTCTTACAGAAGGGAAGAGGAAATGGGGTGGATGATGGGGATCGAACCCACGACCACCGGAGCCACAATCCGGGGCTCTACCACTGAGCTACATCCACCATAACCTCAGGTAACACCTGAAAATCTGACACAGGACAATGAATGGGGTGGATGATGGGGATCGAACCCACGACCACCGGAGCCACAATCCGGGGCTCTACCACTGAGCTACATCCACCATATCAGTGCCTGTGATTAGCCCGGCCTGCCGCACACCATTGCATGGCGCGCCCAGCAGGACTCGAACCTGCAACCTACGGCTTAGAAGGCCGTTGCTCTATCCGGTTGAGCTATGGGCGCATTCTACAAAACCGAACGCCTGACCACAACTCCAGATCAGATTTTATCCTGACCAAACAACAAGTTGTGGTCGGGGTGGAGGGATTCGAACCCCCGACATCCTGCTCCCAAAGCAGGCGCGCTACCAGACTGCGCTACACCCCGCCGGCTTGCTGCACTACCTGGCCAACCGCTTACTGGCCTTGCCAAGCGCTGCGTATTCTACGGAAGTTTGCCCTGGAGTCAAGCACATGAGGAAATTTGTTTGTTCCAGCCCGAGGTTAGCGGGAAGGGAGCGAACTCCGAGATCGTCCGGCAACTCCTCACAGCTTACAGATAGAAGCACTGCTTACAGATAGAAGCACTGCTTGCAGCGCAAACCCGCGCCAACCTTTCCGCACCTCACACCTGCGTGGCTTTTACCGGTTGCCCTTTGCCTGAGCCTGCGCTCATGCGAAAATCTCCCGGCCAATTTTTCCTGTACCTATTTTCTGAACTACCGACATTGTCGAGGGAAGCCAATGACCGCCCAACTGATCGATGGCAAATCGATTGCCGCCTCCGTCCGCCAGCAAGTCGCGCGCCAGGTTCAGGCGAGACGCGACGCCGGAGCACGTGTCCCCGGGCTGGCCGTGGTACTGGTTGGCGAGGACCCGGCATCCGAGGTTTATGTACGCAATAAACATAAGGCCTGCGAAGAAGCCGGGATTGCATCGGTCAAGCACACGCTTCCCGCCACTACCACCCAGCAGGAACTGGAGACGATGGTCGATCAGCTCAATGCCGACCCCGCCATCGACGGCATTCTGGTACAGCTACCACTCCCTGAACATCTCGACCCTCGCCCGATTCTCGAGCGCATCCTACCCAACAAGGATGTTGATGGCTTTCATCCCTACAACCTTGGTCGTCTCGCCCAACGCTTGCCGCTACTGCGCCCCTGCACTCCCAAGGGAGTGATTACAATGCTGCAGCACAGCGGCATTTCCGTTCGCGGCCTCAATGCCACTGTAGTGGGCGCCTCGAACATCGTCGGCCGTCCAATGGCGCTCGAGCTGATGCTGGCCGGCTGCACCACAACGGTATGCCATCGCTTTACACGCGACCTGGAGGAACACGTCCGCCGCGCGGAACTGCTGGTCGTGGCAGTGGGCAAGCCCGGCCTGGTGAAAGGAGAATGGGTGCGCGACGACGCCATCGTTATCGATGTAGGCATCAACCGTCAGAATGATGGCCGTCTGGTGGGCGATGTCGATTTCAATACCGCTGCCGAGCGAGCCAGCTATATCACACCGGTGCCCGGAGGAGTCGGACCGATGACCGTCGCCTGCCTACTCGAGAATACTCTGATGGCCGCAGAGATTCATGACGCCGAACAGCATCTGTCCTGACAAACTCCAGTAGCGCCCCATGGAGAGAACCACAGTAGATGCGATAAGCGGCGTCATTGAGTAGAATGGCGCCCCTTCCCACTCTCACCAGTGTCTCGCGAGGTTTCATCATGAGTGACAAGAAAATGAACGTAGAAAGCTTCAACCTGGATCACACCAAGGTGAAAGCTCCCTATGTTCGCCTGGCAGATATCAAGACCGGCGAGAACGGCGACCGCATCCACAAGTACGACCTGCGCATCTGTCAGCCGAATAAAGAACACATGGAAATGCCGGCGCTGCACTCACTTGAGCATCTGATGGCTGAATTGTCGCGCAACCACTCCGACAAGGTGGTCGACATCAGCCCGATGGGCTGCCAGACCGGCTTCTATGTCGCCATGATCAACCATGATGACTATGACGATGTTCTGCGCCTGATCGCGAACACTCTCGAGGACGTGCTCACCGCCACCGACGTGCCGGCATGCAATGAAGTACAGTGCGGCTGGGCAGCCAGCCACAGTCTCGAAGGGGCCCAACAACTGGCGCGCCAGTTGCTCGCCAAGCGTGGCGAGTGGGACCAGGTTTTTGCCTGAGTCTCTTGTCTGAACCTATACCCCGGCCCGGCTCGGTGTCTCGCACAGCGTTCTGACACCGAACACCACTTGTGTAATCCCGCACTGCCTCGAGACATTCAGGAGACCCTGCAGTTGATCAAACGTATCGGCATCATTGGCGCCATGAGCCAGGAAGTGGCTCAGCTGGCCAGCCAGATGGAAGACGTCATCACTCGCACTCACGTCGGCTCGACCTTCCATGTTGGCCGCCTGCACGGTGTTGAGGTGATTCTTCTGCAATCCGGCATCGGCAAGGTCAATGCCGCCATTGGCGCCACCCTGCTGCTGGACAATTACCAGCCTCAGGCGATCATCAACACGGGATCGGCCGGAGGCTTCGGTGAGGGCCTGAACATTGGCGACATCGTCGTCTCCAGCGAAGTGCGTCATCACGATGTTGACGCCGTGGTGTTCGGCTATGAGCACGGCCAGGTGCCGAACATGCCAGCAGCCTACCTGCCGGATGAACGACTGGTCAGAGTCGCCCGCGAGTGCATTGAAGCGATGAATGAAGTCAGGGTGGTAGAAGGGTTGATCGCGACTGGTGATGTGTTCATGGCCTGCCCGGATCTCGTCTCGCAAACGCGCAGTCGCTTTCCGACCATGCTGGCAGCAGAGATGGAAGCCGCCGCTATCGCCCAGACCTGTCACCTGTATGGCTGTCCATTCGTCGTAATTCGCGCACTCTCGGATATCGCCGGCCAGGGGGACAACCACTTGTCGTTTGAGGAGTTCCTCGACAGGGCTGCAGACCACTCCAGTCGCATGGTCAGTGCCATGGTCGCCAATCTCGCGAGCAGTGCCAAACAGCATGATGCGAGCCTTCAGAGCGCCTGACCCCTGATTCGTCGCCCCGGACAGCAAACGGCCCTGTATCAACACAGGGCCGTTTGCTGTCCGGGCAATCAGTTCTGAACATTCACCGCATTTCATTGCTCACGCGAAGAACGCAGACGCAGAATCAGCTGCATCCGATCCTTGACGCCAAGCTTGCGAAAGGTCGCGCCAAGATGCGCCTTTACCGTACGTTCGGTGATGCCAAGTTCCCGTGCAACAGCCTTGTTGCTGCGCCCCTCGACAACCGACAACGCAACATCACGCTCTCGTTCCGTGAGCTCCTTCAAAACGTCATCCTGTACCCCATCAGCGCCACCAAAGGCCTTGAACACCCCTCCCACCAGGCTATCCATCAACTCGTGCCAGACCCAGTACCCCTGATTGCATACCACGATATCAACCTGTCGCAGCACCTCCGGGGACGAAAGTGCATGAACGTAACCGCGGGCACCTGAATTGAATGCCTTGTAAGCTTCTGCAGAATCGGGGTTGAACGACATCACAGCAACCAACACTCCCACGGAGCTCAACCTGGAACACAGGGCACTCCAGTCGCCCTTCTCGACCACTACCCAGACCAGGTCTCCCTTTTCAACCTGCTCAACAACCGACTGCGGCGTTACCACCTGTATCTCAGGGAAGGCTAATGACCAATCTGGCACTTCACTCCTGCCCTGATAGATAAGGAATCGACCCATTCAGCGCTCTCCCAACGCGTTACTCCAAGCCCTCAACACCGGTTTGAGCAGGAATTGCATCACGGTGCGCTTGCCCGTCAGGATATCCACCTGAGCGGTCATACCCGGAATGACATCCAAGGCTTCCTTTACCGTCTCCTCTTCACTCTCCACCGTCCGTACTCGAACGCGATAGAAGGTATTTCCTTCTTCGTCCGTGGTCGTTGAAGCGCTGATATGTTCGAGTTGCGCCGACAATCCGCCGTAGATCGAAAAGTCATAGGCCGTGAGCTTTATGGTCGCCGGCAGGCCGGGACGCAGAAAAGCAATATCCTGAGGAGCAATTCTCGCTTCGACGACCAGAGTATCGTCCGTCGGTACGATCTCGACCACCTCCTGTCCAGGCTGCACAACCCCACCCAACGTATTGATGGTCAAGCGCTGTACCAGGCCATCCACTGGAGAGCGGATTTCCGCCAGACGAACTCGATCCTGCAAACCTGAACTCGACTCATCGAGCGCTGCCAACTCTCCGAGCGTCGCCGTCAATTCCTGCCGCCATTCCGTGCGTGCCTGAGAGTCCACTTCCCGCAACTCACCCTCAGCCTCATCAATAGCCGACTCCAACCGAGACACTTGCGCCGCCGCCTGGTTACGTTCACCACTGGCACGCGAGACGTCACGCTGCAAACGCAGAATCTCGACTTCGGACACTGCGCCAGACTGCAGCAATGGCCGTGTCATATTGAGTTCCTGACTGGCCATTCCCAACTCCCGACCAGCTGTATCGCGTCTGGAAATTGCCTCGTTGAGCTCAGCGCGACGCTGTTCGAGACGCTCCCGCAGGATCTGACGTTGCTCGTCGAGTGTCTCCATACTGCTGTTATAGAGATCTCGTTCACGCTCAACTATCTTCGGCGCGCGCTGTATCAAATCATCCAGGGGTTGAAACTGGGTGCCTGTTGCCAATGCACGCAGGCGTTCCGCCCTGGCCTCCAGCGCTTCCGCCTGAACACGATTCTCGTTGAAGGTTGACAGGAATCGTGTCGAATCGATGCGCATCAGCAATTGTCCAGCTTCCACAGCGTCGCCTTCATGAACGAGAATCTCGTCAACCACACCGCCATCAAAACTCTGTACACGCTGCAACTGAGTGGACGGAATCACGCTACCGACCCCACGCGTGACCTCGTCCACCGGCGCAAAACACGCCCAGACAATAAGCACCACCATCGCCACCAGCACCGTGTACAGCATCAGACGCGCACGCAGCGGATCCTGCTGCATACGCGCCCAATCGGTATCGCTGGCCCAATCTCGGTTCAAATGAGCGCCGCTGACACGCCGAGCGAAGATGCGGTCGATGAAAGGCCGGAAGACCTTACTGCCCTTCCGTGATACCTTGCCAACACCCTCGAAGCCACGCTGTTCTGCACTCTTGCTCGCCATCAGCTGGCCCTCCCGATCTGTCCCTTACGCAGCGCTTCCATCACACCATCACGATCACCATCAGCAACAATCTTGCCGGAATCGATAACCACGATGCGGTCGACGAGCGACAGCAGCGAGGTGCGGTGAGTCACTACCACCAGCGTTTTACCGGGAGCGTATTCGCTCAGGCTACGTTTGAAGGCCTCTTCACTGGCATGATCCATGGCACTGGTCGGCTCATCGAGCAGCAGGATCGCCGGGTCGTGGACAATCGCGCGAGCAATCGCCACCGCCTGACGCTGGCCGCCAGAGAGCATCTGTCCGCCCTCACCAACCTGAAGCTCGATGCCCTGAGGGTGACTGCTGATCAGGGGCTCCAGCCCACTGACGCGAATCGCCGTCAATAGAAGTTCGTCATCAACACCCTCACTACCGCCGCCTGCGATAATGTTGTCCTTGAGTGAGCCATACAGCAGCTGTACATCCTGAGGCACATAGCCAATGTGACGACGCAGCTGCAACGGATCGAACTGCCTGATATCGATGTCGTCGACCATCACCGCACCGGACGTCGGCTGATAGAAGCCCAGCAACAGTTTCTGCAAGGTGCTCTTGCCGCACCCGACACGCCCCAGAATCGCCACTTTCTGCCCTGCCTGGATGGTCATCGAGACATCTCGCAAGCTATCGTTCTCGGCCTGCGGATACCGAAAGTTAACCTTGTCGAATTTGACCTCACCCTTGATGACCGGCCGATCGATATAGCCCGTTTCCGAACGCTCCACCGGCAACTCCATGACCCGATTGAGCGATTCAAGTGCCGTCGATGACTGGTGGTACTGCGCAAGCAGAGCCGCCGCCTGGCTAATGGGTGCCAATGCACGCGAGGACAACATATAGGCAGCAATCAGCCCACCTTGAGTCAAACTGCCATCCACAATGAGATAGACACCAATCAAGATCACACAGACGCCCACCGTATGTTGAACCCATTGGGCAATACTGGTGACCGAAGACCCCAGAAACTTCAGTTGCGCACCGGTGCGGGAAAGAAAGGCACTGGCCTGCTCCCAGGAGCCCTGCACGCGACTCTCTCCACGCAGTGCCTTGACCGTCTCCAACTGAGCAACTGACTCAACCAGCGTCGCATTGCGCTGCGCACTTACCTTGAGCGTTGTTTCAGATAGGTCATGCAATTTTCCCTGAGCCGCCAGCGCGTACAGCAGAATGAAGATGATCCCCGCTACCAGAGGTATGATCAGTGCTGGCCCGATAATCCCGATGATCGCTACAAACATCAGCACAAAAGGCAGGTCCACCATGGCGATGACCGTTGCCGAACCAATGAACGAACGTACTGACTCAAAGGACTGCAGCATCGCCACAAAGGAGCCCGTGGACTGAGGTCGAGCTTCCATTCGCATGCCCAATACACGCGCCATGATCTTCGACGAGAGTTTGACGTCGGCGCGGCTTGCCGCGAGATCGACAAAGCTTGAGCGCATCAGGCGCAATACGAGATCAAAACACAGCACCACAAACACACCAATCGACAACACCCATAGTGTTTCGGTGGCATGGTTGGGAACAACCCGGTCATAGATATTGAGAACAAACAACGGCATCGCCAGAGCGAACAGATTGATCGCTACCGAGCCGAGAATCACATCCCGGTACAAACGCCGGTTCTCACGAATGACACCCCAGAACCAATGACGTGAGGTGTCACGCTTTACATCGTCGCTACGCGCGTCGAACCGGAAGCGAGGACGGACATAAATCGCACTACCGCTGTAACGCTGCTGCAACTCATCCAGCGATACCTCGGTATCGGCATGCCCAAGATCGGGAAAGACCACTCGCGCCTGGCGCTGACGTAGGTCCAGGTCGAGAAGTACGCAGGTCCGGCCCGCTTCCAGTAACAACACAACAGGAAACAACGCCGGGTTGAGACGAACAATTCCCGACTTCACCAGTCGCGCCGTTAAACCTGCTCGCTCAGCGGCTCGCGGAAAGACACTGGGCGTTAGTGAGCCTTCATCGAGTGGCAAGCCAGCCGTCAAGGAATCCGCACTCACGTCATGGTCGTGGATGTGTGCAACGGTCAACAATGATGCCAACAGCTCATCCTTTACCGACGAGGTTGTACCATCAACGTGCTCCGATTCCGTCTCGGTCGACGTTGGAACGTCGTGTTGCTCGACATCAGAGTGCTCCACGCTCACCTCTCTATCGGAACCCTGGTCGCAGTAAACCCTGGTTATTGGCAACCATAGTCGCTGAGAAATTGCTCAACGCAATCAGCAGCATCAAAAGCTATCAGCTACCTCGGAGGCACTCCGAGGTAGCTGATGTCTTACACCTCAACCTAAGGCAGGCTGACGTGAACTCGTCTCCGCCCAGATCAACGACACAGGGTCACTACCGGCATTTCCCTTCATGCTGAGATCAAGGTTCTCCCCTGTTCGCTCCAGGGTAATCTCGACACGGCGATTCTGACGTCGTCCCTGTTCGGTATCATTGCTTGCAGTCGGACGATGGGAGCCATAACCACGTGACTCGATAAGCGAAGCATCCACGCCCTGACTAACCAGGTACTCACCCACCGCAGCAGCTCGGTTACGTGACAAGGGATCATTGATAGCGTCCGACCCGGTGATGTCGGCATGGCCGGCAATGAACACTCGTTCCAGGTCAGAGCGGGAACGAATACGGCCAGCGAGCGCTTCCAGCTCCCCCATTGCGCCAGGGCTGAGCACGTAGCTATTCACATCGAACAGAGTATCGGAAGACAGCACAACATCCGGCGCACGGGTATTACCGGTCAGTTCCTCGACCGTATAGGCCCGAGCCCCCATGGCAGGACAGATCGTCTCCGGCGAAATTTCTACGCCGTCACTACCGAGGTCAGATAGGGATGGCAATCCCTTCTTGCGCACATCCAGTACCTCGAGGAGGTCTCCCATGGCGGCCAGAGTGCGAGCATCGGCCAGCGCCACATCGTACTGTGCGTTGGCGTATGCGCGACTGGCTTCGAAGTACTCATTCTCGATGTCCAACAAATCGAGCAACGAGCGTTGGCCGATATCGAATTGCTGCTTGTAGGCGCGTCGTACGCGGTCAGTGGTCAGTTGATGCTCATTGAGATACGAGAGCTGGTCCCGCAAGCGCCTGGTGTCGTTGTAGGCAATGGAGGTGGTCTGCCGGATGTCAACACAAGCCTTGTCGCGCAGATTGACGGATTGTTCAACGCGCTCACTGGCTGCACGGAAGGACGCAAGATCGCTGCCGCCACGGTACAGATTCATACTCGCAACCAATTCGATACTGCTGCGATCCTCATGTGATTCTGGTTCGCTGCCGGGAGGTGCGTCGTCATTGTCACCGTCCCGATACCGTCCGGCACGACCGACCAGATCAAGTCGCGGCTGAAACGCAGCCCTGGTACCTTCGCGCGCCGCACGAGACGCCTCGATGTTCTCTATTGCAGCATGAAAGTCCGGGTTACCTTCGTAGGCCAGGCGCAGTGCCTCGGACACATCACCTGGTAGATTCGTGGAGAGATCTGGAGTCTCAGCCAGCGACTGCGGCGGTAGCTCACCGACCAGACGCTGGAAGCGTGCAGACACATCATGCAGGTTGGACGCTTCAGTAATCAGGTTGGACTCTGCAAGAGCAAGTCGCCCGGAAATCTGTTCCAGGTCAACTCGACGCCCGGCACCCGACAAGGCACGAGCTTCGATTTGTTGAAAGACAGTAAGGTGTTTCTGGTAGTTTTCCTGAGCCAGGCCAACCAACTGACGATAGCGCTGTACATCGAGATAGGCCCCTGTCGCCTCAAGGGCTGCATTCTGACTGGCACCCAGCAACTCGTAATAGCTCACCAGTTCGGCACGATCGAGACGCTCGACCTCGTTGGCGGTGGCAAAGCCATCGTAGAGCATTTGCGTTAAAGACACTTCTGCATAGTCGGTGTCATAACTGCCAAGACCGTCGTTTTCGCGACTTTCCAGACCAACACCACCACTGACATCTACCGACGGCAGGAAGCCACCAAACGCCACGCGCGAATCGTACCCGGACGCTTGAAAGCCGTTCCAGGCAGCAAGCACTTCAGGGTTGGTATTGATGGTCTGCTCTACCACATCACGCAATGTCGTCGCACCCGGCGACGATGTGCCTGGCGGAAGAGTCCCTTGGGCCTGGCCCTGAGCTTGTGTCTGCGCATGTGCCACAGCGACTACTGCCATCATCGATCCAACAGCCACTGCTGCGACGATAGGCTTCAGGACCGAATACCTTGCTCCTTGCAGTTCAGGGTTCATATGCGTTCTCTTGATATTATCATTTGCCGATATGGCTATTATTAGAAACTAGTGCCGATACACTGGGCCGACAACATCAAACTGATGTCTTTCCGATGCCCATGCTGCGCTTGCAGCCAGTACGACACCTCCTATCCAGGCGCGGATTCTCACTCCAGCTACTATTTCCGCCTCTGCTCTCGCCCTGAATACTCTCCATGTGTCTTTCAGGCACAAAAAGCGTCATTCAGCACACAGCCAATAACAACATTGCCACAATAAAACACATTTAGTAACATGGATAGTCAAAGAAGATTAAATTTTTCTTAAGTTTCAATAGGCCTACGGCGTCTGGATCCACAACTGATCTTCGGGATGCCAGAGCAGTTAGCAATGCGGTGGCGGTGGCTGCCCGGCGAACGCTGTATTACCGTCCCCCGAGCCGGGTCGCCATGTGATCAATATCAATTCGAGCATTGGAAACCATACTGAAGAGGGCGCACTTATCCTTCGGCATAAGAACTAGCGAGCCAGGCAGGGCGCGATTGGAGGCTGATGAAGCCTTACACAGGTGACGTCTTGCACAAGATTTCACGACACCCCTGCGGAGCACATGTGGCTTCATCGGTTCAAATTTCCAGCCCAGGATATTGACCGATCACGAAATCCCATACTACACATCAGGAGCCACAGCTAAAGAACTACAATAATTCAGGGACGACCACGAAAACGACCACATCAGTCTCCAGACTGAGTAGCACCCAAGCACAACTTACATTGACTGGGTGGATGTGCAGAATCAGGAGGGGATCCTTACACAATTATCTGGCGTACTTTTTCTAGTGACACGTGGGTGAGTATTGGTAAATTGGTTAGACGAGAGACTAAAATCTCGGGCAGCAACTAAAGAGCCCGCCATGACTCTTATCAAGGTGCAGAGAGACGCCGCTATCAAAGGCATGATAACTTGAAAACACCTATTACATAGCCTTCCTGGAATGACAGAAACGGGAGACCCAATGGGTTGGATGTATGTACCTTGGCCATAAAGAGCTTTCAACGACAAGCTGAAAACCAACCGACTTACACATCGTACTATCATCTGTCTTACGCACCTTGTCCGGTAACGAAATACCACCCTCCCTTTCGGGAACTCACAAATCTATAGGCAACTACAACATGACACGCACACTGCAATGCTCGATACTTTTTCTCTGCACTCCATTGCTGTTGACAGGCTGTTTTTCCGACGCTCCATGGTCCCAAACGGTGGATCAATCTCGATTGTGCATCGCTTCAACAGATGAACAAGCCATGGAATGCCCTGAAGGTGAGCTCTTCCTGGCTCGACTGACACAGCCCGACCCAAATATTCGTGCCTTCAACACCCTGAATACCGCGGCTCTCTACTGTGACACCAACTACCCCATCTTCACGAATGATGCCGGTGTCATGTGTGTCATGACTCATCAGCGAATCAACATGCTAACTGGCAGCACGTCCACAGCTTCAGGTATGGAGGCACAGCAGGAAAACTCCTCACAGAATACCACTCAGGACAGCCAGTAGACTGATGCCGATAGCTGCTAACTACAACCAGTCGATAACGACGCCAAATGGATATCTTCGTGATAGGTACACAGGCACTATCGGCACCATATAATGCATCTTACTCTACAGACTTTACTCGCGGCGCCTGTGGGCCGGAATAGAAGGGAATAATCATGTATTGGAAACGAGTCATGGTCGGTCTCGTTGGCCTCCACGCATCCCTGTCCATAGCTGGATACGAGCAAGGTGTCGACGAATATCAGCGCGGCAATTTCGCCTCCGCTATCTATGAGTGGAGACAGTCTGCCGAACAAGGTGATGCCGATTCCCAGTTCCGGCTGGCCACCATGTATGAGCGCGGTCAGGGCACCACCAGGAACCTCGAGGAAGCCCACAAGTGGTATCAACTGGCAGCAGACTTAGGCCACCTCCCCTCTCAGATGAAGCTCGCCGAGCAGTCTCTGAACGGCAACGGTGCGAATGCCAGCCCCAGGACAGCCGCCCACTGGTATAAGCGTGCAGCAGAACAAGGTGAGGCTCAGGCACAGTTTCAATTGGCACTACTCTATCTTGATGGTCGAGGTGTTGAACAGGATGCAGCAGAAGCGGCACGTTGGCTCGAAGCCGCAGCCGAGCAAGATGTCATTCCCGCCCAGAACAACCTTGGGTCACTATATGAAAACGGCCTCGGCGTTGAACAGGACCATTCCACTGCCATCCGCTGGTACCAGGAAGCCGCTCGAGCCGGCGACCCTTACGCGCAGAACAATCTTGGCGCGATGTATGCGCGTGGGAAGGGAGTCGACCGAAATCATGCCTGGGCGGTTTTCTGGTTTGCAATGTCAGCCCAGCAAGGCAATGAGGTGGCTGCAAGCAACATAGCGTCCAGCCTTGAACACTTGCAATCCAGGGAGGTCAAGCCCCGCGTCGCCAACATTCGTGCCGGCACATCCACCGAGCATGATGTCATCAGCAAGGTGCAGCGGGGAGATGCTCTCCATGTCCTGGGCAGCACAGATGGTTGGACTCAAGTCTATGTTCCCCAGCAGCAGCGCCTCGGCTGGATATCGTCCAGCTTGCTGGAATAACCATAAACTACAGACGTACTCATCAGCGTCAGCATTCCCGCCTCCGAGCCATCAGAGTGCTTGAAAGTTGGGTTTTGCATACCCCCGAATGCAAGAAGGTTCTGTATAGAAAATCTCGTGCTCCCAACAGCCGGACCATGGAAATTCTGACACAGTCCGAACGCGGTATACCGGTGCCTGAGCCCTGCATTTTGAGGCCTTCTGAATTCCTGAAGCCTTCTAGAATAAAAAGGTTATTCATCTAGACTATAGCTGCACAGGATGGCAGCTATAGCATGATAATTGAGCATGATTACTACAGCTTACCCAACCTTTCCCAACCGTGGGTAGAAGTGTCATTGTTCAGCGCGCTTCGCCACTCACCTCAACATCGACACGACGATTGGGTCGTAAACAAGCCTTCAGCCCTGGCGTGCTCCGATCCCCCTCACAATGCGTCACTGGCTGACGTTCACCGACACCGCGACTCTGCATTGTCATTGGTGCGATTCCATTACTGACCAGGGCTGAACGGACCGTGGCAGCGCGCCGCTCAGACAATGCCTGATTATAAGCATCGCTGCCCAATCGGTCCGTGTGGCCTACGACCATGACGCTGGGCTCGACGAAGTCGTCACGAATACGCCCGGCCAGATCGGCTACCCGCTGCTGCCCTTCATGCGATAACTGGGCGCTATCGAAATCAAAAAGCGTATCGGCAGATAGTGTCATTCGGGTCGGCTCGCTCTCTTGGGGCTCAAGCAAGGCGGCACAGCTCGACTCACGCCAATGCATGCGCTCGGCCAGCATGTCAGCATCGAATTGCACCTGATACTGGCAGGTCATGTAATGGCCATTCCCCGTGGGCAACTGGAAGATATAGTTCCACTTACGCACACCAACCAGTCCCTCGGAAAAGTGCGGGCGCCCAAGCAGATCATAGAGTTGGTCCTTGGATAGCCCCGCCTGCATCTTGCGCAGATTCTCGATATTGACGTAGGTCCCCTCTTCCATCCATGCATCTTCAGGGTCAGGAAAGATCACTTGCTCTTCGTCTCCGGCCTGGGGGGGGCTCTCCCCCCCAGTATGCCCACTGGTGACACAACCTTGTAGACTCAAGAGCGACAAGCCGACTCCCCCCAACACCAGTATCGTTCTGCAATAATCTAGATACTTCATAGTCACTCTCTAGTCGATTACCAGTGGAAACCCACACCGACACCGGCACCAAAGTTACTCTGCGTGTCACCTGTGGCATTAAGCTTTACTGCCCAACGTCCGTTATCAGAAAGACGAGACACCCCTACGGCCATTGCTGATTCACCGTTATAGGTGCCCGCCCCCGCCGCCACCATGCTTTTGCCTGGCAGATAAGCTTGCGGTACAGAGGCAGCAGCAAGAGCACTGGCCGTACCCGCGTTGGCCTGGTCTTCAACATCATCGATACGATTGTTGAGACTACCGAACTGCTGACTGAACTGCTGATTCAGTTCCTGCAGCTGTCCCACGTTAGCCGCATCAGTCGGCGCGATGCCAGGCGCAACGTTATGGATCTGCGTCGGTGTTCCTTTCTGACCAAGCGTCACCGAACTGTAATCCACGCTGCCGTCCGAGTGGCGATCATAGTTCACCGAGCCTGCCTGCACCGATTTCAGTTGGCGCACGTTGACCGCATCCGTGGCTTCAGTACCACCCGCCACATGGGTGATCTGGCGCTCACCGCCTTGACTACCCACTGAAACCGCACCCTGTGTCGAGGCGACAGATTCGTTGGAGAAGGCTTCCTCTGCGCCATTCATCCCTTCGCGAGTTGCCTGCGAGCCAGCCCCCAGGGCCACCCCGCCGTCGCTCTCGGCTCGAGCTCCGTTGCCAACTGCCACGCTGTTATCGCCAGCGGCCACGCTCTCCGGCCCCATCGCCACGCTCTCGGCACCCTCAGCACGCGCAGCCGCTGCTTCAGAGTTGGCCTTGAAGTACTTTGTCTCGCCTGTTGTGAGGCTGTTGTTGATCTGGTTCTGAACCGCCCAAAGCTGGCTGCCGTTGACCACGTCACTACTGCCTTCAGACACTTCACCGTCCGCCAGATTAGTGATTGTGGTTCCTTCTCCACCCGCCAGGGTAACCGATTCATAATTGACGCTACCGTCGTCGTTGGTATCGTACTTCACCGCCTGATCGGCCAACTCCCCAAGGTCGTTGCTGATGTTACTCACATCACCCTCGACATTGGTCACTCGGTCACCAAGCACACTGACGTCTCCCTCGACATCCCCCACTCGGTTATCGATACTCTCCACTGCCTGATTGGTGGCATACAGCTGACTGCCATTTACCGCATCGGTGCTGTCGGCCGAAATTCGCCCTGCCGCTACGTGAGTAATAGTGCGTTCGGCACCGGCGGTGCCCACGCTGAGCGTGCCGATCGGTGCAGCCCCGGCAAAGGTATAAGTCTGACCTCCGATAGTAGTACCGGCGGTTCCGACTACTGCATCAGTTGTTGATGCAGCGCCGAGCGCTACACTGCCGGCTTCGCTGGCTGTGGCACCAGCGCCAATGGCGATGGCACCATCAGCCGTGGCTGTAGCATCCACCCCCGCGGCAATGGCGTTCGCGCCTGTCGCACCGTCGTTGGCGTAGTTGCCACTTTGGGTGCCGCCGTCGTTGACGCTGTAGTAGTGCACCTGCTCCCCTTCCAGGGCTTGCTGGGCTTCCCACAGCTGACTGCCATTCACCGCATCGGTGCTGGCTGCATTGATATCACCATCAGCGACCCCAGATATCTTGCCACTGCCACCGTCGTTGATGGTCACATCGCCGAACTGCGGCGCATCCGCCATCTGCAGTTGGATGGCACCGGTGTCCGGATCGGTCACCGTCTTCAGATTGGTGCCACTGAAGGTGCCATCGGCACTCGCCTCGCCGGTCACTGCCAGAGTCTGGCCCAGGTCACGATGGACGCTATCGCCCTCGTTGCCCGAGAAATTCATACCCGCGGTGGTCAGATCATTTCCGGCGTCATCGACATACTGCTTGTTGACGATGTGGGTCTCTTCGGTGATCGGGCCGTCGTAGTACGCCTCGTTGTTGACCACCGAGAAGTTATCGCCCAGGAAGGTGTCGCCATTGACCGTGGTATCACCCTCGACGGTCAGGCTGTTGGCGATCGTCACATTGTCCGACAGAGCGAAGTTCACGCGCTCGACACCGTCCGCCCTGGTCTCTCGGGTGATATCCAGGTTGTCATCATCGTTGTCCAGATGGACCTCCCCCCCCGGTGCCACGTTGCTGGCCGTCCCATTCCCGGCTCTCAGCTCCCAGCCGGTGTTGGCCACCTCGCTGACGTCGTTGAGCTGACTGACGTTGACCGCATCGTTGTCCTCAGTGCCCGCCGTGACGCCGGTGATCCTGCCGGTGTCGCCGTCGTTGATGGTCACGCCGCCGAACTTCGGCGAATCGGCCAGTTGCACCTCGATGCCGCCTGCTTCGGTCGCCACCGTCTTGATGTTGTCCGAGGAGTAATCGCCCGTCGTCTGTGCACCACCGATAATCGGCAGCTCCTCGTTCAGATTACGCGTGAGGTACTGGCCGTTAGCCGTACCGGTGTTGTCGTTGCCCGAGAAACGCAGGCCATCATTCTCCAGCGTCGCCACGGTGTGGTTGTTGCCGTCGCCATCTTCATAGCTCAAACGCGTCACGTCGGTGTCATCGGCCACCACATCGCCCGGCTCGATGGTCGGACGCAGGGTCAATTCTGACGTCTGGCCGTCGGCGCCGGCCGGCCCCCTCAGGCCGATGGAGCCGTCCGAACCGTCGATGCCAACCCCCGTCTCGCCATCCGCGCCATCGATGCCGATGTAGCCATCTTCACCGTCGGCGCCGTCGGCACCCGGCCCTCCTACGCTCAGGTCACTGGACAGGCCAAGCTGCAGTTCGCCGTTGGCGTTGTCCGCTGTCGTGGTGATATCACCATTCGGATCGTAGACCTTGATGGTCTGGCCCAGGTCCTCCTTGACCTCGACATCACTGGCATCGGCCAGGCCAAAGCCTCCACCCGCGCTGGCATCGCCTTGATCGTCGACATACTGCTTGTTGACGATGTGGGTCTCTTCGGTGATCGGGCCGTCGTAGTACGCCTCGTTGTTGACCACCGAGAAGTTGTCGCCCAGGAAGGTGTCGCCATTGACGATGGTGTCACCATTGACCGTGGTATCACCCTCGACGGTCAGGCTGTTGCCGATCGTTACGTCGTCAGCGAGATCAAAGGTCACCTCTTCCTCAGCACCATCGGTGGCGTTCTTGGCGATCACCAGGTTGCCGTCGGTATTGCTCAAGTCCACCGTGTTGCCCGGCGCCACATTGGTGCCATCGGCGCCCTCGGCAGTCAGGTTCCAGCCGGTGTTGGCCACCTCGCTGACGTCGTTGAGCTGACTGACGTTGACCGCATCGTTGTCCTCAGTGCCCGCCGTGACGCCGGTAATCCTGCCGGTGTCGCCGTCGTTGATGGTCACATTGCCGAACTGCGGCGAATCGGCCAGTTGCACCTCGATGCCGCCCGCTTCGGTCGCCACCGTCTTGATGTTGTCCGAGGAGTAATCGCCCGTCGTCTGTGCACCACCGACAATCGGCAGCTCCTCGTTCAGATTACGCGTGAGGTACTGGCCGTTAGCCGTACCGGTGTTGTCGTTGCCCGAGAAACGCAGGCCATCATTCTCCAGCGTCGCCACGGTGTGGTTGTTGCCGTCGCCATCTTCATAGCTCAAACGCGTCACGTCGGTGTCATCGGCCACCACATCCCCCGGCTCGATGGTCGGACGCAGGGTCAATTCTGGCGTCTGGCCGTCGGCGCCGGCCGGCCCTCTCAGGCCGATGGAGCCGTCCGAACCGTCGATGCCAACCCCCGTCTCGCCATCCGCGCCATCGATGCCGATGTAGCCATCTTCACCGTCGGCGCCGTCGGCACCCGGTCCCCCTACGCTCAGGTCACTGGACAGGCCGAGCTGCAGTTCGCCGTTGGCGTTGTCCGCTGTCGTGGTGATGTCACCATTCGGATCGTAGATCTTGATGGTCTGGCCCAGGTCCTCCTTGACCTCGACATCAGAGGCATCGGCCAGGCCAAAGCCTCCACCCGCGCTGGCATCGCCTTGATCGTCGACATACTGCTTGTTGACGATGTGGGTCTCGTCGGTGATCGGGCCGTCGTAGTACGCCTCGTTGTTGACCACCGAGAAGTTATCGCCCAGGAAGGTGTCGCCATTGACGATGGTGTCACCATTGACCGTGGTATCACCCTCGACGGTCAGGCTGTTGCCGATCGTTACGTCGTCAGCCAGATCGAAGGTCACCTCTTCCTCAGCACCATCGGTGGCATTCTTGGCGATCACCAGGTTGCCGTCGCTGTTGCTCAAGTCCACCGTGTTGCCCGGCGCCACATTGGTGCCATCGGCGCCCTCGGCAGTCAGGTTCCAGCCGGTGTTGGCCACCTCGCTGACGTCGTTGAGCTGACTGACGTTGACCGCATCGTTGTCCTCAGTGCCCGCCGTGACGCCGGTAATCCTGCCGGTGTCGCCGTCGTTGATGGTCACATTGCCGAACTTCGGCGAATCGGCCAGTTGCACCTCGATGCCGCCCGCTTCGGTCGCCACCGTATTGATGTTGTCCGAGGAGTAATTGCCCGCCGTCTGTGCACCGCCGACAATCGGCAGCTCCTCGTTCAGGTTACGCGTGAGGTACTGGCCGTTAGCCGTACCGGTGTTGTCGTTGCCCGAGAAACGCAGGCCATCATTCTCCAGCGTCGCCACGGTGTGGTTGTTGCCGTCGCCATCTTCATAGCTCAAACGCGTCACGTCGGTGTCATCGGCCACCACATCCCCCGGCTCGATGGTCGGACGCAGGGTCAATTCTGGCGTCTGGCCGTCGGCGCCGGCCGGCCCTCTCAGGCCGATGGAGCCGTCCGAACCGTCGATGCCAACCCCCGTCTCGCCATCCGCGCCATCGATGCCGATGTAGCCATCTTCACCGTCGGCGCCGTCGGCACCCGGTCCCCCTACGCTCAGGTCACTGGACAGGCCGAGCTGCAGTTCGCCGTTGGCGTTGTCCGCTGTCGTGGTGATGTCACCATTCGGATCGTAGATCTTGATGGTCTGGCCCAGGTCCTCCTTGACCTCGACATCACTGGCATCGGCCAGCCCAAAGCCTCCACCCGCGCTGGCATCGCCTTGATCGTCGACATACTGTTTGTTGACGATGTGAGTCTCTTCGGTGATCGGGCCGTCGTAGTACGCCTCGTTGTTGACCACCGAGAAGTTATCGCCCAGGAAGGTGTCGCCATTGACGATGGTGTCACCATTGACCGTGGTATCACCCTCGACGGTCAGGCTGTTGCCGATCGTTACGTCGTCAGCGAGATCAAAGGTCACCTCTTCCTCAGCATCATCGGTGGCATTCTTGGCGATCACCAGGTTGCCGTCGCTGTTGCTCAGATCCACCGTGTCGCCCGGCGCCACATTGGTGCCATCGGCGCCCTCGGCGGTCAGGTTCCAGCCGGTGTTGGCCACCTCGCTGACGTCGTTGAGCTGGCTGACATTGACCGCATCGCTGTCCTCAGTGCCCGCCGTGATGCCGGTGATCCTGCCGGTGTCGCCGTCGTTGATGGTCACATTACCGAACTGCGGCGAATCGGCCAGTCGCACCTCGATGCCGCCCGCTTCGGTCGCCACCGTCTTGATGTTGTCCGAGGAGTAATCGCCCGTCGTCTGTGCACCACCGATAATCGGCAGCTCCTCGTTCAGATTACGCGTGAGGTACTGGCCGTTAGCCGTACCGGTGTTGTCGTTGCCCGAGAAACGCAGGCCATCATTCTCCAGCGTCGCCACGGTGTGGTTGTTGCCGTCGCCATCTTCATAGCTCAAACGCGTCACGTCGGTGTCATCGGCCACCACATCGCCCGGCTCGATGGTCGGACGCAGGGTCAATTCTGGCGTCTGGCCCTCGGTACCGGCCGGCCCTCTCAGGCCGATGGAGCCGTCCGAACCGTCGATGCCAACCCCCGTCTCGCCATCCGCGCCATCGATGCCGATGTAGCCATCTTCACCGTCGGCGCCGTCGGCACCCGGCCCTCCTACGCTCAGGTCACTGGACAGGCCAAGCTGCAGTTCGCCGTTGGCGTTGTCCGCTGTCGTGGTGATATCACCATTCGGATCGTAGACCTTGATGGTCTGGCCCAGGTCCTCCTTGACCTCGACATCACTGGCATCGGCCAGGCCAAAGCCTCCACCCGCGCTGGCATCGCCTTGATCGTCGACATACTGCTTGTTGACGATGTGGGTCTCGTCGGTGATCGGGCCGTCGTAGTACGCCTCGTTGTTGACCACCGAGAAGTTGTCGCCCAGGAAGGTGTCGCCATTGACGATGGTGTCACCATTGACCGTGGTATCACCCTCGACGGTCAGGCTGTTGCTGATCGTTACGTCGTCAGCCAGATCGAAGGTCACCTCTTCCTCAGCACCATCGGTGGCGTTCTTGGCGATCACCAGGTTGCCGTCGCTGTTGCTCAGATCCACCGTGTCGCCCGGCGCCACATTGGTGCCATCGGCGCCCTCGGCGGTCAGGTTCCAACCGGTGTTGGCCACGTCGCTGACCGCGGCCAGCTGATCCTCGGTGGCCGCCTGCCCGGAGGTGAAGCTATCCGGGTCGAAGGTCAGGTTGCTCAGCTCGTTGATGGTGCCGCCACCCCCGGTATTGACCGTCACATCGCCGAAGGTCGGCTGATCGGTCATCACGATCGCGAGCCCATCCGTGCCATTGGCCACCGTGCTGATATTGGTGTTGCCGCTGGCATCCGCACCGCCATTCAGGTTAAGCGTCTGCCCCAGATCGCGGTGCACATCGGTACCGCTGTCGCCGGAGAAGTTCAGCCCCTGATCGGTCAGGTTCTGATTGACCAGATCCAACTGCTCCTCGGTGGCTGCTCGGCCTTCCGTCGCGAAGCTGGGATCGGTGAGTGTGGTGTTGGACAGGCCGGTGATCTCGTCGCTGGTGCCGTCCAGATTGATATTGCCGCTGGTCACGCCACCCGCCATCATCGCCGTGGTGGTGGTACCGTCGGTGACCGTGGTGCCGGTGGCCGTGGTGCTCGCCACATTGCCCGTGCCATCGTCCACCGTCAGGCCGTTGGTATCGAGCAGGCTGTCGCCCGCGGTGACGCTATCCACCGTGATGTCGTCGGCCAGATCGAAGGTCACCTCTTCCTCAGCACCATCGGTGGCGTTCTTGGCGATCACCAGGTTGCCGTCGGTATTGCTCAGATCCACTGTGTCGCCCGGCGCCACATTGGTGCCATCGGTGCCCTCGGCGGTCAGGTTCCAGCCGGTGTTGGCCACCTCGCTGACCGCGGCCAGCTGATCCTCGGTGGCCGCCTGGCCGGAGGTGAAGCTATCCGGGTCGAAGGTCAGGTTGCTCAGCTCGTTGATGGTGCCACCACCACCGGTATTGACCGTCACATCGCCGAAGGTCGGCTGATCAGTCATCACGATCGCGAGCCCATCCGTGCCATTGGCCACCGTGCGGATATTGGTGTTGCCGCTGGCATCCGCACCGCCATTCAGGTTAAGCGTCTGCCCCAGATCGCGGTGCACATCGGTACCGCTGTCGCCGGAGAAGTTCAGCCCCTGATCGGTCAGGTTCTGATTGGCCAGATCCAACTGTTCCTCGGTGGCCGCACGACCTTCCGTCGCGAAGCCGGGATCGGTGAGCGTGGTGTTGGACAGGCCGGTGATCTCGTTGCTGGTGCCATCCAGGTTGATATTGCCGCTGGTCAGACCTCCCGCCGTCATCGCCGTGGTGGTGGTACCGTCGGTGACCGTGGTGCCGGTGGCCGTGGTGCTCGCCACATTGCCCGTGCCATCGTCCACCGTCAGGCCGTTGGTATCGAGCAGGCTGTCGCCCGCGGTGACGCTATCCACCGTGATGTCGTCGGCCAGATCGAAGGTCACGTCTTCCTCAGCACCATCGGTGGCGTTCTTGGCGATCACCAGGTTGCCGTCGGTATTGCTCAGATCCACTGTGTCGCCCGGCGCCACATTGGTGCCATCGGCGCCCTCGGCGGTCAGGTTCCAGCCGGTGTTGGCGGTCTGGTTGACCAGATCCAGCTGCTCCTCGGTGGCCGCACGACCTTCCGTCGCGAAGCTGGGATCAGTCAGCGTAGTGTTGGACAGGCCGGTGATCTCGTTGCTGGTGCCGTCCAGGTTGATATTGCCGCTGGTCACGCCACCCGCCATCATCGCCGTGGTGGTGGTACCGTCGGTGACCGTGGTGCCGGTGGCCGTGGTGCTCGCCACATTGCCCGCGCCATCGTCCACCGTCAGGCCGTTGGTATCGAGCAGGCTATCGCCTGCGGTGACGCTATCCACCGTGATGTCGTCGGCCAGATCGAAGGTCACCTCTTCCTCAGCACCATCGGTGGCGTTCTTGGCGATCACCAGGTTGCCGTCGCTGTTGCTCAAGTCCACCGTGTCGCCCGGCGCCACATTGGTGCCATCGGCGCCCTCGGCGGTCAGGTTCCAGCCGGTGTTGGCGGTCTGGTTGACCAGATCCAACTGCTCCTCGGTGGCCGCACGACCCGCAGTGGCGAAGTCGCCGGCGCTCAAGTCGGTGTTGGACAGGCCGGTGATCTCGTCGCTGGTGCCGTCCAGGTTGATATTGCCGCTGGTCAGGCCTCCCGCCATCATCGCCGTGGTGGTGGTACCGTCGGTGACCGTGGTGCCGGTGGCCGTGGTGCTCGCCACATTGCCCGCGCCATCGTCCACCGTCAGGCCGTTGGTATCGAGCAGGCTATCGCCTGCGGTGACGCTATCCACCGTGATGTCATCGGCCAGATCGAAGGTCACCTCTTCCTCAGCACCATCGGTGGCGTTCTTGGCGATCACCAGGTTGCCGTCGCTGTTGCTCAGATCCACTGTGTCACCCGGCGCCACATTGGTGCCATCGGCGCCCTCGGCGGTCAGATTCCAGCCGGTGTTGGCCAATTGCTCAACGGCCTGGAGCTGGCTGATGTTAACGGCATCAGTGTCTTCCGCGCCGGCGGCCACATTGGTAATACGGCGCTCGCTACCGGCATCCCCCACGGAAATCTCACTGGCAGCCGTCGGCGCAGCCACCGCAATCGGGTTACCCGCCGCATCAAACGGTTGATACCCAGCACTACCCAAGGTGCTGCCATCGGCTACCGAACCAGAACCGAGTGCCACGCTATCGACAGCACTAACGCTGGCACCACTCCCCAGTGCCACACCGTTCGCTGCGCTGACCGAGGTGGCATTACCCAGAATCATGGCGCCATCCGCTCCGATACTGTTGTCGTTGCCTATCGAACGGAAGCTGGAAGCGCCCGTCGCCGTGTTACCCGAGCCATGAACCCCTGAAGGACCATTGGCACCAACGGTATCCAACGTGTTGTTATCGCCAACGACACTGAGGGAGTCGCTCGCGATCACCTGGTTGCCAGCACCAAAGATCCCCAGGTCACCCGATGAGCCAGAAACGGTATTACTTCTACCGACAATGAACGAGTTGCTGGAACCCACTACCTCGTTCTGACCGCCCATGATACTGACCCCAAACGACCCGCTGGTTACCTCATTATCGATGCCATAAATCCCGACAGCTGTACCGCCGTCCACCGTATTGTTGGCACCGATGGAAGATATATATATTGAACCGGTAATGGTATTTCCACCACCGAACGTCGTGGTTCTGGTGCTGTTGGTAATCGTATTATCAACACCTACGACAGTGTTTTTCTCAGTTGGAACGAGCGGTGATAGCGGGTAACTTCCCGAAACCGTATTTCTCAGGCCGATGGCCGAACTGTCAGTGCTAGCAACGCTATTGTCATAGCCCACAGACGTACTATTTTCCCCCGAAGCTTCTGCATCCACGCCTGCCGCCAAGGCATTGATGCCGGTGGCGCCATCGTTGGCGTAGTTCCCTCCCTGGGTACCGCCATCATTGACGCTATAGTAGTGAGCCTTGTTCTCGTTGAAGTAGTCGAGATTGACTGCATCGCCCCCATTCGTTGGCCCGCCGACATTGGTGATCTTGTCACCACCCATGTCGATGCCGTTGTCATTGATCGTCGGGCCGTTGTTGATGGTCAGACTGTTGCCGATCGTCACATCGTCGGCCAGATCGAAGGTCACGTCTTCCTGAGCACCATCGGTGGCGTTCTTGGCGATCACCAGGTTGCCGTCGCTGTTGCTCAGATCCACTGTGTCGCCCGGCGCCACATTGGTGCCATCGGCGCCCTCGGCGGTCAGGTTCCAGCCGGTGTTGGCGGTCTGGTTGACCAGATCCAACTGCTCCTCGGTGGCCGCTCGGCCTTCCGTCGCGAAGCTGGGATCGGTGAGCGTGGTGTTGGACAGGCCGGTGATCTCGTTGCTGGTGCCGTCCAGGTTGATATTGCCGCTGGTCACGCCACCCGCCGTCATCGCCGTGGTGGTGGTGCCGTCGGTTACTGTCAGGCCATCGGTATCGAGCAGACTGTCGCCCGCAGTAACACTGCCATTGGTGCCAAGGTCGATATCTTCGGCAAGTTGCAGCTCGAGGGTGTCGGTGCCATCACCAACCACGCCGATATTGCCACTGGTCAACGTGCCCGCGGCACCGCCAGTGACGTTGAGGGTCTCACCAAGCTGACGATCGACGTTGCTGCCGCTGTCACCCGCGAAAGTCAGCGGGGTAGTGGCGAGATCCTCCACACCTTTCAACTGCGCCACATTGACCGCGTCACTGTCTTCGGTTCCCGCCGCGACTCCTGTGATCTGACGGAACACCCCGCCACCGGCATCGCCCACCGCCAGCGCCCCGGTAGTACTCTGGGTCGCGGCAATGCCCGCATCCAGGCCATCGGCGGCACCCGTGGCCGGGTTATAACCCGCAACGCCCGCACTGGTATCGGCAATCGAACCGTTGCCCAGCGCCACGCCCTCAGCCACGGTGACATCCGCGCCATTACCGATCACGAAGGCATCCGCTACATCGACATCGTTGCCATTACCGATGATACGGCTGCCATCGGCATCAGCGTCGAGGACGTTGTCATTCCCGAAAGTACCGGCATTATCGACAGCAATGGTGTTGTCGTTGCCCAGCGAATAGGAGCCATTCCCGGTGATCGTGGTCGGGTCGCCGATCGCACCGGAGTTGTCGCCATCCACCTGGTTCCCGGTCCCAATGCTGATGGCCTGCAAACCATTGGCCTGCGCGCCCGAGCCAATCGCGATGGCGTCGTCAGCCGAGGCCTGCGCCCCGTTACCAATGGATACCGTGCGGTCAGCCTCTAGCCGAAGCGAGGGATCGGTACCACGTCCAGCACCCGTGCCAAGGGCGAGATTATTGTTACCTTCCACGTTCTGGCCCGCCGAACGGCCGTATGCGGCATTGCCGTTGCCGGTAACGTTCTGGCCTGCCATGAATCCGGTGGCCACATTGAAGCTGCCGCTATCTCCACGCCCTTGGCCCGCAAATCCGCCGATAGCAATGTTGTCTCGACCACCGATGCCAGCATTGTCACCCGCACCATCACCGATCATGACGTCACGAAGCGCGGACGCTTCGGCACCACTGCCCATCGCGATGGCACCATCCGCCGTTGCCGACGCATCCACACCCGAGGCAATCGCATTGATGCCAGTGGCGCCATCGTTGGCGTAGTTGCCGCCCTGGGTGCCGCCATCATTGACGCTGTAGTAGTGAGCCTTGTTCTCGTTGAAGTAGTCGAGATTGACTGCATCGCCCCCATTCGTTGGCCCGCCGACATTGGTGATCTTGTCACCACCCATGTCGATGCCGTTGTCATTGATCGTCGGGCCGTTGTTGATGGTCAGACTGTTGCCGATCGTCACATCGTCGGCCAGATCGAAGGTCACGTCTTCCTGAGCACCATCGGTGGCGTTCTTGGCGATCACCAGGTTGCCGTCGCTGTTGCTCAGATCCACTGTGTCGCCCGGCGCCACATTGGTGCCATCGGCGCCCTCGGCGGTCAGGTTCCAGCCGGTGTTGGCGGTCTGGTTGACCAGATCCAACTGCTCCTCGGTGGCCGCTCGGCCTTCCGTCGCGAAGCTGGGATCGGTGAGCGTGGTGTTGGACAGGCCGGTGATCTCGTTGCTGGTGCCGTCCAGGTTGATATTGCCGCTGGTCACGCCACCCGCCGTCATCGCCGTGGTGGTGGTGCCGTCGGTTACTGTCAGGCCATCGGTATCGAGCAGACTGTCGCCCGCAGTAACACTGCCATTGGTGCCAAGGTCGATATCTTCGGCAAGTTGCAGCTCGAGGGTGTCGGTGCCATCACCAACCACGCCGATATTGCCACTGGTCAACGTGCCCGCGGCACCGCCAGTGACGTTGAGGGTCTCACCAAGCTGACGATCGACGTTGCTGCCGCTGTCACCCGCGAAAGTCAGCGGGGTAGTGGCGAGATCCTCCACACCTTTCAACTGCGCCACATTGACCGCGTCACTGTCTTCGGTTCCCGCCGCGACTCCTGTGATCTGACGGAACACCCCGCCACCGGCATCGCCCACCGCCAGCGCCCCGGTAGTACTCTGGGTCGCGGCAATGCCCGCATCCAGGCCATCGGCGGCACCCGTGGCCGGGTTATAACCCGCAACGCCCGCACTGGTATCGGCAATCGAACCGTTGCCCAGCGCCACGCCCTCAGCCACGGTGACATCCGCGCCATTACCGATCACGAAGGCATCCGCTACATCGACATCGTTGCCATTACCGATGATACGGCTGCCATCGGCATCAGCGTCGAGGACGTTGTCATTCCCGAAAGTACCGGCATTATCGGCAGCAATGGTGTTGTCGTTGCCCAGCGAATAGGAGCCATCCCCGGTGATCGTGGTCGGATCGCCGATCGCACCAGAGCCATTTCCGGACACGGTATTACCGGTACCGATGGAGATGGACTGTTCGCCGCTGGCGACGGCGCCGGTGCCCAGAGCCAGGGAGTTTGGACCGGATGCCTGGCTGCCGGAACCTGCGGCAAAAGCATTTTCAGCAGATGCTTCGGCATTACTGCCGATTGCTATGCCGCTCGTTGCAGTTGCACTCGTGAAAGCCTCACGCCCCAGGGCAAGACTGTCGATTCCTGCCGCAACAGCCTGACCACCAACCGCCAGGGAATTGTTGCCTTGAGCATCGGAAAGTACACCGATGGCGACCGAGCTCTCTCCTGTGGATGTAGCCTGCCCACCGATAGCAGTACCCTCGAAGGCCGCCTGCGTGGCATTACCGATTGCCACGGCCTGATTGGCGGAAGCTTCGGCGGTCGTGCCGATTGCTACCGATTGGATGCCTGACGCTGCGGCATCGCGGCCAAATGCCACTGCATCCTGCTGACTGGCTACCGACCGAGTACCAAAGGCCAACGAGTCGATACCTAGTGCCTGGGTACTATCCGTTGTATGATCCCGGGACGTATCAGCTGAACCAATTGCAATGGCTCGCGCACCTGACGCCAGCGAAGACTGACCCATAGCCACCGAGCCATTACCTAACGCAGATGATACATTGCCGAATGCGATAGCATTGTTTCCAAGCGACGCCGACTCACGCCCCACTGCCATAGCGGCCCAGCCGGTCGCCACCCCTCGATTGCCAAGCACCACATTGTTATTGCTTCCCGCATAGGAATAGGCACCAAGCACCGTCGAAACACCGTGATTAGTCTGTGAGGACTCAGCTATCGAGCCGGCACCAATAACCACAGACGCTCTGGACCTTGCTTCGGCATTAGTGCCAATAGCCACCGCGCCGAATATAGTCAAGTCATTGGAATAGTCGATAGGCAATCCAAGTCCGATCACATTAGGATTATTCCAATACAGAGTGGTAAGGCCAACGTCGTTGGCAACAGTACCATCGCCGACCCTCACGCCATCTCCAGAACCATTCAGCACGGCATACTTGGAGGCAAAGCTTGGCTGCGCAGCAGACAGTCCCAGAAAAATCAGTACTGACGCCAACGCCGAGAAAGTGAAAAACCTTTCAGAAGAACTGGCAGCAATATTCCTCGTCGCAGCAAGCGCCCCTAAAACACCCCTACGCATAGCTGATTTTCTGCGCACTCGCGCGATCTCTGATGCCACTACAAACCGGCCCAGTGAGCTGTTCCAGATCAATTGAAATACGTTATTCATGCTTCAACTCCACGGCGCAGCCAGAGGGAGGCATCAACACCCCGCATTGCTGCCTTTGCTGGGGGGGTTATCAGAGGATGCTTAAACTCATGATTCATACTGTGCCGAGGCAATGACAAAACGCCCCGCTGTTCAATTCCAGAAAATTTTCCCAATTGCTTCATAACATTACCTCTGACGCTTGGCTCACCGGAAAGCAACGATAGACTTCAGGACTGAACAGTCCTGCTCCCTGTAACCCAGGAAAGGATGAAATTTATTTAAATTATAATTAGCGCACATTTACTTTATTCAATATCACTTATAGAAAACAATACTCCAGAATCATAACCGCGACTTCTCTCACAAAGCCGCCTTGAAGAAAGCCATCTTAAAGAAAATCATAAACAATAAATCTTTAATAAACCCACCACTCCAAAAAAAGTTAAAACACCACCCAGGCTCGTGGTTTTATTCTCATTTATGATACAGTTCTCTCTATTAGCTACTGCTCTTTTAGCTGAATAGAAAAATCCTTCGCAACCATGACATGTAACACAAACCATCACATTGGTAACACTTTGTTACAATAGCTAGCAAACCTAGCGTACTGACTGCGCAAGGTCAAATTTTTTCAAGGATGGCCTGAACAACACGCTTACCTCTGGGTAAGCGGCTGTCCTGAGTGATTCAAGAACCTATTTATGCAGAAACGAGCTGAACTCCATGTAAACCACCGCCATTTCAGTGCACCTTCTGCAGAAAAAGCAGAGCATGCACTGACTTGTCCTACGCTGACCTCAAATGTTGGCTTATCAGCAGGTTGCTGAATCCTGCAAGCAGATAGAGTCGCTGGGTATTCTTGTACAGTCCCCCGTAGTGCACCATCGTGTAGCCAAACGCTATTTTATTATCTAGAACGGATGCTAGCCCAGGACATCACTTGCGCCTTGAGTCGCTCAAGCCGGTGCTCAACACTGTAGTCCTCCGGCAGGGTTCTTCATTTTCCGGAGCGCATGGCAATTCGCCAGCTGACCAGGCGCTTCTTACTATGCATCCTTGCTATGCAACAACTTGTCAGCGCTCGCAATATCGTGTTGATTCGCTGCCGTCGTATCGATTGAGTGAATAAGCTCCAGTTGATCATCCACGCCAATGTGCAGCTTTATACCGAAACACCACTGATTTTCCTTGTAGGTCTGATGCATGTCCGGGATCACGTTTTCCTGATCGTTTTCAGCTAGAACTCGGAGCTGAGAGGGTAGTGACATCAACGATGGTGCCTTCCTTCAGCATCAGGCCCTGGCTGGCCGGATGTTGATTTATCAACGTAAATATCTGTCAACCCAGGTCATGCTGCTCAAGCAAGTGGCGAAAATTCGGGGTCGTGGTTTCATCGGAAATGCGCTCCAACCGTAGCTCGGCAAAATGGCGCATGAACTCGATCTCGTAGAATCGCGGTTGTAGAACAGCTGCACACAGTGCACACGATGCATGCGCCAAGGGGTAAGGAGGACGCCTGTTCCTTCCCCTGGGGTAGAATCCGGCAATCTGCTTCTCGAGGCGAGTCTATGGGATCAGCGCATCCAGTTTCTCCAGGAATTGCTCACCTCAGGTCTTGCGCTTCCTGTGGCGATACTCCGGCATCCGCAAAACTGATCTGACCCACGTGCCATCCCGCTGTCGATGCTGAAATCATGCTTGAGGCTGGGGTATCCAGAGCGTCCCTGAACCTTTTGTCAAGGTACAGAGATACCCGGCCATTGAAGGCATTATGAATTGAAAATATCTATAGAATAGTGGCCTCGGAATGACAAAAACGAGAGACCCCATGGATTGGATGCAAACACTCTGGCTATGAAAAAACTTCAACGAAAAGCTGAATGACAATCGGCTTACATAACACTCTATATGTGCCTTGATGTGCCTTTCTGGTAAAAGGATGTCATCCGATATTTCGGTAAATAGCGAAACTTAAGAGAAAACTAAAATGAAAAACACAATAGAATACTCGATACTTTTCTCTTGCAGCCCATTACTTTTGACAGGCTGCTTTTCAGACGCCCTATGATCTCAAACGGTGTATCAATCTCGATTGTGTATCGCTTCGACAAAAGCACAGGCCACGGCATGCCTTGAAGGTGAAATCTCTAGGCTATACTGACACAGCTCATCCCAGACTTTGTACCTTTAAAACCTTGAATACTGTGAACTTATACGGTGACACCAACTGCCCCATCATTCACAAATGATGCCAGTGTGATGTGTGTCATGACTCACCAGCGACTCAACATATTCACTGACAGTACGAGCACAACGCCAGGCATGGAGTCGCAGCAGGAAAGCTCTTCACAGAACACCACTCAAGACAGCCTGCCGACCAGAAAAGAGGGAATAACCATCTATTGAAAATGAATCGCGGTTAGTCTTGTTGGTCCCAACGTTCTCTTGTCCATAGCTGGATACGAGCATGGCACTCGTTGAACGATACCTGACAGGCAATGCGAAGATGCCGATCCCTATTCTACCCGGAGGGAATGGGCCTCAATAAGAATAATACCAAGACTACCAAATGGCTCAAAGCCGCCGGGAAGAATATCGTTACGGCCCGGAACAACCTCGTCTTCTTCCGAGAAAATGGCCGTGGCGTTGAGCAGGGTCATACCCAAACCATCAGGTGGAGATCATCGCCAGGATGCAACAGAGCAGCACCTTGTACATCCTGGATAACGTTGATGGCTGGAGCCAAATCCACTCACCGTATGAAGATCAACTCGGCTGGATATCTTCCATTCTGCTGAAATGACGTCAGGCTCGCAATCACCACCCCATGGGAAGACCTGAAACCCGGCCAGCCCCCCACGGGAATGATCGAAATAGTTCAGCGTTTCTCGCCACTCACCTCAATATCGACACGACGATTGGGTTGTAAACAAGCCTTCAGTCCTGGCGTGCCCCGATCGCCGTCACAATGCTTCACCGGCTGACGTTCACCGACACCGCGACTCTGCATTGTCATTGGTGCGATTCCACTACTGACCAGGGCTGAACGGACCGTGGCAGCGCGCCGCTCAGACAATGCCTGATTATAAGCATCGCTGCCCAATCGGTCCGTGTGGCCTACGACCATGACGCTGGGCTCGACGAAGTCGTCACGAATACGCCCGGCCAGATCGGCTACCCGCTGCTGCCCTTCATGCGATAACTGGGCGCTATCGAAATCAAAAAGCGTATCGGCAGATAGTGTCATTCGAGTCGGCTCGCTCTCTTGAAGCTCAAGCAAGGCGGCACAGCTCGACTCACGCCAATGCATGCTCTCGGCCAGCATGTCAGCATCGAATTGCACCTGATACTGGCAGGTCATGTAGCCCCCATTGCTCGTGGGCAACTGGAAGATATAGTTCCACTCACGCACACCGAACAGTCCCTCGGAAAAGTGCGGGCGCCCAAGCAGATCATAGAGTTGGTCCTTGGATAGCCCAACCTGCATCTTGCGCAGATTCTCGATATTGACGTAGGTCCCCTCTTCCATCCATGCATCTCCCGGCTCCGGGAAGGTGACATCGTTCTGTGCTTCGGACATCGATGATGCCTGCTCATTCGCCGTCTGTACCGGCGATTCCGTGCCCATGGCACATCCCTGCAGCCCCAGAGTCAACAAACCAACGGCCCCCAAAGCCAGTATCATGCCGTGACGTGTTCCCAGTTCCATGCTCCCCCTCCTCGATTACCAGTGGAAACCCGCACCAGCACCGGCGCCGAAGTTACCTGTTGAACTGCTGGTTCAGCTCCTGCAGTTGCCCCACTTTGGCCGCATCGGTCGGGCCGTGCCAGGGGTCACGTTGTGAACTCGTCGTCCCTTCCTGCCCTAGCGTCACCGAGCTGTAATTCACGCTAACGTCGTTGATTCGACACGCGGTACATACAGAGCACCGGGATTCAAAGGCCATGTAAACGAGAGACTGGCTTAATCGATAACCCCCGACACTCCAATACCTATCGTGGCACCCGCTCGAGAGCCGGCGGCTCCTGCCGTCAAGCTCCAGCGTCCGTTATCTGCGGTACGACGGAAATTGAGACCTACTGCACTCTCACCACCGTGATAGCCACCTCCAACATGGTACGTCAGCTTACCTGGTACATAGGGTGCATCGCCCATGGCGGCGACACCCGCAATACCGGCGTTCGCATTGCGCTCAACCTCATCGATGCGGTTGCTGAGCCCACCGATCTGATGGTTGAACTGCTGGTTCAGCTCCTGCAGCTGTCCCACGTTAGCCGCATCAGTCGGCGCGGTGCCAGGCGCAACGTTGTGGATCTGCGTCGGTGTTCCTTTCTGACCAAACGTCACCGAGCTGTAATCCACGCTGCCGTCCGAGTGGCGATCATAGTTCACCGAGCCTGCCTGCACCGATTCCAGTTGGCGCACGTTGACCGCATCCGTGGCTTCAGTACCACCCGCCACATGGGTGATCTGGCGCTCACCGCCTTGACTACCCACTGAAACCGCACCCTGTGTCGAGGCGACAGATTCGTTGGAGAAGGCTTCCTCTGCACCATTCATCCCTTCGCGAGTTGCCTGCGAGCCAGCCCCCAGGGCCACCCCGCCGTCGCTCTCGGCTCGAGCTCCGTTGCCAACTGCCACGCTGTTATCGCCAGCGGCCACGCTCTCCGGCCCCATCGCCACGCTCTCGGCACCCTCAACACGCGCAGCCGCTGCTTCAGAGTTGGCCTTGAAGTACTTTGTCTCACCTGTTGCGAGGCTGTTGTTGATCTGGTTCTGAACCGCCCAAAGCTGGCTGCCGTTGACCACGTCACTACTGCCTTCAGACACTTCACCGTCCGCCAGATTAGTGATTGTGGTTCCTTCTCCACCCGCCAGGGTAACCGATTCATAATTGACGCTACCGTCGTCATTGGTATCGTACTTCACCGCCTGATCGGCCAACTCCCCAAGGTCGTTGCTGATGCTACTCACATCACCCTCGACATTGGTCACTCGGTCACCAAGCACACTGACGTCTCCCTCGACATCCCCCACTCGGTTATCGATGCTCTCCACTGCCTGATTGGTGGCATACAGCTGACTGCCATTTACCGCATCGGTGCTGTCGGCCGAAATTCGCCCTGCCGCTACGTGAGTAATCGTGCGTTCGGCACCGACGGACCCCACGCTGAGAGTACCGAGCGGTGCAGCGCCCGCAAAGGTGTAAGTCTGACCACCGATAGTAGTACCGGCGGTTCCGACAACTGCATCAGTTGTTGATGCAGCGCCGAGCGCTACACTGCCGGCTTCGCTGGCTGTGGCACCAGCGCCAATGGCGATGGCACCATCAGCCGTGGCTGTAGCATCCACCCCCGCGGCAATGGCATTCACGCCTGTCGCACCGTCGTTGGCGTAGTTGCCACCTTGAGTGCCGCCGTCGTTGACGCTGTAGTAGTGCACCTGCTCCCCTTCCAGGGCTTGCTGGGTTTCCCAAAGCTGACTGCCATTCACCACATCGGTGCTGTCTTCATTGATATCACCATCAGCAACCCCAGATATCTTGCCGCTGCCACCGTCGTTGATGGTCACATCGCCGAACTGCGGCGCATCCGCCATCTGCAGCTGGATGGCACCAGTAGCCGGATCGGTCACCGTCTTCAGGTTGGTGCCACTGAAGGTGCCATCGGCACTCGCCTCGCCGGTCACTGCCAGAGTCTGGCCCAGGTCACGATGGATGGTATCGCCGTCGTTACCCGAGAAGTTCATGCCCTCGGCAATCAACGCATCACCAGCCCCATCGACATACTGTTTGTTGACCGCATCGCCTTCATTTACCGGCGCGCCAACATTGGTGATGGTGTCACCGCCCATGTCGATGCCGTTGTCATTGAGCGTCGGGCCGTTGTTGATGGTCAGGCTGTTGTCGATCGTCACATCGTCCGACAGAGCGAAGGTCACGCTTTCCTCGGCACCATCGGTGGCGTTCTTGGCGATCACCAGGTTGCCATCGCTGTTGCTCAGATCCACTGTGTCGCCCGGCGCCACATTGGTGCCATCGGCGCCCTCGGCGGTCAGGTTCCAGCCGGTGTTGGCCACGTCGCTGACGTCGTTGAGCTGACTGACGTTGACCGCATCGTTGTCCTCAGTGCCCGCCGTGACGCCGGTAATCCTGCCGGTGTCGCCGTCGTTGATGGTCACATTGCCGAACTGCGGCGCATCCGTCATCTGCAGTTGGATGGCACCAGTAGCCGGATCGGTCACCGTCTTCAGGTTGGTGCCACTGAAGGTGCCATCGGCACTCGCCTCGCCGGTCACGGCCAGAGTCTGGCCCAGGTCACGATGGATGGTATCGCCGTCGTTACCCGAGAAGTTCATGCCCTCGGCAACCAACGCATCACCCGCGCCATCGACATACTGCTTGTTGACCGCATCGCCTTCATTTACCGGCGCGCCGACATTGGTGATGGTGTCACCGCCCATGTCGATGCCGTTGTCATTGAGCGTCGGGCCGTTGTTGATGGTCAGGCTGTTGCCGATCGTCACATCGTCCGACAGAGCGAAGGTCACGCTTTCCTCGGCACCATCGGCGGCGTTCTTGGCGATCACCAGGTTGCCGTCGGTATTGCTCAGATCCACTGTGTCGCCCGGCGCCACATTGGTGCCATCGGCGCCCTCGGCGGTCAGATTCCAGCCCTGGCTAGCGTTCTCCACCGCCTGGTTGGTAGCGAACAACTGACTGCCGTTGATGGCATCAGTGCTGCTCGCCGAGAGTCGTCCCGCCGCCACATTGGTGATGGTACGTTCATTGCCCACATCACCCACGCTCACCGTGCTTTGCGGTGCAGTACCGGCAAAGTCATAGTTGCTGCTGGCAATGGTCGTGCCCGCAGTGGCTACTGGCTCGGCAGTCACCGAGTTGCTGCCCAGCGCCACGCTCTGATCGTGGCTGACCGTCGCGCCCGCACCGAGTGCCACACCTTGCTCTGCCTCTGCCAGCGAAGAGGTGCCCAGTGCCATCCCGTCGGCCAGCATCACATGCGCGCCATCTCCGATGGCAGTGCCGCCCGGCGCCGTCATTTCCACAATCGCACCGTTCCCCATGCCAATACCGGCATCGCCGTTGACAACCGTCGCGGGCCCCACCGCGATACTCTCCGGACCAGCCGCGATGGAATCCGGTTGGGCCGAGTTGGCATGGAAGTACATGATCCCCGTATCGATCACCGAGCCGATCGCACCCTGCAACTGCCGCACTGTCACCGCGTCGTGTTCCTGAGTGCCATCCGCCACATTGGTGATCTGACGGTAGGCGTCGTCATAACCAACCGAGACCGCTCCCAGCAGTGTCTTGTCGGTGGTGTTGTAGGTGATGTTGGCACTCCCCGCCGGAATACTACCCGAAGCGGGAGCTACGGCTCGACTGGAGACCGAACCACTCCCCAGCGCCACGCTATCGAGAACGCGGGCGTCGGCACCGAAGCCCAATGCCATGGCACCATCGGCCGAAGCCAGGCTACCTACCCCACCGGCCATGGCGTTCACACCGGTAGCACCGTCGTTGTCATAGTTGCCACCGATCACGCCACCGTCATTGACGCTGTAGTAGTGAGCCTTGTTCTCGTTGAAGTAGTCGAGATTGACTGCATCGCCTCCATTCGTTGGCCCGCCGACATTGGTGATCCTGTCACCCCCCATGTCGATGCCGTTGTCATTGAGCGTCGGGCCGTTGTTGATGGTCAGGCTGTTGCCGATCGTGACATCGTCAGCGAGATCGAAGGTCACGTCTTCCTCAGCACCATCGGTGGCGTTCTTGGCAATCACCAGGTTGCCGTCGGTATTGCTCAAGTCCACCGTGTTGCCCGGCGCCACATTGGTGCCATCGGCGCCCTCGGCGGTCAGGTTCCAGCCGGTGTTGGCGGTCTGGTTGACCAGGTCCAACTGCTCCTCGGTGGCTGCTCGGCCTTCCGTCGCGAAGCCGGGATCGGTGAGTGTGGTGTTGGACAGGCCGGTGATCTCGTCGCTGGTGCCGTCCAGATTGATATTGCCGCTGGTCACGCCTCCCGCCGTCATCGCCGTGGTGGTGGTGCCGTCGGTTACCGTGGTACCGGTGGCCGTAGTGGAGGCCACATTGCCCGCGCCATCGTCCACCGTCAGGCCGTTGGTATCGAGCAGGCTGTCGCCCGCGGTGACGCTATCCACCGTGATGTCGTCGGCCAGATCGAAGATCACATCTTCCTCAGCACCATCGGTGGCGTTCTTGGCGATCACCAGGTTGCCGTCGCTGTTGCTCAGATCCACTGTGTCGCCCGGCGCCACATTGGTGCCATCGGCGCCCTCGGCAGTCAGGTTCCAGCCGGTGTTGGCGGTCTGGTTGACCAGGTCCAACTGCTCCTCGGTGGCTGCTCGGCCTTCCATCGCGAAGCTGGGATCGGTGAGTGTGGTGTTGGACAGGCCGGTGATCTCATCGCTGGTGCCGTCCAGGTTGATATTGCCGCTGGTCAGGCCTCCCGCCGTCATCGCCGTGATGGTAGTACCGTCAGTTACCGTGCTGCCGGTGGCCGTGGTCGTGGCCACGTTGCCCGCGCCATCGTCCACCGTCAGGCCATTGGTATCGAGCAGGCTGTCGCCCGCGGTGACACTGCCGTTGGCACCGAGATCGAGGTCTTCTGCGAGTTGCAGTTCGAGGGTGTCGGTGCCATCACCAACCACGCCGATATTGCCACTGGTCAACGTGCCCGCGGCACCGCCAGTGACGTTGAGGGTCTCACCAAGCTGACGATCGACGTTGCTGCCGCTGTCACCCGCGAAAGTCAGCGGGGTAGTGGCGAGATCCTCCACACCTTTCAACTGCGCCACATTGACCGCATCACTGTCTTCGGTACCCGCCGCGACTCCTGTGATCTGACGGAACACCCCGCCACCGGCATCGCCCACCGCCAGCGCCCCGGTAGTACTCTGGGTCGCGGCAATGCCCGCATCCAGGCCATCGGCGGCACCCGTGGCCGGGTTATAACCCGCAACGCCCGCACCGGTATCGGCAATCGAACCGTTGCCCAGCGCCACGCCCTCAGCCACGGTGACATCCGCGCCATTACCGATCACGAAGGCATCCGCTACATCGACATCGTTGCCATTACCGATGATACGGCTGCCATCGGCATCAGCGCCGAGGACGTTGTCATTACCGAAGGTGCCAGCGTTATCGGCAGCAATGGTGTTGTCGTTGCCCAGCGAATAGGAGCCGGACCCGGTGATCGTGGTCGGGTCGCCGATCGCACCGGAGTTATCGCCATCCACCTGGTTGCCGGTACCAATGCTGATGGCCTGCAACCCGTTGGCCTGCGCGCCCGAACCAATCGCGATGGCATCGTCGGCCATGGCTACGGCCCTGTTACCGATGGATACCGTACGGTCAGCCTCAACCCGAAGCGCCGGGTCGACATGCACCTGGGTGCCCGCATAGTGTCCAATGGCTACATTGTCGCTACCGGTTACTCGATTACCCGCAAAATGGCCTAAAGCCGCATTGCTGTCGCCAGTCACAATCCGACCGGCCCTCTCACCAACCCCGACATTGTAATCACCTTCGGAGGACCCACCCGCAAGCGCCCCGACACCCACGTTATTGAAACCAGTAACCCCGGCACCAGCGCTAATCCCCAAGCCAACGTTCTGACTCCCGGTTACCGATCGTCCAGTCTCATGGCCGATTGCAAGGTTGTTGATGCCGTCCACGCCCTCCCCAGCATTTTGACCGATCCCGACGTTGTCCGAGCCTGTCACGTTACGCCCAGCAGCCGTGCCGAAAGCCAGGTTCTCGGAACCTTCCACGTTCTGGCCGGCCATACGACCGTACGCGGTATTGGCGTTGCCGGTAACGTTCCGGCCTGCCGTGAAACCCGTGGCCACATTGAAGCTGCCATTGGCGCCGCGTTACTGGCCTGCCGAGCCACCAATGGCTATGTTATCCCGCCCACCGGTGCCAGCATTGGCACCCGCGCCATCACCGATCATGACATCACGAAACGCGGATGCTTCGGCGCCACTGCCCATCGCGATAGCGCCATCCGCCGTTGCCGACGCATCCACACCCGAGGCAATGGCATTGATGCCGGTGGCGCCATCGTTGGCGTAGTTCCCTCCCTGGGTACCGCCATCATTGACGCTATAGTAGTGAGCCTTGTTCTCGTTGAAGTAGTCGAGATTGACTGCATCGCCTCCATTCGTTGGCCCGCCGACATTGGTGATCCTGTCCCCCCCCATGTCGATGCCGTTGTCATTGAGCGTCGGGCCGTTGTTGATGGTCAGGCTGTTGCCGATCGTGACATCGTCAGCGAGATCGAAGGTCACGCCTTCCTCAGCACCATCGGTGGCGTTCTTGGCGATCACCAGGTTGCCGTCGGTATTGCTCAGATCCACCGTGTCGCCCGGCGCCACATTGGTGCCATCGGCGCCCTCGGCGGTCAGGTTCCAGCCGGTGTTGGCGGTCTGGTTGACCAGATCCAACTGCTCCTCGGTGGCTGCTCGGCCTTCCGTCGCGAAGCCGGGATCGGTGAGTGTGGTGTTGGACAGGCCGGTGATCTCGTCGCTGGTGCCGTCCAGATTGATATTGCCGCTGGTCACGCCTCCCGCCGTCATCGCCGTGGTGGTGGTGCCGTCGGTTACCGTGGTACCGGTGGCCGTAGTGGAGGCCACATTGCCCGCGCCATCGTCCACCGTCAGGCCGTTGGTATCGAGCAGGCTGTCGCCCGCGGTGACGCTATCCACCGTGATGTCGTCGGCCAGATCGAAGATCACATCTTCCTCAGCACCATCGGTGGCGTTCTTGGCGATCACCAGGTTGCCGTCGCTGTTGCTCAGATCCACTGTGTCGCCCGGCGCCACATTGGTGCCATCGGCGCCCTCGGCGGTCAGGTTCCAGCCGGTGTTGGCGGTCTGGTTGACCAGATCCAACTGCTCCTCGGTAGCCGCACGACCTTCCGTCGCGAAGCCGGGATCGGTGAGCGTGGTGTTGGACAGGCCGGTGATCTCGTCGCTGGTGCCGTCCAGATTGATATTGCCGCTGGTCAGGCCTCCCGCCGTCATCGCCGTGGTGGTGGTGCCGTCGGTTACCGTGGTACCGGTGGCCGTAGTGGTGGCCACGTTGCCCGCGCCATCGTCCACCGTCAGGCCGTTGGTATCGAGTAGGCTGTCGCCCGCGGTGACACTATCCACCGTGATGTCGTCGGCCAGATCGAAGGTCACGTCTTCCTGAGCACCATCGGTGGCGTTCTTGGCGATCACCAGGTTGCCGTCGGTATTGCTCAGATCCACCGTGTCGCCCGGCGCCACATTGGTGCCATCGGCGCCCTCGGCGGTCAGGTTCCAGCCGGTGTTGGCGGTCTGGTTGACCAGATCCAACTGCTCCTCGGTAGCCGCTCGGCCTTCCGTCGCGAAGCCGGGATCGGTGAGCGTGGTGTTGGACAGGCCGGTGATCTCGTTGCTGGTGCCGTCCAGGTTGATATTGCCGCTGGTCAGGCCTCCCGCCATCATCGCCGTGGTGGTGGTACCGTCGGTGACCATGGTGCCGGTGGCCGTGGTGCTCGCCACATTGCCCGCGCCATCGTCCACCGTCAGGCCGTTGGTATCGAGCAGGCTATCGCCTGCGGTGACGATATCCACCGTGATGTCGTCGGCCAGATCGAAGGTCACGTCTTCCTCAGCACCATCGGTGGCGTTCTTGGCGATCACCAGGTTGCCGTCGGTATTGCTCAGATCCACCGTGTCGCCCGGTGCCACATTGGTGCCATCGGCGCCCTCGGCGGTCAGGTTCCAACCGGTGTTGGCCACATCGCTGACCGCGGCCAGTTGATCCTCGGTGGCCGCCTGCCCGGAGGTGAAGCTATCCGGGTCGAAGGTCAGGTTGCTCAGCTCGTTGATGGTGCCGCCACCCCCGGTATTGACCGTCACATCGCCGAAGGTCGGCTGATCGGTCATCACGATCGCGAGCCCATCCGTGCCATTGGCCACCGTGCTGATATTGGTGTTGCCGCTGGCATCCGCACCGCCATTCAGGTTAAGCGTCTGCCCCAGATCGCGGTGCACATCGGTACCGCTGTCACCGGCGAAGTTCAGCCCCTGATCGGTCAGGTTCTGACTGGCCAGGTCCAACTGCTCCTCGGTGGCTGCTCGGCCTTCCGTCGCGAAGCCGGGATCAGTCAGCGTAGTGTTGGACAGTCCGGTGATCTCGTCGCTGGTGCCGTCCAGGTTGATATTGCCGCTGGTCAGGCCTCCCGCCGTCATCGCCGTGATGGTAGTACCGTCAGTTACCGTGGTGCCGGTGGCCGTGGTGGTGGCCACGTTGCCCGCGCCTTCGTCCACCGTCAGACCGTTGGTATCGAGTAGGCTGTCGCCCGCGGTGACACTATCCACCGTGACATCGTCGGCCAGCTCGAAGGTCACGTCTTCCTGAGCACCATCGGTGGCGTTCTTGGCGATCACCAGGTTGCCATCGCTGTTGCTCAGATCCACTGTGTCGCCCGGCGCCACATTGGTACCATCGGCACCCTCGGCGGTCAGGTTCCAACCGGTTTTGGCGGTCTGGTTGACCAGATCCAACTGCTCCTCGGTGGCTGCTCGGCCTTCCGTCGCGAAGCCGGGATCGGTGAGTGTGGTGTTGGACAGGCCGGTGATCTCGTCGCTGGTGCCGTCCAGATTGATATTGCCGCTGGTCAGGCCACCCGCCGTCATCGCCGTGGTGGTGGTGCCGTCGGTTACCGTGGTACCGGTGGCCGTAGTGGAGGCCACATTGCCCGCGCCATCGTCCACCGTCAGGCCGTTGGTATCGAGCAGGCTGTCGCCCGCGGTGACACTGCCATTGGCGCCAAGGTCGATATCTTCGGCAAGTTGCAGCGCGAGAGTGTCGGTGCCATCACCGACCACGCCGATATTGCCATCGGTCAGCGCGCCTGTGGCACCACCGGTGATGTTGAGAGTCTCACCGAGTTGACGCTCGACGTTGGTACCACCATCACCAGCGAAGGTCAGTGAGGAGGTAGCGAGGTCCTCCACACCTTTCAACTGCGCGACATTGACCGCGTCAGTGTCCGAGGTGCCTGCGGCAACCCCGGTGATCTGACGCGTCACATCGTTATCGGCATCGCCGACACTGATGGTGCTACGTGTGCTCAGCCATGTGCTGGTGGTGTCAGTGCTCGCACCACCAGTCACCGGGTCATATCCAGCGACCCCACCGGCAGTATCCGCCGCAGACTCACTGCCCAATGCCACGCCACCATCAACGGTCACATCGGCATTGTTGCCGATGATAAAGGCATCGGCGGCAGAGATCGGCGTGGTTGAAGTGCCATTGCCATTACCGATAACGCGGCTGCCATCGGCATCAGCGCCGAGGACGTTGTCATTACCGAAAGTACCGGCGTTATCGGCAGCAATGGTGTTGTCGTTGCCCAGCGAATAGGAGCCATCCCCGGTGATCGTGGTCGGGTCGCCGATCGCACCGGAGTTGTCGCCATCCACCTGGTTGCCGGTACCAATGCTGATGGCCTGCAAACCATTGGCCTGCGCGCCCGAGCCAATCGCGATGGCGTCGTCAGCCGAGGCCAGTGCCCCGTTACCGATGGATACCGTGCGGTCAGCCTCTAGCCGAAGCGAGGGATCGGTACCACGCCCAGCACCCGTGCCAAGGGCGAGATTATTGCTACCTTCCACGTTCTGGCCGGCCGAACGGCCGTATGCGGCATTGTTATTTCCAGTAACGTTCTGGCCGGCCATGAAACCAGTGGCCACATTGAAGCTACCGCTATCTCCACGCCCCTGGCCCGCAAATCCGCCGATAGCAATGTTGTCTCGCCCACCGGTGCCAGCATTGTCACCCGCACCATCACCGATCATGACATCACGAAGCGCGGATGCTTCGGCGCCACTGCCCATCGCGATAGCGCCATCCGCCGTTGCCGACGCATCCACACCCGAGGCAATCGCATTGATGCCGGTGGCGCCATCGTTGGCGTAGTTGCCGCCCTGCACACCATTGTCGTTGACGCTGTAGTAGTGCGTTTCACTGGCCTTTAGCTGGGCGATATTGACTGCGTCGGTGTCCGAAGTACCTGCGGCAACCCCGGTGATCTGACGAGTCACATCGTTATCGGCATCACCGACACTGATGGCGCTATTTGTGCTCAGCCATGTGCTGGTGATGTCTGTGCTCGCAGCCCCGGTCAACGGGTCATATCCGGCGACCCCACCGGCAGTATCCGCCACCGACTCACTACCCAATGCCACGCCACCGTCGACGGTCACATCGGCATTATTGCCGATGATGAAAGCGTCGGCTGCAGAGATCGGCGTGGTTGAAGTGCCATTGGCATTACCGATAATGCGGCTGCCATCGGCATCAGCGCCGAGGACGTTGTCATTACCGAAGGTGCCGGCGTTATCGGCAGCAATGGTGTTGTCGTTGCCCAGCGAATAGGAGCCAGCCCCTGTGATCGTGGTCGGATCACCGATCGCGCCGCTTCCCGTACCACTGACGTCATTACGCAAACCAATGCTGATCGACTGATTGCCTGAAGCGATGGAACCGGTGCCTATCGCAATGGCATCGACACCACTCGACGTGGCCTCTCCTCCCACGGCAATACTGTTGACACCGTCCGCACTGGCGCCACGCACAGCGTTACCGCCAATCGCCGTTGCACCACCGGCGAGTGCCTGCGCCCCCTGGAAGGACCCAGGCTCACCACCGCCCCCCAACGCCGTGGCATTGGGCCCCTGAGCACTGGAGAAGTTACCGAATGCGGAAGCACCAACACCACTGGCAGACGCGCTGTTACCAACCGCTGCCGAGTTACGAGCACTTGAGGCCGCAAAATTTCCCAGAGCCAGAGAGAAGTCCGCAGAGGCATTGGTGCTATTCCCCAATGCCGTGGCCGCAGCCCCCATCGCATTGCTCTTGAACCCAATGGTAACAGCGGAAATACCATCATCCCTTCCGAATACCGTGGCTTCCTGGCCAATCGCGATATCTCCCGCCCCCGCTGCCAAAGCCTGTCCACCCAGCGCAATGGAACTTTTCCCTTTTGCCTGCGCACCACGGACGTTATCAGCACCGATGGCGATGGAATGCGAGCCGGAGGCAATGGTCGAATTCGCCACCGACAGCGGCGTTGTGCCATCCCCACCGGCAGCACCGATCGCAATCGCGTTGAGTGCCGTGGCCTGGCTACCAAAGCCCAGAGCGGTAGCCGCCGTCTGTGTCGCACGGGTTTCCAGGCCGAGCGCGGTGGCCCATTTGGTCGCCTGGCTATTGAAGCCGACAGCAAGACCGCCAGCGCCCCTTACCTCGGAGAATGTGCCATAAGCCGTCGCCGCGAGTTGATTGTTACCGTCGGCATTACATCCTGCCACCGTAGAGTAGGTGCCGGAACCATCCACAGGATCGCTATTTGTTGCCCCAGTGGTTAGTCGGCCTACCTCCGTTGACCCCCCACTCGAATTACAAGTGGCGCCATCGTTGGCGAACTTCCGAGCCAAGGCATCATCACTGCCGCCCAACCCCATGGCGAGCACGCCACTCAGAATGACACCACCGGCAATGCCCCGCGACACCGTCGACTTACCCGAGGAACGCGCCATCTCAGAGGCAATGACAAAGCGACCCAATGTGCGGTTCCAGATGATTCTGAAGACTTGATTCATAGCATTACCTCTGACGCCTGCTTTATCGTCAAACAGCAATAGGTTCGGGACCGAACACCTTGTGCCTTGAAGTCCAGGGGGATATATACGCTTTCTTTACATTATGATTAGTGGATATGGCTGTTACTAAAAACTAGTGCCGATACAATGAGCCTGCAAGATCAGGATGATGTCTTCTCATACAGACTTCTCTTGAAAGAAGTCGCAACTCTCGAAAAAATCACAACTCTTTAAAAAGTCACAAACCACTCTCAGCCCGAATGTTTATTGTCATTTATGCTAAAGCTCTCTCTATTAGCTAATTCTTTCTAAGCTGAATAGACGAGCCCTCTTTTTAAGCTGAATAGAAGAACCCTTTGCAAACACAGCAAGCAACACGTAACACCATGAACGTAACATACATTAACAATTGGTGACAAACCTCTGTCGCACTGACTGAGCAAGATCAAATTTTTCTTAAGTTACAAAATTCTCACGACGCTCTGGCATCGTGCTGCATACCCCACCGCTCGGTGTGCTCCAACACTCACTGCCGGAACTCGAAACATGCTATGGTTGGCGCATTAATCGGCACGGCCATTGGGGATAACACAGATGTCTTCTTCCGAAATCCAGAAAACCCGAATCATCAACGAGCTATCGGGGTTCATAAAGAAGTTGCTGCAGGACCCGAGTGTCCTCGAAACCTCCCTGGATATCGCTCGCCGGCACTTCGCCAGCAATGGCCCTGACGCAGATGTGCTGGCAGCTATAGCCAACGAAATCTCTGACACCACCAGCATTCACATCCCGGATACCGCCGAGGATCACTCCGAAGCCGACCGTCTGTTTCTTGAGCTGCTCAAGGAAGTGGTCCTGGAGGAGCAGGCGCTCTACTGAGTCAGCGACTGATGCCAGCTTCAGGTGGCATCTGGTCAGTAACGCTCTCGCTCAATCCCGCATAGTCCATCCCGCCCCAGTTGATCCCTCCCGATCAACTGGTGGCACTACTTCTTACCTCAGTACCAATGCCTTCAGATGCTCTATCACCTAACGCTGTCAGCTGACATCACCATCAAATCGCCTTCCGTTCGTCGTCACCTGGGCAAGATTCTGGCCACCAACCTGCGTAACGCTCTGCGGCGTGTGGAACCGGGAGCTCGAGTACGTGCCGAGTGGGATCAGATCTGGGCGCGATTGCCCGATACGCTCGAGAGACATACCCTCGAGCAGTTGGAGCAATGCATGGCCCGTACGCCAGGTATTCATCTGGTCGCGCGAGTCGAACGTACTTCCGTATCCGATCTCGATGACCTGACACGACAGACAGTGGCTCGCTGGGCACCCAGAATTCAGGGCAGGCAGTTTCGGGTCAGCGTCCGCCGACGTGGCAGAAACGACTTCAGTTCAACGCAGGCAGAGCGGCATATTGGCGCGGCGCTGCTCGCTGAAGTGGATGATGCCAGCGTCAATCTGAGCCACCCACAGGTTGATGTGCGCCTGCGCATGGAGGGCGACCACCTGTTGCATCATGTGGTCGAATACCCTGGTGTCGGCGGCTACCCCCTTGGTAGCCAGGGGCAGGCACTGGTACTGATGTCTGGCGGCTACGACTCTCCGGTCGCCGCGTGGAAGATGATGCGGCGTGGCATAAAGTGCCACTTCGTGCTATTCCGCTTCGCGGGTGAAGAACAACTGCAGGCGGTTCATCGCATCACGCACCACCTGTGGCAACTGCATGGCAGCTCCCATCAGGTGAACTTCATCAGCGTGCCTTTCGAGAACATCATTGATGAGATCCGCCAGCATGTGGACGAAGGGCTGAGCGGTGTTGTCCTGAAGCGCATGATGATTCGTGCCGCAACGCGTGTGGCACAGCGAGCTCGTGTACCAGCGCTGGTAACCGGAGAGGCCATTGCTCAGGTGTCCAGCCAGACTCTGCATAACCTGGCGTTGATCGATGACGCCTCGCACCTGCCGATTCTGCGCCCGGTGCTGGCCGACAACAAACAGGACATCATTGATCTCGCTCGCCAGATCGATACCGCGGACCTTTCGGCAAGCATGCCGGAATACTGCGGCACCGTCTCTCGACGCCCTCATATCAAGGCCAATCACCACGCAGTGGTCGAAGCGGAAGCCTCGCTTGATATCGAAGCGCTGATCAAGAATGCCGTCGACGAGGCCTGGAGCGGCAAACTGGGACGCCAAGCACCGCCTGTAGCAAAGGAATCGCTGGCCACCGTGCAGCTGGAAAGCCTATCGCCTTCATCTGGACAGGCCACGACCATCATTGACGTGCGCTCCCCCGATGAAGCCGAGGCACGGCCGCTTCCGGAAGGTCATGCGGATATCCTGCAGATTCCCTTCTATGAACTGCAGACACGCGCCAATGAGCTGAGCCAGGAGCGCCACTATCTGCTGTACTGCGATCAGGGCACCATGAGCCGACTCCAGGCACTGCATCTACGTGACCGCGGTATCAACAATGTCGCGATACTTGCACCGGTGTCATCCTGACCGCTGAAACAACGTCACCCTGATACCTGAAACATCGCGGCCAGATGCTGCCTGGCAGATGCACTGAGCAGGCATCCTGGCTACAATCGTCGCCTGATTTTCAACGGGATAATCCTTACCGCCATGTCCAACATCGCTCCCGCCACGCGCAAGATCCTGGTCACCAGCGCCCTGCCTTATGCCAATGGTGCCATCCACCTGGGGCACCTGCTGGAATATGTGCAAACCGATATCTGGGTGCGCTTCCAGAAGAGCCGCGGCCATCAGTGCCACTATGTGTGCGCCGATGATGCTCACGGCACCGCGATCATGTTGCGAGCGGAACAGGAAGGCATTACCCCGGAAGCCCTGATCGACCGCGTATCCCGCGAGCATCAGCAGGACTTCGCACGGTTCGGCGTGGCCTTCGATAACTATCACTCCACCCATTCCGACGAAAATCGCTACTTCAGCGAGCTGATCTACACCCGCCTGCGCGACCGTGGACATATTGCCACTCGCGATATCGAGCAGATGTATGATCCGGTCAAGGGTTTGTTCCTCGCCGACCGCTTCATCAAGGGTACCTGCCCGAAGTGCCATACCGATGATCAGTATGGCGACAACTGTGAGGCCTGTGGCGCGACATATACACCAGCCGAACTGATCGATCCGGTTTCGGCCATTTCCGGCGCCACTCCAGAAGTGCGTAGTTCAACCCACTACTTCTTCAAACTGCCTGATTTCGCTGAATTCCTGCAGAGCTGGATCGATGATGGCCACGTCCAGCCACAGATTCGCAACAAGCTGATGGAATGGTTTGAGTCCGGCTTCAACGAGTGGGATATCTCGCGTGATGCACCCTACTTCGGCTTCGAGATTCCCGATGCGCCAGGTAAATACTTCTATGTCTGGCTCGACGCTCCTATCGGGTATCTCGCCAGCTTCCGTAACCTGTGTGAACGTGAAGGCATTGATTTCGACAGCTACTGGAAGGCCGACTCCGATGCCGAGGTCTATCACTTCATCGGCAAGGATATCGTCTATTTCCACGCCCTGTTCTGGCCGGCCATGCTCCACGGTGCCGATCTGCGTACGCCCAGTGCGGTCAACTGTCACGGTTTCCTGACCGTTAACGGCGCCAAGATGTCGAAGTCACGTGGCACCTTCATCAAGGCCGCGACCTACGCGGAACATCTCAATCCCGAATACCTGCGCTATTACTTTGCCGCCAAGCTGACCTCACGCGTCGATGATCTCGACCTCAACCTTGAGGATTTCGCACTACGCGTCAATTCAGACCTGGTTGGCAAGGTGGTCAATATTGCCAGTCGTTGTGCCGGCTTCATCAACAAGCTCGCCGATGGCCAGCTGTCGGCGCAATGTAGCGAACCTCAACTCCAGGCACGCTTCATCGCTGCCGGCGAGGAAATCGCCGAATACTACGAGAATCGCGAATTTGCCCGTGCCATGCGTTTGATCATGGAGCTGGCCGACGAAGCCAACACCTATATCGCCGACAAGGCTCCCTGGGCACTGGCCAAGCAGGAAGGCCAACAGCAGCAGGTCATCGACATCTGCTCGCTGGGCATCAACCTGTTCCGCCAGTTGATGGTCTACCTGGCCCCGGTGGTACCGGCGATGGCCGAGCAGGCGCGCAATTTCCTGCAGGTCGACAGCCTCGACTGGGCCAGCCGCGAGCAATGGTTACTCGGGCACAGCATCACACGTTTCAAGCCACTGATGACCCGCGTAGAAACCGATCGCATCGATACCATGATCGAGGCATCGAAGGAGGACCTGGTGGAAGAACAGAAGCTCAAGCAAAAAGCCAGCGGCCCACTGGCCGATGATCCGATCGCCGAACAGATCAACTTCGACGACTTCGCCCGTGTCGATCTGCGTATTGCCAGAATCGCCAGCGCGGAATATGTCGAGGGAGCCGACAAGCTGCTCAAACTGCAACTCGACCTAGGTGGAGAAACCCGCCAGGTATTTGCTGGTATCCGCAGCGCTTATGCCCCCGAGGCACTGGAAGGCAAGCTGACGGTAATGGTCGCCAACCTGGCACCACGCAAGATGCGTTTCGGTGTATCCGAAGGCATGGTGCTGGCCGCAGGTGATGACAATGGCATCTATCTGCTCGAGCCGCACAGCGGCGCCCAGCCTGGCCAGCGCGTCAGCTGACATATCGGTGATGAATCAGTACGCTCTGATCGAAGCCGTCGATGCCGCCTTGCCGCAGACTCAATGCGGCAAGTGTGGCCATGACGGCTGTCGCCCCTACGCCGAAGCGATCGCCGTCGGCGAGCCCATCAACCGCTGCCCGCCAGGTGGTGACTCAACGGTTGTGCGGCTTGCCGAGCTGACCGACCGCTCGGTGCTACCACTCGAGCAACCAGCCCAATTACCACTGACTGCCTCTATTCGTGAAGATGAGTGCATCGGCTGCACCAAGTGCATCCAGGCCTGCCCAGTGGATGCGATCCTCGGTGCCGCCAAACAGATGCATACCGTCATCACCGAGGAATGTACTGGTTGCGAATTATGTGTCGCGCCCTGTCCGGTTGATTGCATCGACCTACTGCCCCATCCTGACTGGCAGACAGCCAATAGCGATGACGAGCGTCGGGCATATCTCGACAAGCGCGCCACCAGCGGTCGGCAGCGCTTCGTCGCTCGTAAACAACGCCTGGCCCGAGAGGCGGAACAACGTGAACGTCGGCGCGCAGAACGCAAGGCAAGCCGCCCCGTTGCCGGAACACAGCAGGAAACATCTCCGGCACCAACAGTAACCGGTAACCCACGCACCAAACGTATCAGCCTGGTGGCGCGTCTCAAGCGCACCCAACGCCAACTGCAGAGCGACGAGCTCACGCCTCAACAGCGCATGGAGCTCGAGCAGGTTGCCAACCAATTGCAGGTACAGATCAACCAACTCGACCAGCAAGGCGCCATATCGCCTATGACACCTGCATCACGGCCGAGTGCCGAGGAGCGCCAGCAGCGCCTTGCCGTCAATGCTGCGGAACAGGCACGACGCCGCGCGAATCAACAGCTTGCCCATGCCGAGCGTCAGAATGATAGCGCGGCCATCGCCAGTGCCCATCAACAGATCGAGCAGGCCGAGCAGTTGCTGCAACAGGCTCGCGAAACACTGGCCCATCACTCGAGTTGATCGACGGGTTCGCCGTTCAATGACGCCTTCACTTCCACCGCCCCATAGCCGACGCCGCCCATGAACGCCCAGAAACGCCTCGAGATCTTCACCCGATTGCGCGACCATAATCCTCATCCGACGACAGAGTTGAACTGGTCAAGTCCGTTCGAGCTCCTCGCTGCGGTCTTGCTTTCGGCCCAGGCCACCGACGTGGGTGTCAACAAGGCGACCGCCAAGCTGTTCCCTGTAGCCAACACTCCACAAGCGATCATCGAGCTGGGTATCGACGGACTCAAGGAACACATCAAGACCATCGGCCTGTTCAACACCAAGGCCGAGAACCTGATGAAGACCTGTCACCTGCTCCTGTCACGCCATGGCGGTGAGATTCCACAGACTCGTGAGGCGCTGGAGGCACTCCCCGGCGTCGGTCGCAAGACAGCCAATGTCATTCTCAACACCGCCTTCGGACAGCCAACCATCGCGGTGGATACCCATATCTTTCGGGTTTCCAACCGTACCGGCATCGCCAGGGGCAAGGATGTCGTCGAGGTAGAGAACAAGCTGATGCGCCACGTTCCCAGGGAGTTCCGCCAGGATGCACATCACTGGCTGATTCTGCATGGCCGCTATACCTGCGTGGCCCGCAAGCCACGCTGCGGAAGCTGTGTGATTGAAGATCTCTGCGAGTACAAGGACAAGGTCGAACTGTAACCGGCCCGCGCCCCCGCCAATGTATATCCGGACCCACGTACATCCAGGCCAAAGTGGTATCGCCAGATGGCCCACAAATCGCCAGGCTATCGGAAACCCATCACATGAGCAGCAACCGATGCAGGATGTGCTTCGCGAACTCTGGATTCCGTTGGCCATGGCCATCAGCTTTGGCGCCTTCACCGGGTCACTGTTCCGCCTCACGCGTCGTCCCGGTAGCGAACGACCGCTGATGTTCCCGATTCTGGGTCTACTGGGTGGCCTCACCGCGTTCATGATCCATCGGGTACTGGTGTGGACGGTCGGAGCACCGGACTGGTTGCTGCCGGTGCTGGTCGTGCTACAGGTCTGGTTGTGGCTCGGCCCGCTCGGGCCGAAGATATCTCAGCGGAAGTCGGAATAGCAGCCGCTTCGAGTCACGAGCTGCGAGCTCTTCAATGCCATGTCATGGGCTATCGACAACGCCCGTGGGGTCAGTCAGCCGCGGGCACTGCTCGTAGCTCGAGCGAAGCGTACGCGTAGCCCGTCGCTTGCTCTTATTTCCTCGTTGACGGACAAGGCGCGCCACAGGGCGCACAAGCCGAAGCATCTCGTTGGTTGAGTGCGGTCTGCGCACGTCCATCACCCATATTGAAGGCAAAGGTCGGGCTCGCCAGGTGGTCCGCCAGGACCAACATCAACACAACCAACAGGAAGGCGATCACACGATAGCGTTTATAGGCAGCTTGCATTTCGATCTCCTCCTGTCTCAGTTGGCCAGACGAAACATCGGTCGCAGCCGAATACCGATCAACGAGCCGACAAAAGCGCAGGCGAACCACACCCATGCATGCAGGCTCCCCGAAGCCAGACCGGAGAACAGTGCGCCGATATTGCAGCCAAAACCCAACCGAGCCCCATAGCCGAGCAGCAGGCCACCGATGACTGCAGCAAGAAACGGGCGTCCCTGCGGGCGTTGACGACTGGCTTCATTGAAACGATTGGCCATGCCTGCGGCCCACATGGCGCCCAGCAACAAACCGAAGTTCATCACCGAAGTGATATTGACCAGCACTGAGTCGGACAGTGCCATGGCCGGATAATCCCAGGTCCAGAATTCAAACTGGCTCATATCCACGCCGACTGCCTGCAAGGCCTTGGCCCCCCACAGGTTGAAGGCGAAGGTGATCCCCCAGGGAGCGCCGCCGATGGCCAGTGTCAGCGCATTACCGACCGCGAGCACCAGAATCGCCCACACAAAAGGCCACCGCCCGGTGAGCAAGGTACGCCACCAGCCGTTTTCGGTTGGGGAGCATTGCAGTTCGCCACGCTGAACCTCGCCATGAGCGCGGCGCTCGACGCGATTGACCCATAGCATGACCAGCGCCAGTCCCAGCCACTGAATGGCAATCGCACCCGGTACGCCGGCGACATCTATCAGGCTTATCGGATCAACAGCAGGCAGATCCAGCCACCAGGGCAGATGAATGGAGCCGACCACCGCGCCGACGATGAAGAACAGCAGCGTAACCAGCATGCGGATGTTGCCGGCGCCCACAGTAAACAATGTGCCTGAGCCACAGCCGCCACCCAGCTGCATGCCGATACCGAACAGGAAGGAGCCCACCACCAACGAAACACCGATTGGTGCGACGGCGCCCACCATGCCCGGTTGACCGCTGCCAAGCAGCGGAATCATGATCAGCGATGACAGCGCAAACAGCAGCAACTGGGCCCGCATACCTGCCCCGCGCCGCTTGGTCACCAGGTTACGCCAACCCGCCGTGAAGCCAAAGGCACCGTGGTACAGCGCAACCCCAAGCACCACGCCTACGGCAAACAGCGCCACCAGAAAAGGCGCCGTCTCCAGCCATACAAGGCCGCCTACCACCAGCATTCCCGCCAGTGCCAGGCCGGCTATAAATCGGTCACTTCTGAATTCATCATCTCTGAATCCATCACTTCGGGGCCGTGTGGAACCGAGTATCGAAGCCGCTACCTCACTCATCTGATCAGCGTTCTCGTCAAGGGAAAAAAGGTCGGGGTCCCATCACCATTGGACCCCGAATGACGGGATATCAGGACCCACTTTCGCTATCGTTGCCGATGCCCAGCGCATCCAGCACCTTACCCAGGCCACGCTTGGCTACCTGCACTGGTCGTGTTCCATCCTGAGTCCATTCGGCCATCGAGCCATCATAAAGCGCGACATCGTCATAACCAGCAATCTGGCTGAGCACGAACCAATCGGTCGCTGCCCAATGTCCGGTATTGCAGAATGACACCATGGGCGCATCGCCGCTGAGTTCCGACGCCTGTAATCGAGCCGTCACCTCTGCGGTATCCAGGTGCCAGGCGCCCTTGTCATCACGTAGAAAATTCTCATAGGGCAGATTCAATGCTCCAGGAATGGTACCCGGTGACGACGTGGCCGATGACTGCTCGCCGCCGGAAAAGAAGCCTTCCGGGCGCGCATCCACCAATTGCACCTGAGCATCGCGTGCGGCTTCAACTTCCTCGGTTGTCGCCAGCAACGAGTCATCAAGACTACCTTCAAAGCGCACCGGATCGGGGTACTGGACCTCTCCACTTGCCACATCGAGGCCGGCCTCCTGCCAACCAGCAAAGCCGCCATCGAGGATGGTGACATCGTCATGGCTGAGGACCTGGAAGGTCCAGAATACGCGGGCAGCACTACCGAAGTCCGTAGCACCGGTTCCCGCCGGCACGATGACCACGGTATCGTCGTTGTCGATCCCCAGACCGCCAATCAGCCGTTCGAGGCTCGAGACCGGTGGCATCACGCCTTGCACCCCATCGCGGGTTTCACGCCAGCCATCCTCGGTATAACTCGAATAGATGCTGCCCGGGATATGCGCCTTCTCGAAACTGGAACGATCGCCGCCGTTATCAACACTCGAACGGATATCCAGTACGACAAGATTTTCATCCTCAAGATGTTCGCTGAGCCATTGGGGACTGACCAACGGTTCAACATTCGCGGCATAGACTGTGCCAGTGGCCATCAACAGTGCCACGGCGGGAAATGTCCGACGCATATTCCTGACCTCTTTACTGGGGTTTATTTCATTATGCGAGCCACGCGCACAAACTCAAGACCCACCACATCTCAACAGGGTACACAGAGGAGTCGCCAACCGACGAAACAGAAACGGCAACATTTCTGCCGCCACTCCGGCTCACGCAAATAACGCCCGATCCACTTCAAATCCAGAATAATTCAGGACATCAGCTTCAAGTCACCGACCTTCTCGATCGTGCGTTGATAGCCTTCTCGTGCGGTCGCACGCTGCAGGAAGCTCTCGAGACGTGGGTAGCCTTCCAAACCTGCCCGGCCTGCCAATGCCATCAGAGGAAAACTCATCTGGATATCCGCCGCACTGAAGGCGTTGCCGGCAAACCAGCAACGATCACTCAAACTGTCTTCCCAGAACTGCCGCAGGCGAGAGATCTCCGGCCCAAGGTAGCGTTGGCGAATACCGGCGGCAAAACGCCGTCCCAATGGACGCAGCAAGGCCGGAACAGGGGCCTTGCCCAGACGCGAGAAAATCAGCGACATGACCAGCGGCGGCATACCAGAAGCCTCTGCGTGATGCAGCCAGAAGCGATAATCCTGATGGGCGTCGCTACCAGGCGGCGGCGACAGGCAATTCCGGGTATCAAAGCGCTCCAGCAGGTACTCGATGATCGCCCCACTCTCCGCCACAACACGTCCACCGGCATCTTCATCGGTGATCAGCGGTGATTTACCCAGCGGATGTATCCGCTTCAGTTCATCAGGGGCCAGCATGGTGCTGGAATTGCGGCGATAGAACGCGACTTCATAGTCGACGTGCAGCTCTTCCAACAACCAGGCAATACGCTGGGAACGCGAGTTCTCGAGATGATGCAGTCGAATCATGGCAACCAACTCCCTGTTCAGCCGCTCGCGGCGCTGCGCGGGTCGAATGTAATATCGACACACTCCTCGGCTCTTTACAGACGAGCTTTATTGTCGAGGGACGAACATCTCATCGCCGGTTTCGTCGATGAACCGCTGAGCCTTCTGAATCATCAGGGCATCACAGGCTTCACGCGATGGACACAAGTCCGAACGCTCGAAACGAAACTCACCTTCTTCGCCATTATCGAGTGTCTTGCGGATCGCACCACTGACCCGGAACTGACCTCCCTGAGCCTCAGGCTGGGAGATGATCAGGAAGTCTCGGTACTCAACAGCATCGGCAGCGGAGGGTTGATCCGCTGCCTTGTCATCCGCCCCAAACAGGCCTGCGAACAGTTTCTTCAGCATGTCGCCTCCTTGAAAAGCAAACCGGGGCGCAAGGCCCCGGCTGAGTTGTGCTTGATCAATCCTGGCGGCGACCCTTGCCGGCAGCAATCTTCAGGCGCAACGCATTGAGGCGAATGAAGCCCTCGGCGTCCTTCTGATCATAGGCGCCCTGATCGTCTTCAAATGTCGCGATGGACTCATCGAACAGAGACTGCTCGGAACGACGACCAGCGACCACAGCGTTGCCCTTGTAGAGCTTCATGCGCACGACACCAGAGACATGGCGCTGCGTCTCGTCAATGGCAGCCTGCAGCATGCGGCGCTCGGGGCTCCACCAGTAGCCGTTGTAGATGACCTTGGCGTATTTTGGCATCAGCTCATCCTTCAGGTGAGCTTCTTCACGGTCCAGGGTCAGGGACTCGATGGCGCGGTGCGCACGCAGCATGATCGTGCCACCAGGCGTTTCATAGCAGCCGCGTGACTTCATGCCGACGTAACGATTCTCGACGATGTCGAGACGACCGATGCCGTTGTCGCCACCCAGCTTGTTGAGTTTCTCGAGCACTTCATGCGGCTTCATCGGCACGCCGTCGATGGCGACGATGTCGCCGCGCTCGTAGGTCAGTTCGACATAGGTCGGTTCGTCGGGAGCCTGCTCCGGCGATACACTCCAGCGCCACATGTCTTCCTCGGCCTCGGCCCAGGGATCCTCGAGAATGCCGCCCTCGTAGGAGATGTGTAGCAGGTTGGCATCCATGGAGTACGGTGACTTCTTCTTCTTGTTGAAGTCGACCGGAATATCGTGCTGTTGACAGTAGGCCATCAGCTTCTCACGGGAGTTGAGGTCCCACTCACGCCACGGAGCGATGACCTTGACGCCCGGCTTGAGCGCGTAGGCACCCAGTTCGAAACGCACCTGGTCGTTACCCTTGCCGGTCGCACCGTGGGAAATGGCATCGGCGCCGGTCTGATTGGCGATCTCGATCAGGCGACGAGCGATCAGCGGGCGAGCGATGGACGTACCGAGCAGGTACTCACCCTCGTAGATGGTGTTGGCACGGAACATCGGGTAGACGTAATCGCGCACGAATTCCTCGCGCAGATCTTCGATGTAGATGTCCTTGACGCCCAGAGCCTCAGCCTTGGCGCGCGCCGGCTCAACCTCTTCCCCCTGACCGATGTCTGCGGTAAATGTCACCACCTCACAGTCGTACGTTTCCTGCAACCACTTGACGATGACTGACGTGTCCAGACCGCCTGAATAGGCGAGCACGACCTTCTTGACATCGGACATGCTGGAGGCTCCTTATGCTGATAACCGTTGGCCGGTGCAGAAAGCACCGTAAGGACGCCGATTATAGCGCGCCTGTTGCAGCGCGAACACCGGTGACGGGACGTGAGTTGTGCAAACTGCTAGACTTGCGCCGTTTAAGTCTGGAGTCACCAGACAAGCATCCGTAGACAAGGAGAAGTGCATGAGCGAGCTGATTGCCCGCGAACTCATGGCTCAACGTTTTCGCAGTTTCCTGCCCGTCGTGGTGGACATCGAAACCGGCGGGTTCAATCCCGAGCGCGACGCTATACTCGAAATCGCTGCGGTAACACTGACCATGGATCCCGAGGGCAATCTGTTGCCCGACGCCACCCATGCCTACCACATCAAGCCCTTCGAGGGCGCCAATGTGGAGCAATCGGCGCTCGATTTCACCGGTATCCGGCTCGACGATCCATTACGTCAGCAGGTCGCCATCAGTGAAGCCGAAGCGCTGGGAGAGATCTTTCGCCCCGTACGCAAATCGATCAAGTCGCATGCGTGCACACGCGCCATCCTGGTCGGGCACAACGCGGCCTTCGATCATGGTTTTCTCAACGCCGCCGTCAATCGTTGCGATATCAAGCGTAATCCCTTCCATCCCTTCTCCAGCTTCGATACCGCCTCACTGGCTGGATTGGTGTATGGCCAGACAGTACTGGCACGTGCCTGCCGTGCCGCCGGTATCGAGTTCGACAACAGTTCGGCTCATTCGGCACGCTACGACACCGAGCGCACCGCCGAGTTGTTCTGCGCCATGGTCAATCGCTACAAGGACCTTGGGGGGTGGCGGCTGGCACAACAGGAACAGGGCCTCGACGAGGACTAACCCGCCACCCCGGGACGAACCCGCTACCGTCGCCCTGGAAATCGTGGTGTAAATTGTTGTAGAAAATGTTGTGGAAATCGATGCAAAAAGGCCCGCAAGCACTGCTTGCGGGCCTTTTCATATTGCCGACGAAGGTTGCTGATCCAGGCTGATGAACTCAAGGGTTCAAGCCCGGGATTTCAAGCCCTCGCGAAGACAGCGACGTTATGGAATTACTCGCCCTGACTTTCCTCGTTCTGACGAGCACGCTCGGCAGCTTGCTTGATGAGCGGCTCCAGCTCACCGCTGTTATGCATCTCGACGACGATGTCACAACCGCCGACCAGTTCACCCTCGACCCACAGTTGCGGGAAGGTCGGCCAGCTGGCGTACTTCGGCAACTCGGCACGAATGTCCGGATTATCGAGCACGTTGACGAAGGCGAATCGCTCGCCACAGGCCATCAACGCCTGCACAGTCTGAGCGGAGAAACCACACTGCGGCAGCTGCGGTGATCCCTTCATATAGATCAGGATCGGATTCTCGCTGATCTGACGCTGGATGTTCTCTACAGTGGTGCTCATTGCGGCTCCTGAATGCGTTTGGTGCAGTGAAACAGGCAAACACCATGCGGGCAGACACCGACAAATTCAATGCACTGCGCGAAATGGTTACGGCCAGTGGACCCATTCTAGGGGAAGCGCCGACCAATGTCGCCAGATCTCATTCTGGTCTGACCATGCCTCTGCCATTGAACGTCTCGCCAACAAGGCCGCCTGCTCCCCGGCACAGCCACTCTACAGCAGCACATTGCGCATTCACTGCCGACTCCACTAGGATGGTCGTTTTTTCCTCGTTGGAGAGTCGCCATGGCTGCCCGCCATTTCCTCACCCTTCTTGACCTTGACCAGGATGAGCTGCGTTACCTCATCCAACGTGCCATCACCATCAAGACTGCGCTCAAGGCTCATGGGCCTACCTACACGCCCTTTGCCAATCGCACCATGGCAATGATCTTCGAGAAGTCCTCAACACGCACCCGCGTGTCATTCGAGACCGGCATGGCGCACTTTGGCGGCCATGCGCTGTTTCTTTCCCCACGTGACAGCCAACTAGGCCGCGGCGAACCTATCGGTGACACCGCTCGTGTGCTGTCGGAAATGGTCGATATCGTGATGATTCGCACCTTCTCGCACGCCGGGATTGAGGAGTTTGCCGCCGCCAGTTCAGTACCCGTTATCAATGCGCTGACCGATGACTACCATCCCTGCCAGTTGCTGGCCGATGTCATGACCTGGACAGAGCTGCGTGGTTCGGTCCAGGGCCGTACTGCGGTATGGGTCGGCGACGGTAACAATATGTGCCACTCCTGGATCAATGCCGCCCGTCAGTTCGACTTCCAACTGCGCATCTGCTGTCCACAAGGCTATGAGCCACGTGAAGACATCCTGAGCGCAGCCGGTGATCGCGTAACGATCGTCCGCGACCCCATGCAGGCTGTGCAGGGCGCCGACCTGGTGACCACCGATGTCTGGGCCTCCATGGGTCAGGAAGAAGAGCAGGCACGTCGTGAAGCCGACTTTGCCGGCTTCCAGGTCACCGAAGCCATGCTCGACGCAGCCAACGACGACGTGCTCTTCCTCCATTGTCTTCCAGCACACCGCGGCGAAGAGATCAGCGAGACATTACTCGATGATCCGCGCGCCGTGGTCTGGCAGGAAGCCGGCAACCGCCTGCATGCTCAGAAGGCACTGATCGAGTTCCTGTTGATTGGCCGGGTCAGTCGCTGACCCTCAGCCAGTAACTGCAATAGCCGCGCCCCGGAGATAGTCGCGCCCTCAAGATAGCGGGACATTAGACCTTGGTCTAATGTCCCGCTATCGATATAATGACGGTCATCGTCTTGCTGATGAATAGACCGCCATGCCCCCCGAAGTCAAAACCAACAGCACCGTCCTCAACGACACCGAAATTCGTATCGATCTGGCCGCCATGGCTCAGGCGCTCTATCGTTGCGGCGGTGTGCTCGAGGCATTGACCGATAATGCCCGTGGTCTCGACGCCGGCACTCTGGACCGGCTGTCCAGCAACCGTGAGTCCTCAGCGCGTCTGCGTCGCCTACTGCTCAGTGGAACCACTCGCTACAACGACAAGGGCCGCCTGGTGGTTACCGGCACCGGTCGTCAGTTGGTCTTCGATATGTTCGGCGTCGGCGCGACCGACTATTAAGCCCCCTCTGGCAAGCCCTCCCTGGCATGCCCTTCTGGTAAACCCCTCTGGTAAGCCCCTTTTCCAGACTGTTCACATGGTGCTGGTGCTTGTTCCCGCTCAATATCCTTTCCAGCGTGCCCTCAAACGCCCGCTTCTTCAGGGAATGACCTTTCCTTCCAGATCTTCCCTGCATTCCCTCTCTCCTGTTCACCTGTTCTCACACCACTCTTTCCTCTTTCCTCTTTCTTCTTCCTTCCTCTCTATCAACATTTGTCTTTTAAAGCATATTCCAAGTCGCATTATGCAAAGTCATGTCGGCTAATCTTCGCGACACTGCGCTCATTGAGACAATCTTTGAGACCAGGGAGCCCTCCATGAATCGTAATGTCATCCTCACCTGTGCCGTTACCGGCGCAGGCGATACCACCGCCAAGCACTCAGGTGTTCCGGTAACGCCCAAGCAGATCGCTGACGCCTGCATCGAGGCCGCCAGGGCGGGAGCCAGCGTGGCGCATATCCACGTTCGCGACCCGGAAACCGGCGGCATCAGCCATGATCTGGAACACTTCCGTGAAGTGATGCAGCGAGTCCGTGAAGCCGATACCGATATCGTCATGAACATCACCGCTGGCGGCGGCGGTGACTGGATTCCGTCTGCCGAGGATCCTACACGTGGCGGGCCGGGGACCGACATCCAGACACCTGCGGAGCGCCACGCTCCGGTCGCAGAGCTGCTGCCGGAACTGTGCACCCTGGATTGCGGCAGCCTGAACTTCGGCGACATGGTCTACGTCAACCCGGCTGACTGGCTGCGCGAACACGCGCGCCTGGTCCAGGCCGCAGGCGTCAAACCTGAACTGGAGTGCTTCGATCTCGGCCATGTATGGTTCGCCCGCCAGCTGCAGCAGGAAGGCCTGATCGATGGTGATCCGCTGTACCAGCTGTGCATGGGGATTCCATGGGGCGCGGAAGCGGACACTGAAACCATGGTCGCGATGCGCAACAAATTGCCCTCCAATGCCAACTGGGCTGCTTTCGGTATCGGCCGTATGCAGATGCCGATGGTAGCTCAGGCCGTCCTGCTCGGTGGTCACGCTCGTGTCGGTCTGGAAGACAACCTCTATCTCGACCGTGGCGTGCTGGCCAGCAACGGCCAGTTGGTTGAACGTTCCGCCAACATCATCGAGAACCTCGGTGCCCGCGTGATGACTCCGGCAGAAACACGCGAACAGTTGAAACTGCGCAATCCCGTTGGCGCTACCGCGGCAGGAGATCTGGCATGACACAGCTGACTGTCATCGGTACTGGTGTTATCGGCAACGGTTGGATCGCCCGCGCACTGGCCAACGGCTGGGACGTCGTCGCATTCGATCCGGCCCCGGATGCAGCACAACGCACCCGTGCCTTTATCGACAATGCCTGGCCCGCCCTTGAGCAGACGGGGCTGGCCGAAGGTGCAAGCCCTGAGCGTTTGCGTTTTGCCACTGATATGGCAGAAGCCGTGCAGGGGGCCAGCCTGATTCAGGAGAATGTTCCTGAGCGGCTCGAACTCAAACAGGAAATTCTTGCTCAACTGGACACGCTGGTATCTGCCGACGTCGTGATCGGCTCATCCACGTCCGGCTTCAAACCCACCGATCTCCAGCGCGACTGCCAGCAGGCGCCTGGTCGGGTGATCGTGGCGCACCCCTTCAATCCGGTCTATCTGCTGCCGCTGGTGGAACTGGTAGGTGGTGAAGCGACCAACGGTGAGCATATCGCCCTCGCCCAGCGCCTCTACCGCGAGCTGGACATGCGTCCGCTGGTCGTCCGCCGTGAGATCGAAGGGCATATCGCCGACCGTCTGATGGAAGCGCTGTGGCGTGAAGCACTGCACCTGGTCAACGACGGTGTAGCGACCACCGAAGAGATCGATGCTGCAGTGGTCTATGGCTGCGGCCTGCGCTGGTCCTTGATGGGCACCTTCCTGACCTTCCATCTCGCCGGTGGTGAACAGGGCATGCGCCATATGCTGGAACAGTTCGGACCGGCTCTGAAGCTTCCCTGGACCAAGCTCGAAGCGCCAGAGCTGACCGATGAACTCATCGATCGCGTGGTTGAAGGCTGCGAACACCAGGCTGCTGGCCGTCCGGTGGCCGAGCTTGATCGTCGTCGCGATGATTTCCTTGTCGAACTGCTGGGGCTGACCAGGAAGTACTGGCCGGAAGCCGAAGGACTGGAAGGACGCATCTGATGCCACTGCTGCAACCGTTACGCCTACTGGACACCCAGGTCGCCCCCGAATGGGTGGATTACAACGGCCACATGAACGATGCGGAATACGCACGAGTGTTCTCGTTGGCCGTTGAAGCGCTGATGGATCATATCGGTCTCGATGCCGCTGGCCGCCAGCAACACGGCTACACGATCTATACCCTCGAGACGCACCTGTGCTATCGGCGTGAGGCGCATCTTGAGCAGCAACTGAACGTGGACCTGTACCTGGCCGACCACGATGCCAAGCGCCTGCACGTGCTGTTCGAGATGCGCGACAGCGATAACAACCTACTCGCCACCAGCGAGCAGATGTTGATGGGAATCGATGTCGAAAGTGGCCGTCCCGCCGCCTTTCCCGAGCCAGTAGCAACAGCCGTTGGCTCACTGCCGAACGCCAGCGGAGACCTCGCTGATGCGGTCGGGCGCCGCATCGGCATTCGACGCAAGTAGATACTCAGCACGAGTAGGCGTTCGAGGCAACCAGCAGTACCCAGGCACGAACCATCGGCAGGTGGTTCGTGCCGTTGCAGTTACAGATTAGCGTGGCGCCCCGCCACCACGGGATCACCGGCCCGATGACCGGCTACAGAAGGAATCAGGCTATCGATACCTCAAGCAATACTCAAAATAACGATACTGAAGACAACGCTACGTCAAGCAACTCGCACCACACCCAGCATGATGGCCATAGAGCGTCCGCACTGGCGAGCCGGGGAATGTTCGCCAACATGCATCGCGGCATGACCCTTTCATCCGCGCTACTGGTGTTGGCTTTTGTCGCTGTCACCGTCATCAATCCTGAGCTGTCCAGCGCTGTATTCAGTGCAGCGCGCAACTGGATCGAAGACACCTTCGCCGGCTATTACCTGGTCACGGTGGTACTGCTGATCGCGGTATGCTTCTTCATCGTGCTTTCTCCCTTCGGCAGCAAGCGGCTGGGCAAGGATCACGAACGGCCCGAATTCTCGCGCTTCGCCTGGTTCGCGATGCTGTTTTCAGCGGGCATCGGCATTGGCATCCTGTTCTTTGGTGTCGCTGAGCCGATCTTCTATTTCGACAATAGCGGTGCCTTCGGGTATCCCAACAACCCGCATGCGGACCTGGCGGGCCACGCGGCGATGAATCAGCAGCGCGCCGTTGATGCCCTGCGGGTGACGTTCTTCCACTGGGGACTGCACGGCTGGGCAGTATACGTAGTTGTCGGTATGGCACTGGCCTACTTTGCCTATCGCAAGGACCTGCCGCTGGCGCTGCGCTCCGCGCTCTATCCGTTCATCGGTAATCGCATCTACGGCCCGATCGGCCACCTGGTCGATATTCTCGGTGTCCTCGGCTGTGTGTTCGGTGTTGCCACCTCGCTGGGCCTCGGCGTCAGCCAGATGGCCGTCGGGTTGCAGCGTCTGACCGGCATCGGCGCAGGCCTCGACACTCAACTGATTCTGATTGCCGCGATTACCGTGATCTCGATCCTGTCGGCGGTCTCCGGCGTCAAACGAGGCATCAGGATCATTTCCGAACTCAATATCTGGGTATCGGTGCTGGTGATTGGAGCCTTTGTTGTCGGTGGACCCACCTTGTGGCTGTTGACGACCTTCGGCGAGACCATGCGCGATTACGTGGTCGAATTCATTCCCATGGGTCTGTGGTATCCGGAGGATCAGAGCAATACAAACTGGCTGCAGGCATGGACGATCTTCTATTGGGGCTGGTGGCTGGCATGGGCACCGTTTATCGGGTTGTTCATTGCACGTATTTCAAAAGGCAGAACCCTTCGCGAGTTCGTGCTTGGCGTATTACTGGTGCCGACGTTCATCATCTTTGTATGGCTGGCGATCTTTGGCGGCACTGCCCTGCATCAGGAACTGACTGCCGCAGGTGGCACCGGCACTGCGGGGATCATTGAGCTGGTCAACGCCTGGAACCTGCCTGCCGCGCTGTTTGCAACCTCGGACGGCGTCGCCGGCACAGGCAGCCTGGGGTGGGTACTATCGGCAATGATGGTGTTCCTGCTGATGAGCTGGTTCGTGACCAGCGCCGACTCCAGCACCCTGGTGCTGACTACCATCCTGTCACTGGGCAATCCGGAACCGCCGCAACGTTTTCGCATCTTCTGGGGGCTGGTGATCGGCCTGGTCGCAGCAGCATTGCTGGTGGCCGGCGGGCTCACAGCATTGCAGACGGCGTTGATTGCCGCCGCCTTGCCGCTCAGTGTGGTGATACTGGTTATGACTGCAGGTGTACTGGTGTCGCTGTTCCAGGAAGGATGGCGCAAGTCCAGTTCGTCTATCGTACAGTCTGAGGGCAAACAGGCTGAGCGAAGATAGAACGTAGCTCATGACTCCTGGCTAGACCCACAGGGATGTGGGTCCCGCGCGCGGCGCTGATCCAACGGACAGGCCGCGCTTTCCTTATCCGGCAACGGTGGCACGACCATGCAACTCACCTACGAGGGACCCGCACCCGAACAGATCGGATTCCTGCTGTTGCCTCGTTTCGCTATGGTGGCATTGTTTTCCGCCATCGAACCCTTGCGTATCGCCAATCGCTTTGCCGGCGAGGAACTGTTTCGCTGGACGTTGATCAGCGTCGACGGTGAGCCGGTGGAAGCCAGCAACGGGATGCCACTGGCCGTCAATACCTCCATCGGCAGCCCTCTAGATGTCTCGAGTCTAATGGTCTGCGCCAGTTTTGCTCCGCTGGATGTGGTGGATGAGCGCTTGCTGGAGTGGCTACATCATCAACAAGCGATAAATACCGCACTCGGCGCCATCGATACCGGTGCCTTTGTGCTGGCTGAAGCGGGGCTTCTGAACCAGGCCACCACCACCCTGCACTGGGAGAGTCTTCCCGAGTTTCGCCAACGCTACCCACATATCGAAGCCGTGGAGTCGCTGTTTGAGGTCACGGAGGCAGGCTTCTTCGGGGCTGGCGCCAGCGCGTCCCTGGACCTGGCACTCGATACCATCAAGCGCCGACATGGAAGCTCCCTTGCACAGCTCGTGCGCGAGCAGTTGGTTCACGACCAGTTACGCCTTCCCGCCAGTCGCCAGCGGCCCCAACACAATGCACCAGAACCTCGACTGGCACGGGTCATCGCGCAGATGGATAGGCATCTCGAAGAGCCGTTGACCATTGGCGAGCTGGCGGAGCACGCCAACCTATCGCAACGTCAACTGGAGCGTCTTTTCCTGCACCAATGGCAACGCACCCCGTTGCAGATCTATCTTGAGCGCCGGCTGACATTGGCAAGGCAACTGGCGACCAATTCTTCCCATACCATCATGGATATCGCCCTGGCCTGTGGCTTCGCCTCAGCATCCAGCTTTACCCGAGCCTTTCAGCGTATGCACGGCGTCACACCCAGTGCACTGCGCCACAACTCCGGGCATCACCAACGCTGACCAGACAACAACGCTGTTCAGATATCAACGCTGATCAGACATCAACAACAGTGACCAGGAGCCAACAACAGTGACCAGGAGCCAACAACAGTGACCAGGAGCCAACAACACTGATCGAGCACTACCAACGTTGCCCAAGCAGCAAAATGTCGAATCGTGCACATCGCATGTCGAATCGTGCACAGTAATCACCCCAGCGCCAGGCCATGCTGACGACACTGCAATCTCGCTCCATTCTTCAGTCGAGGAGTTCGTCACCGTGCATCCCTCATTGCCTGCCACACCTGACTACGACGCCTGGCCGGTCACCCACCAGATTACCGATGTCAGCCATGACGCACGTCTCGTCACCCTGCATTGGGACGACGGCCGCATCAGCCGCTATCACAGTGTCTGGCTGCGCGAGAACGCAGCTGACGACAGCACCGTCAATCCCGCCACCCGCGAACGTATCCTCGACCTGTCCACGCTGAGCGCCTGGCCGGAGATCGACAACTGCCATATCGATGCGTCCGGGGCACTGGTCGTGGGGATCGCCCCCGAAGCCATTGAACTGCGCTTTCATCCCGGCTGGCTGCGTTATCACGATTACGACAACACCATCGATGACAGGCAACCTCTGGTGCCCGTCACGACCTGGCTTGGAGGTCCGGAGCAATCTCCGGTGACTCTTGAAGCCGATGGCTGGCTCGATACCACCCCCGATAGTCGAGAAGAAGCCGAAGTCCTGACGCCGGCACTGGAAGCGATTCTCGGTCGAGGATTGGTCAGGCTACGTGGTCTTCCCACGGAGCCCGGTACTCTGGCGCATATCGCCGAACGAATCGGACCGATCCGCAGTACCAACTTCGGCACCCTGTTCAACGTCAAGGCCAAGCACGATCCGGACTCCAACGCCTACACCTCGATTGCTCTGCCACCCCATGTCGATCTACCGACGCGCGAGTATCATCCGGGGCTGCAGTTGCTGCATTGCCTGGAGAACAGTGTCAGTGGCGGTCAGGCCGTGATGTTGGATGGTTTTGCAGTAGCCGAAGCACTGCGTGAGGAAGATCCAGACGCTTTCGACACCTTGACGCGAGTTCAATGGCGCTTCGCCAATACCTCGCGCAATACCGACTACGTCTGGCACTCACCGATGATCGTGCTCGACGACCGGGGCCAACTGGAGGAAGTGCGCATCGCCGACTTTCTACGCGGTCCGCTGATGACGAATTTCGATGAAGTCGATGCCGCCTACCGAGCGCTGATGGCATTGCAGCAGCGTCTACGCCAACCACGCTTCGCACTTCGCTTCACCTATGCGCCCGGCGACCTGGTGATCTTCGACAACCGTCGCCTGCTCCACGCACGCGATGCCTTCTCCGGGGACTCCGGCCATCGTTGGCTGCAGGGCTGTTACCTGGAGCGTGACGAGATTCGCTCACGCTACCGTATCGTGCAGCGTCGCCGACGCGAGCAACTCGTCGCAGCGGCAGGCGATGAACTCAGTGCGCCTGCCCACGCCGAGCCGTAGCACTGGGCGGTTCGCCGAAACGCTGCCGATAGGCGCGCGAAAAGGTGGCAAGGTGACTGAAACCCGCCGCCATGGCGGCTTGAGTCACGCTGACGTGGCTATCGGCCAGGATGCGTTGTGCCACGTCCAGCCGCATGCCCAGATACGTCTGTCTGGGCGTTTCCTTGAACCAGCTCTGGAAGTGTCGAGTGAGTTGACGCTGCGACTGTCCAGCAAGCCGACATAGTTCGGGAATCGCAAGCGGTGGAGCCAGGTTGGCTTCCATCACCGCCAACGCCCTTACTACCGTACGTGGCAGGCGGGAATCATGTTGCAGTTGGTTATCGGGCTGTTCCTCGGACGTACGGTGGTGGACGATCTGCCGACCAACGGCTTCCGCCAGGGACGGCCCATAGCGTTGCTCGATCCACATCAGCATCATATCGATGCTGGCAGAGCCGCCGGCACCGGTAAGCCGGTCGCTATCCCATTCGAAGCGCGCAGTGCTGACCCTGATCGAGGGGAACTCCTGACGAAACGCCGGCAAGCTTTCCCAGTGCATGGCCACCCTCACCCCATCGAGCACCCCGGCACGAGCCAGAATAAAGGGCGCGGTGTCCATGCCGCCCAGCCAGGCACCATGCGCCGCCAGTCGACGCAACACCGCACGATCCTCGGCAGTAACGGTTGCCTCTGCCTCCCAGGACGACACTACCATCAGCCGCGTGATCGACTCGCTATGCCAGGTCTGCCCCGGCGCCTCCATCTCCAGATCGCCAATTGCCCCATCGACATCGATGTACACGCCATTACTGGCCGTCACCGGCTGCCCATCTGCCGACAGCAATCGCCAGGCAAATAGTTTGCGGCCAAAACGGTTGGCAACCCGCAGTGGCTCCAGCAGACAGAACAGCGTCAGCATCGAAAACTTCGGCACCAACCAGACATTGAGCGTGGTCTCTGCATCGTCAGGCGAGAGTAGAGGTGGGGAGTCCGGGCGCGGATAAGGATAGACGGTGTCGTCCGACATGTGGCGATTTCCGACAAGGTTATGGCGAATTTCATCAAATCATAACCAATTAGCGAGGGTAAGGTAAACGAGTCAGCACAGCAGCCAATACAGCAATGATAAGAGTCTTCACAACGACAAGACCCTGTACTGACGAGTTCTACCCGGCACCGGACCGTGCCACAGCAATACCTTGCCGCACGATGCGCCAGCGCTCACTTGCGGCACCATCACTTGTTCAACTGTTCAACTTCAACGGTTCTACTTCAACAACAGAGCCAACCGCGGAGAGCAATGCCTGATGAGCTCCCAAGCCTCACCACGCCTGATCGATGCCGGGCGCCAGTTATCCCTGACCAGTCCGAGTGGCGATCTGCTGTTTGATGCCCTTTGGCTCCGTGAACGCGCCCCTGACGCTGACACTCTGGACCCTCTGACCGGCCAACGCTTGATTGAAGCTGCTGAATTGCCGCTGGACCTAAGTATCACCACGCTGGAGACCAACAATGGGTCGCTGGTTCTGGGCTTCAGTGATGGCCACACCGCCAGCTTCCTGATCGAAGATCTGCACCAGTCCCATGCCCTTCACACCGGGGAAGATATCAGTCTGTGGGATGCCAACCTGGAGAGCGTGCCACAAGCGAGCTTCACGGCGGCCATGGCCGACGATCAAGCTCTGCTGGCGATGCTGGAAGCGCTACATCGCTATGGCTTTGTGAGGGTCGATGACGTTCCCTGCGAGGTCGATGGTATGCAGCCATTGATCGATCGTATCGGTCCGCTGCGTCAAACCAACTGGGGCGGCATCGCCGACGTCCGCTCGGTGGCAGATGCCTATGACCTGACCATGACCCAGCGAGGACTGGAGCCGCACACCGACAACCCCTATCGCGACCCCATCCCGGGCTTTATCTGGTTGCATTGCCTTACCAATGCTGCCGACGGCGGTGACAGCACGCTCGTCGACGGTTTCGAGGCCGCGCGCCGACTGCGTGTGGAAGACCCTCAGGCCTTCGATTGCCTGACTCGGGTGCGTCCCGACTTTCGCTACCACGACGACGGCACACGACTGGACAGCTCGGGGCCGCTGATCGAAACCGACGGCAACAACAAGGTGGTGCGTGTGCGCTACAACAACCGCACGGAGCGCGTGGCGGCACTGCCCAGTGAGCAACTTCGCGATTACTACGCGGCACGCCAGTCCTTCTATCGCCTGATCACCAGCGACGAATTGACGCTGAAGCTGAAGCTGAACCCCGGCCAGATGCTGATTATGGACAACTACCGCCTGCTGCATGGCCGCACATCCTTCCAGCTTTCTGGAGGCGTCCGCCACCTGCGCCAGGGATATGTCGACCGCGACAGCACCCAGAGCCGCCGCCAATGGCTACGCGACCAGTTGAATACAAACCATCAGGGAGTCGTGGCATGAGTGCCGAGTCATCATCGACAAGACCTCTTGCACAGGCGAGTTTTCGCCGCTTCGATGAAAGCCGTCACAGCGACTGGGCCGTGATCGACCAGCATTTTCATCGTTTTCAGGCTGACGCCAGCCGTCGGGTGTTGCTACACCTTGAACGCCTGCGTGGAGATCATCACGGCTACCCAGTCGATCGTTACGAGCACAGCCTGCAGACAGCTACCCGTGCGCTACGTGCCGGTGCCGATGAGGAAACCGTGGTCTGCGCGCTGTTGCATGACATCGGCGATGACCTGGCGCCAGCCAACCATGCGGAGATTGCGGCGGCGATACTCGAACCGTTCATCGACCCGCTCAATGCCTGGATGATTCGCCATCACGAGCTCTTTCAGGGCTATCACTATCGGCAGTTCTATGGACAGGATCGGCACGCTCGGGACGCCTGGAGTGACCACCCTGCCTACGAACGCACCGTGCGCTTCTGCGACGAATGGGATCAAACCAGCTTTGATCCCGACTACGACACCCTGGCGTTGGAAGATTTCATTCCCATGGTCGAGCGTGTCCTCGGACGGGCGCCCTTCGGCGGCCTGCCGACCGTCAGCGTCGCTGGCTCTGCTTCCAGTTCAGACCCTGCTTCCAGTTCAGACGCGGCATCTGCAGCGTCCAACCCTGAGGAGTCCGGAGCATGACCACCTGTGCCCAACAGTTGATCCAGTTGCTTGATGCCTACGGCGTCGACACTGCCTTCGGAATCCCCGGTGTGCACACCATCGAGCTCTACCGCGAGCTGGCCGATAGTCCGCTTCAGCATTACACGCCGCGTCACGAACAGGGTGCCGGCTTCATGGCGGATGGCTACGCCCGATCCAGCGGCCGTCCTGCAGCATGCTTCATCATCACCGGACCGGGCATGACCAATATCGCCACGGCCATGGGCCAGGCATTGGCGGACTCCATCCCCATGCTGGTGATTTCCAGTGTCAACGCGCGTCACCAACTGGGACTGGGCCACGGTCACCTGCATGAGATGCCCAGCCAGCAACAGACTCTGGCCGGCGTCAGTCGCTTCAGCCATACCCTGCTCGATGCCGACAATCTTGCCGAGGTCATGGGCCAGGCGTTTGCCGTGCTGCGCGGTGCTCGTCCCGGCCCGGTGCATATCGAGATACCGCTGGACGTGATGGCCGCCGAGGTCTCCAGCAAGGCGGCACCGCGCATTGCTGCGTTTCATCCTCCAGGTCCTGCCCCTGCTGCCATCCGCCAGGCGCAGCAATGGCTCAATGAAGCCAGCCGGCCACTCCTGCTGATCGGAGGTGGCGCCGTCGCAGCGCCTGAGGCCGTGCAATCGCTCGTCGAACGCCTCGATGCTCCGGTGCTGACCACCATCAATGCGCGCGGCATCCTCGGCAACAGCCATCCCCTGGATCTCGGCGCCAACGCAAGCCACTCCGCCTGCCGCGAGCTGATTCGCGATGCGGATGTGGTACTGGCGCTGGGCACCGAACTGGGTGAAACCGACTACGACCTGGTCTTCGATGATGGCTTCCATGTCGAAGGCAAACTGGTACGTGTCGATATCGACGCTCGTCAACTGGCTCGCAACCATGCCGCTGACCTGGCGATCGTCTCTGATATCGGACTTGCGGCCACTGCGCTGGCGGAACAGGTCACTGCACAACAGCGCCATGGCCGGCAACGGAGCGACGCTGTTCGCGAGGTCATGGCACTGGAACAGGATCCCGATCTGGCCCAGTATGTCCCGCTGTTTGACACCTTTGACGAGATTCTTCCCGAAGCGATCATCGTCGGCGACTCCACTGGACCGGTATACGCCGGCAACATGATCGCACGACGTAATGCGCCGCGCCGTTGGTTCAACGCCGCTACCGGCTTCGGCACCCTCGGCTATGCTCTGCCGGCCGCTCTCGGTGCCGCCATCGCTCAGCCGCAATCCCCCGTGGTGGCGCTGGTCGGTGACGGTGGCCTGCAATTCGTACTGGGAGAGCTTGGTACAGCGAGGGATCTGGGCAGGCCGCTGGCACTGGTGATCTGGAACAACGATGGCTACGACGAGATTCGCCGCTACATGAGCGCTGACGGCGTCGCCCACCTCGGTGTCAACCTGAAGGCACCGAATTTCACCGCGGTGGCCGAAGGTTTTGGCTGCCGACATATCGATGTCGGCACGCCATCCCAACTCGCCAGCGCCCTGAAACAACTGCATGACAGCGACAACGTGTTGGTGATCGAAGTCGATGCTGCCCGCTGGCAGGCATCCCTCGATCCCGTGCGATGCAGTCAACCGAACACGCTGTCGTCGGAACAGAAGAGGAATCCATGAAGGTATCGCAACTGACCGCCAGAATCGCTGGCGAAGGCGCCGCCGCCTGGAACATTCATTATCGCGCCATGGCGCGCCAACAGGCCGGTGACGATATCACGGTGCTCTCGGTGGGAGACCCGGACTTCACTACCCCGGCACGCATCATGGATGCTGCCCGTGACAGCCTGTATGCGGGGAACACTCACTACGCCGATGTTCAGGGCAAGCAGGCACTGCGCGAGGCCATCGTCGACCACTACCGAAAGTACGATGTCGACGCCTCCGCGGATCAACTGATCGTCCTCGCCGGTGCCCAATGTGGGCTCTACGCCACCGCACAGTGTCTGCTGGACCCTGAGGACGAAGTGATCGTGCCGGAACCCGGCTATGTGACCTACGAGGCCGTGATCCAGTCAACCGGCGCCAGCCTGGTTCAGGTGCCGCTGCGCGCCGACAACGGCTTTCAACTCGATGTTGCCGACATCACCGCCGCGATTACGCCCAAAACGCGCGCGATTCTGCTCAACAGCCCGCATAACCCGACGGGTACCAGCATCGGGCCGGAACAGTGGCAGACGATTGCCGAGCTATGCCGAGCACACGACCTGTGGCTGATCTCCGATGAGGTCTACGCCGATCTCGTTTTCGACGGCAGCCACACCTGCGCCGCGTCACTGGCCGGAATTGAAGACCGCACCGTGGTGATCAGCAGTCTGTCGAAGTCCCACGCCATGACCGGCTGGCGCCTCGGCTGGGTGATGGCCCCACCAGCACTTATCGGCCACCTCAGCAACCTCGCCCTGTGTATGCTGTATGGCTGCCCCGACTTCATTCAGGATGCCGGCATCGCCGCACTGAAGGGTGATCATGGCGAACTCGAGGTCATGCGCGATGCCTATCGCCAGCGCCGTGATGCCGTTTGCCAGGCCCTGGCACACAGCGATGCCGTGACAGCCATCTGCCCAGATGCAGGAATGTTCGTGATGGTCGATATTCGCCGCACCGGTCTCAGCTCTGCCGAGTTTGCCGATCGCCTGCTTGATGAGCATGGGATTTCGGCACTCTCGGGAGAGGCCTTTGGTCCCTCCGCGGCAGGCTTTATCCGCCTCAGTCTGACTCAATCGCCCGAGCGTCTAACCCAGGCCAGTCTCCGCCTGCGGCAGTGCGCCGAGGCATGCCTTTCCACCAGCTCCGAGTGCCTATGACTCCATCGCCGATTGCCAATCCCACGGACAAGTCCAACTCCACGGATGCATCCCACTTAGTGAATGCATCCAACGCGCCGGATACGCGCCCGACACCCGCCGTCGAAGCGCGTCATCTAGTCAAGAACTATGGCCAACTCTCCGTGCTGCGCGATGTCTCCTTCACGGTTGACGAAGGCACGGTCACTACCATCATCGGTGCCAGTGGATCAGGAAAAAGTACTCTACTGCGTTGTATGAATCTGCTGGAACGCCCTGACCAGGGTGAGCTGGCGATTGCGGATGAGCGTATCTGCTTCGACCGCAACCCCCAGGCCACCAGCCAGGGCCTCAGCCGTATCCAAATACAACGCCTACGCTCGAGGGCCACCATGGTCTTCCAGCAGTTCAATCTCTGGCCGCACCTGACGGTACTCGGCAACGTCAGTGAACCGCCGATTCGCGTCAAGGGAATGTCGCGACAGCAGGCCAACAAGCTCGCTCTTCATTATCTCGAACGCGTAGGAATGGCCGAACGCGCTGACAGCTACCCCGCCTTCCTCTCCGGCGGACAGCAGCAGCGAGTGGCGATTGCTCGAGCGCTGGCCATGGAACCCAGTGTGTTGCTGTTCGATGAACCAACCTCGGCACTGGACCCCGAGCGTGTCAACGAAGTGCTCGGTGTGATCCGTGACCTCGCCGATGAAGGCCGCACCATGCTGATGGTGACTCACGAAATGGCTTTCGCTCGCGAGGTTTCCGACCAGCTGATCTTTCTCGATGAAGGCGTTATCGGTGCCGCAGGAACGCCCGAACAGGTGTTCCACAGCAGCAACACGCGTTGTCGTCGCTTCATTGCTCCAGCGGCCTGACCGGCCTGCGTACCGGGTGCCTTCGACAAGCACCCATATAACGAACATTTACATAATAACCAGGAGCTCCTGATGAAACTCCACTTATTGACCGCGACCGTCCTGACCACAGCCCTGACCAGCATCACCTTTTCCGCTCAGGCCGAGGAACCCCTACGCATCGGCATTTCCGCCGAGCCCTATCCGCCATTTACCTACACCTCTTCAAATGGCGAATGGACCGGATTCGAGGTCGAACTGGCCAACGCAATCTGCGACGCCATGCAGCGCGAGTGTGAAATCACGCCCACCGGCTGGAGCGGGATCATTCCTTCGCTGAAATCCGGCCGTATCGACATGATCATGAACTCGATGTCGATCACCGAGGCTCGCCAGCGAGTGATCGACTTCAGTTCCCCGTACTACTTCACGCCCGGTGCCTATGTCGCCGCGACCGACTTTACCGATGAGCTGCCGGAGGGCCTCGACGGCAAGGTACTCGGTGTGCAGAGTGCAACCACCAACGCCACCTTCGCTCGCCGTGCCCTGCGGGACCAGGATGTCGATGTACGCCTGTATGACCAGGCCGAACAGGTCAATCGCGACCTGCTCGCGGGTCGTCTCGACGTGATCCTCGCCGACGAGATTGCCATGCGCGAGTTCGTTGAACGCGATGAAGCTGACGGTTTCGAGATCAAGGCGACTGCGCCTCACCACGCAGCCTATGGTGAGGGGGTCGGCATTGGCGTACGCAAGGACGATGACGCGCTTACCGACTCGCTCAACACCGCTATCGCCCAAATCAATGCCGACGGCACCTGCTCGTCGCTTTCCGAGCAGTACTTCGGTACTGACGTCTGTATCAGCGACGAATGAGGAGAGTCCTGTCTCAGTGTTCTGCAACAGACTGACAAGCCTCTAATGGACTGATATGAATAGTGTTTCTCAAGAGGGCCTCGCCGACTGGGCGGGCCCGATTCTGTCCGGTGCCTTGACCACGCTCGAGATTGCGCTGCTGGCCTATGCCATCGGTCTGGTGCTCGGGTTGATCGGTGCAGGTTGCCGTTTGAGCCCCTGGGCGCCACTGCGTGCGATTGGCACCCTGTACTCCACTGCGGTGAGGGCGGTGCCCGAACTGCTGCTGATCATTCTGCTCTACTACGCAGGGTCGCAGGCACTCACGGCACTCGCCAACCAACTGGGTTTCAGCGGTGCAGTCACCATCAATGGCTTCGTTACTGCGGTAGGTGTACTGGCATTCGTACAGGGCGCCTACATGACAGAGGTGCTGCGCGGAGCGATTCTGGCAATACCTCGCGGCCAACTGGAAGCCGCCGATGCCTTCGGCTTCTCTCCCTGGGCGCGCTTCCATCGCATTACGCTACCGGCACTATTGCCCAACGCCCTACCCGGGATGTCCAACCTGTGGCTGATATTGATCAAGGACACCGCACTGATCAGCGTCATCGGTTACAGCGAATTGTTCTTCACGGTCCAGCAGGCAGCATCGAGCACACGCTCCCACTTCCTGTTCTATTCCGCGGCGGGCGTGCTTTATCTGATCATGACTCTGAGCTCGACGGCATTGTTCAAACGACTCGAACAACGCGTGCGCCGTGGCCAGCCAGCACTGAACACCGAGGAGGCCTGATATGGATTTCAGTTGGCTGAGTGATCCCTTTTACCGCGAATATCTGCTTGAAGGCCTGGTCAGTACCCTGTGGTTGCTGCTGGTGTCGGCGGTGGGCGGTTTACTGCTGGCAGTGCTCATGGCGATTGTCCGTATCAAGGGCCCCCGTCCTCTGGCGTGGCTGGCCCAGGGGATTTCGATCGTCATGCGCGGCACCCCGCTGCTGGTGCAGCTGTTCTTCTTCTATTACGGCGTTGGTCGTCTACTGGAAGGCCTGCCGCTGGCCGAACAGGGTCCGTTCAAGGACCTGCTGCGCGACCCGTTCTTCTATGCCAGTCTCACCTTCATTCTCTCGGTAGGCGCCTATACCGGGGAGGTGCTGCGTGGCGCGCTGCTCAGCGTGCCGCCAGGCGAACGTGAAGCCGGTCGTGCCTTTGGCCTGTCGCCCTTCCAGGTGTTCATTCACCTATGGCTGCCACGGGCCATCCAACTGTGTCTGCCAACGTTGACCGGTGAGATGATCCTGTTGCTCAAGTCAGTGCCATTGGTGTCGACCATCGCCATGATGGACCTGCTGCAGGCCGCCAACATCATTCGTGATGAGACCTTCCTCACCTATGAGCCACTGCTGCTGATTGCCGCAATCTACCTGCTACTGACGGTGATACTGACGCTGATTCTGCGCCAGGTGGAACATAATTTCCCGGGGATGAAGCCCCAACGCAGCAGCAAATGGTGGCGACGCACTGCAACCGCACCCCAAACACCATAAAACCGACTGCTGGCATACCATGAAACGAACAATAAGGCGGGGTCCACCCGCCTTTCACGAGCGCTTGCGCACCTCGCGAGGGGAATAACCGAAATGTCGGCGGAAGGCTCGCGAGAAGGTTGAAGGCGAGCTGAAGCCGCAGGCCAGGCCAATCGCCAGCACATCGTGATCGGTTTCCTTCAGCAGGTAGTGGGCTCGTGTCAGGCGTATGTTCAAGTACCAGTTGCCTGGAGTAGTACCCAACGTCTCGGAGAACAGTCGTTGCAACTGACGCTCGGAGATACCGCTACGCTGGGCGATGACCTGCAACGATAACGGCGCTTCCACATGCCCTTCCATCTGCGCTACCGCCTCGACCAGCCGTGGGTTGTGACTGCCCAGCCGGCGCGCCAGCGTCATGCGCTGATGATCGCCACGCGAGCGTAACCGGTCATGAATCAACTGCTCGGAAACCTCCACCGCCAACGCCATTCCGTGTCGCCTTGCGATCACTTCCAGCGCCATATCCATGGCCGCCGCCCCTCCGGCACAGAAGAAACGTCGCTCGCCGAGAAGAAACAGCTCGTCACAGGTGTCGATACCGGGATAGCGCTCATTGAAGGCAGGCAGCGACTCCCAATGCAATGTCACCGTTTCACCGCTGAGCAACCCTGCCTCGGCGAGTACCACGGCGCCGGTATCGAGCGCCCCAATGCGACATCCACCCTGATCCAACCGATTGAGCCACGCCGTCAGACCATGGCCTATCCACTGCTCTGGCTCGAAACCACTGCACACCGCCAGTGATGGCAGATGACGAACGTCCGCCAGCGCATGATCGATCATCAACGTCATGCCATTGCTGGCGGTCACAGGCTCGCCAGTCAGCCCGATGAGTGTCCATTCATAGAGCCTGCGACCCGCCATCCGATTGGCAATACGCAGCGGTTCGACAGCGGAAAAGAACGCCATCATCGAAAATCCCGGCAGCAGTAGAAAGCCAACATGTTCGGTGCCCTGGATATCCACATTGTTCAGCACTCGACTACCTCCTGTTGCCCAGTCACTACCACCATCGGCGGCGAAAATGTCACGTTTTTCAATTACTCATATTTCATGTAATTGGACTACGCTAATTATCAATTGTCAGATCCATGCCTCCAGGCGCAGGAAAAGCCTGCGCTCCGCGCGACGGGGGCATGGAAACATGCGAATCATTCAGCGTCAGTGCCGCCGGGGTCAAGATGCGGGATGTTGATCTACTGATGTCTGGAGGGTGCTGATCAGCGCATGGCAAAGGCGAGCCGCGGCTCGGCAGGCAGTCCTGAACTCAACGGCTGTCGGCAGTGTACCCGGACTAACGCAGACACTGGCTATGTTTTGTCATTGGCTGGTGCAGGAATCTAGCTGACGGAGTCGTCATGAAAGGAATTCGTCCCCGCTCTCGCCTGGTTGCGCTTGAGCCTCGACTGCTGTTTGACGGTGCCGCGGCTGCGGCGGTAGATCAGGACCATGGCTCCGACGACAACCAGCAGGATGGTGATCGTCATGTCGAAGCCAATACGGCCAGTGAGGCGAAGACAGCGGATAATGCCAACCGTGCCCAGAAGCATCTGGTGGTGGTGGATGCGCGGCTGGACCCAGCTCAGCGACAGACCATCATCGACAACACTTCGCCCGACGCCGCCCTGCTGGTAGTCGATGCTGGTGATAATGGTATCGACTCCATTACCTCGGCACTGGCCGGCATGGACGGTGTGCAGAGTGTCGAGATCTTCAGCCATGGTGCCGAAGGACAGTTTCAGCTGGGCACCAGCTACGTCAGTGGCGATACCCTGCCGCAACTCGAACAGCAATTGGGGCAATGGCGCGATGCCTTGACCGCCGATGCCGACCTGCTGCTCTACGGCTGCCAGGTGGGCGACGGCACGACTGGCCAGCAACTGGTCGACAGCCTCGCCGATGCCACTGGCGCTGATGTCGCCGCCTCCAATGATGATACCGGTGAAGCACGCTTCGGTGGCGACTGGCAGTTGGAAACCACTCGCGGCGATATCGACCAACAAACCGGCACTGACCTCGACGGTCTGGCGACCATGAATGGCCTATTGCCTGCTGCTCCGACGGTTTCGCTGGGCGCAACCAGCCAGGAAGTGCCGCTGGGCGAGAGTTTCGAGTTCACGGTCAGCTTCAGTAATACATCCACTGAAGTCGGCTACGCGCCCTTTATCCATCTCTATGTACCAACCACCGGCAAGGACGGCGCTGGAGCTGAAATCGACGATGGCATCACCGTCACCTCGGCCAACTATGTCGGTGGTGATCTACCCATTACGACCATCACCTTCGATGACAACGGCCAGGCGGAACACCCGGTTGCCAAGGACTCCAACGGCAATGCGGTGATCATCAATGCCGCCGATTATGGCTACCGACCCGGCGATACGCTGGTCGTCGTCGAGATTCCTTTCGCCAGCTTTGGTCCCGATCAACCGGCGATCGACGTGACCTTTACTGCCACGCTGAGTGACCTAGCCGATACCTCAGCCACTGATGGTTCTCCCAATCTGGATATCACCGCCATCGGCGGCTTCGAGTTGGGCCACGACTCCCTCGACAACCCCCAGGACGACCCCAGCATCATTGGCACCAATCCAGCGGTCATTACCGTCACGCCGACGGTAATTGAAGTCGATCAGACCCTCAACATGACCGAGGACGAGACCGCCACCGGTGAAAACTACACTCACAGCTTGACGACCACCATTCGACCTGCGGGCATTGATCCCAATACCCAGGCGCTCACCAACGTGGTGATTACCCAACCGGTGCCGACCAATGTTCAGGTCACCAACATCGATCCCGGCAACGGCACCCTGACCTCGATCACACTGGCCAGCGGCCAGGTGGTTACCAACCCGGGTGTGATCGAGACAATGATCAACCGGGACGATGTGTTCATCACCGAATATACGGTCGAATACGCCACTCTTACGGGTGCTGAATCAAGCACCATAGAATTCTATGTCCCGGAACAGGATGCCGACGGCAACCCGATTCTCGATCCGGACACCGGCGATGACGTCACCATCACCTTCGATGCCCCCACCGGGTCTGGCGATTGGGATCCTATCGATGATCGTGACGAACCCGATGGCGGTGGCACCGTCGATTTCAGTGGAACCGGTGAGCCGATCAGCTTTACCGCCAAGTCCATCGCGTTGCACAAGACAGCGACGATCATCACCGACACCGGCACGACAGGCCTGACGCCAGGCGATACCCTCGAGTACCAGCTTGAAATGACGCTGTCGGATTATTTCGCCTTCGGCAACGACACTCAGGACCAGGGACAGTTCCTGATCACCGACACCGTCAGTAACGGCCAAACGGTGGAAGGCACGCCGACCATGACGGTGAGTTTCTCCGATAGAGACGGTAATACGCAGCAGAATGTCACTGTCGATCTCGTCTACACCGAAACCGACAACGGCGATGGCACCACCACGCTGGTGTTTGATATTGCTGCCTCCATGCAGCAGGCGTTTCCCGACCAGCCCTGGCTGGCCGGTGACGCCTCGCTCGACAACACCATTGATGGCACCGCTACCCGCGCCAGCATTGCCTACACCACCACCATCGACGACGAATATGCCACCGACGTTGACCATCCCGCGCTCAACGAGGGCGACAGCGTCAGCAATAGCGCTGAGGTCAGCGCCGATATCCTGATCGACGAGAACAACACCACGGGTTTCGATGAAAGCGACAACTCCAACACCGAAACCACTGTGCCCACCAGCAACGTCGATATCGAGATCCCCAGCGGCGATACCGAGCTTTCGCCCGGCGAGGAAGTGACCTTCACCGTCAGCTATGAGCTGATTACCGGCGATCACGAAAACTTCCAGCTGATCGTCTATCTGCCGCTGCCGCTGCTGGATACCTCGGGTATCGACTGGAGCGAGGGTGATGGCCCTGGAACCTGGGCGATCAATGCCGCCAACACCCACGAGGGCGAGATCACCAATGTCGAAAGCGGGCCAGGCAACTCGCTGATCTTCACCTTCGCTGACCTTGATGCCGCCGACCCCAGCACCATCGCCATTGACTTCACCATGACAGTGGGCGACCAACCCTTCGCCGACCAACGCTCGCTGGATGTGCTGGCCCAGTCGCGTCAGACCACCACTATCGAGCAGACGCTACTGGTCAGTGAAGATGTGGTTCGTGTGCAGTCGGTGGCCGAGCCGGTCGTCGATATTACGCATGGTGTAGTCAGTTCCGATAACGGCACCGTGACCGGCACCGATGGCAACTGGGCAGATCCCGGCTCTACCGGTGACCCTCATACTGGTGCCGTCACCGACCCCAGCGTGGGAGATGGCAATGTCAGCGACATCGATGCCGGCGACACCTTGCGCCTGGCAACGATTCTCAAGAACAGCGGTGGCGGCGGTGCCTACGATGTCACCACCACCGTGGACCTGCCCGATGATCTGACCTTTGTCGGCGACAGTCTGGACGCCGCCAATCTGATCCTCTCCCGTGGCGACGGCACTGTGCTGACGGAAGGTACTGATTATGAAGTCAACGGCAATACCATTACCCTGCTCGATGCCGATAACACCGCCACACTGCTGGCAGGACGTGAAGGAACCGCCAACGACACCAGCGGCCTCAACGTTATCGTTATCACCTATGACGTGCAGGTAGTTGCCGCCGTTGCCGCCAGCCGTACCATGGGCAGCACCGCGACGCTGACCAACTATGCCAGCGTCAATGATGGGGAAGACTTTACTCCCAACGATCTCAGCGATGATGCCAACCAACAGGTCGCCGCACCCGAGGTCAGCATCGGCTTCGCCGATGGTGGGATCAGCGAAGATGATTCCAGCGAAGGCCATACCACAGGCACCAACCTGGTGGTCGGCGAGAGCATGGACTACGACATCGTCGTTACCCTGCCCGAGGGCTCTACGCAGGAACTCAACATCAATGACCTGCTGCCGCCGGGCATGTCGGTCGACACCACGTTCAATACTGACCAGGGTTACGAACTGATCCTGTCTCAAGCAGGAAGCGGTGCACTGGGTGCAGATTTCGCCGGAGATGTCACGGTTGGCAGTTTCGACCCGGCCACCGGCACCATCATTTTCAGTAGCAGTGTCGCCAACGCAGACAATGACATCACCAACAACAGCTTTGTCATCCGCCTGCGCCTGATTGCCGATAACGTGCAAGGCAATCAGCAAGGCACGGCTCAGGCCAATGATGTCGAGCTGAGCTACTCCGACCCGGATGGCGATGAGGTCAACGGTGATACCGCCGTTATCCGTGATGTTTCCCATGATGACGCCAATCCCACCATCACCATTGTCGAGCCGACGGTGACCATCGACCAGGCACTGACGGTTCCCGTCGATCCGGGTTTTGGTATCGATGAAGGCGATGCGGTCGAGTTCACCATCACCCTCGATAACAGCTCCGGCACCGATGCCTTCGATCTGTCGGTGCTCGCCGACCTACCCGCACAGCTCGAAGGTCTGGATATCGTCAGTGTCAGCGGTAGCGCCGCAGATGGCGACTTCCAGATCATCGATGGTCAACTGGTGTCCATGGATGGCGCCAATATCGACCTGGCGGATGGCGAGAATATCGTCATTACCATTAGTGGCACGGTCACCGCCGATGCTCCGGATGCGGTCAACTTGATCAGCGATGCTTCGGTGCAATGGACCAGCCTCAATGACGAGGTCACCACCAGTGCCGGTACCGAGCGTACCGGGGTGGATGGTGAGCTCAACAGCGGTGTGCTCAACGATTACCAGACCAGCAACGTACTGGAAATTCCGGTTGCAGCCGCCATCCAGTTATCGCGAATTGGCGGCCTCGATGATACCAACGCCGCAGATCCGACAGATGGCCCCAGTGAGGATGTCGCTGTCGGTGAGATCATTCGCTACCGCGCCACGGTGTTGATTCCAGAGGGCGACCTCGATAACTACGAATTGCGCGTTACGTTGCCCGATGGCCTGAGTTTCATCGATGACCCCAGCACCATCACCCTGGCGCTGATCTCCGACAGCGGCATCGGGACGTCGATAGGCCTTGGTGGAGAGCAGGTCTCCGGCAACGAAGACTCTGACCAAGCCCAACTGATCTCTGGTGACAACTGGCTAACCGAGGCCATTGCGGCGGGTATTGTGACTTTCGATGGCCAGGATGTGGTGTTCTCGTTGGGCAACCTGAGCAACACTGATGGCAACGATGCAGACCTCGAAGGCTTCAGCATCGAATTCAATGTCCGCGTCAATAACATCGACACCAACCAGGCTGGCCAACAGCTGGCTGTAACCGCCAGCGACTCCGTCAACGGCCAGGCACGCAGTGAGAGCGAAACCCTTACTGAAACCATCGTCGAGCCCGGCTTTACCGGTCTCGATAAAAGCGTGGTCGATTTCGATCCCGGCGTCGGCAACGCTACCGGCAATGCCACGGTAGACATCAGCTTCTCTCAGAACGGCACGGCCCCCGCCTACGATGTAACGCTGACCGACGCCTTCCCCGATGGCAGCAACTACACCGTCAATACCATCACCATTGGTGGCGACAGTTATGCGCCTGACTCCCTGCCGCCGGGCGTTACCCTGACCACAGACGCAGATGGCATCAGCCTCGCCTTCGAGCAGCTCAATCCGGATACTGAAGTGACGGTGAACTATAGCGTCGATGTGCCCAACGACGCGGTCGTCGCCGAAGCCGATGCTCAGGCGACCCTGACCTGGTCGAGCCTACCCGAAGACTTCGCCGGTTATGGTGATAGCGCGGTCGGAGCAGATGGCACCGCCGACGGCGAGCGTGACAGTAGTGATGGCAGCGGTGGCCTCAACGACTACATCCTCAGCGAGGGTGCAGGCCTCGGCATTATCGAAGGCACCTTGTGGGATGACACCAACAATGCCAACGGCAGCCAGGATGCTGGCGAAGCCGGCTTTACCGACCGTACCGTGACCCTGGCCTGGGCCGGCAATGACGGCGTATTCGGCAATGACGACGACGGCGAGTTCACCATTCAGACCGGTGCCGATGGCAGCTATCAATTTGGGGTGTTGCCAACCGGCCTCTATCGCATCATCGCTGACAACGAATTCACCGACGCTGATGCGGATGAGGTTCGCGCGCGTTACGACACCGATGGCGGTACCTACGGCGATGGCAGCCTTGCCGATATCAGCGTGAACCTGGCCGAAGGCGCTACTGGCCCGGCGAATATCGGCTATGTGCAGCTCAACGAAGCCCCGGTCAATGAAGGCGTGGATAGCGCCACGGCAACTGGGGATGAAGACACCGTCATCGATATCGATGGTCTGTCGATCAGCGACCCCGATGCCCGTGACCCGGCCAGTCAGGCAGGAGCCAACAACCATCAGGTTGTGCTGGAAGTGACTCAAGGCACGCTCGATATCACCGATGTCGGCGATGCAACGGTCACCGGCAGTGGCACCGCTACGCTGACCATTACCGGCAGCGTGGCCCAGATCAATGCCGCCCTCGATAGCCTCACCTATCAGGGCAATCTGAACTTCAACGGCGAAGATACCCTGACCATCACCACCAGCGATCAGGGCAACTTTGGTGATCATCCAGATGCCAGTGAAGGCAATGGCATCCCCGGGGAAACCGCTGATGCGCTGACCGATGTCGATAGCCTGACCATCACCGTCAATGCCGTCAATGACGACCCCGTGGCCAACGACGACACCGGCATCGCCGTCGAGGCCGGCGGTACCGACAACAACCAGGTCGGTGTCGATCCCAATGGTTTCCTGCTCAACAACGATACCGATGTCGATATCGCCACCAACGGCGATGTTCTGACCGTCACCCAGGTAGGCGTCGATGCCGATAGCCTGCAGTTGGTCGACGGCGACCCCAGCGTACCAACCGAGATCGCTGGCCTGTACGGCACGCTGATTGTCGGCAGCGATGGTTTCGCCCAGTACATCGTTGACAACGACAATCCCGACGTCCAGGCGCTACGCTTGTCTTCCGACACCTTGCAGGAAAACTTTGTCTACGAGATTGCCGATCTGGAGGGCGTCACCGCTCAAGCCGCCATCAGCGTCACCATTCAGGGCGCCAATGACACCCCGATAGCCGAGGACGACACAGGCACTGCCATTGAAGCCGGCGGCGTCAACAATGCCACTGGCGGCCAGAATGCCAACGGCAATGTGCTGGATAACGACACCGATGTCGACGCCTTCGACGAGACCAAGGTCGTCAACGGCATCCGCAGCGGTGACGAGGATGCCACCGGCCCGTTCTTCAATGTCAGTACCGGCACCACCAGTGGCGACGGTACCAGCATCGTTGGTCAATACGGCACCTTGACCATGGGTGCCGATGGCAGCTACGAGTATGTGATCGACAACGACAATGTCGATGTGCAACGCCTCACCAATGGCGAATCCCTCAGTGAAACCTTCAGCTATGCCGTGGTCGATGCTGGCGGGTTGTTGGATATCGCCAATCTAACCATCACCATCGATGGTAACCAGGACAACCCGCTCGCCACCGATAACACCACCGATGCCCAGGCGCCATCTACCGATGGTAGTACCCCAGCGGTCAACGGTAGCGGTAATCTGATCAGTGATGATGATGGCGACGGTGTCGATGAAGATGTCGATGCCATCGACCGCCCCAACACCAATCTCACGGTCAATGGTATCCGTACCGGCACCGAAGATGCCGGAGGGGCACTCACTGACGTAGCTGCCAGCACAGATGTCATCGGTACCTACGGCACACTGACCGTCAATCCCGATGGCAGTTATGAATATGTCGTGGACGGCGACAATGCTGATGTCCAGGCGCTGGCTGCTGGCGAAACCATTTCCGAAACCTTTACTTACCAGTTGGTCGATACGGCGGACAATACCGACCTCGCACAGCTGGTGGTGACCATCACCGGCGCCAATGATCCGCCCGTCCCGGTCGATGATACGGCCACTGCCATCGAGGCTGGCGGTATCGACAACGGCACGGCTGGCGTCGACCCAACCGGTAATGTGCTCGACAATGACACGGATATTGACGGCCAGCCCCTGGAAGTCAGCGAGTTTGCCCAAGACACCACCACGGCCACTGCAGGAAGCTCGCTCACCGGCAGCTACGGTACCCTGACCATCAATGCCGATGGCAGCTACAGCTATGTGCTGGATAACGACAACCCGGATGTTCAGGCACTGCGTACATCAGGTGACCAACTCAATGAGGTGTTCACCTACACCGCCCTTGATCCGCTGGGTGCCGAAACCAGTGCCTCGTTGACCATCACCATCGAAGGCCGCAACGATACCCCGGAAGCCACTGACGATACCGCAACTGCGGTCGAGGCAGGCGGAGTCGATAATACGATTCCCGGCACAGACCCAAGCGGCAATGTGCTTGACAACGACACGGACGTGGACGGTGCCGACTATGGGGAGACACAGACCGTAGTCAGTGTCAGCCAGGGTGGCAATAGCGCCCCCGCCGGCCAGACCCTCCAGGGCCAATATGGCAGCCTGGTCATCAATGACGACGGCAGCTATCAATATGACGTCGACAACGATAACCCGGCAGTAGAAGCACTACGTACCGCGGGACAGACACTCACCGAGAACTTCGACTACATCATCAGCGATACCGATGGAGACACCGCTTCAGCGGTGCTGACCATCACCATCCAGGGGGCCAACGACACCCCGATCGCCAATGACGATGACACCACTGCCGTGGAGGCCGGCGGCATTGATAACGGCACTGCAGGTGTCGACCCTTCCGGCAATGTGCTCGACAACGACACTGATATCGACGGTATTGACTACGGTGAAACCAAAACCGTAGTCAGTGTCAGTCAGGGGGCCAACAGTGCCCTCGCCGGGCAGACCATTCAGGGCCAATACGGCACGCTGGTCATCAACGATGACGGTAGCTATCAATATACCGTCGACAACGATAATCCGACCGTTCAAGCCCTACGCACTGCGGGAGAGACCCTGACCGAGAGCTTCGACTATGAGATGCGCGATACCGCCGGGGATACTTCAACCGCCCTTCTAACGATCGTCATCCAGGGGGCCAACGATACGCCGGTGGCCGAGAATGACACCGCCACCGCCGTCGAGGCTGGCGGTATCGACAATGCCACTCCGGGGACTGATCCGGCCGGCAATGTGCTCGACAACGATACCGATGTTGATGACGGAGACACCAAGGCAGTCAATGGCATTCGTACCGGCAGCGAAGCAGCTGGCGGTGACTTCACTGGCGTGTCCGGCAGCACCGAAATTGCCGGTCAATACGGCACCTTGACCATCAATGCCGACGGTAGCTTCACCTACGCCATCGACAACAGCCTCGATGCCGTGCAGCAGTTGGTGGAAGGAGAATCACTGACCGAGACCTTCAGCTATCGCATGCTGGATACCATCGGCGCTACCGACGTCGCACAGTTGACCCTGACCATCGAAGGCGCCTGGGACGCGCCGGTAGCTGACAATGATCTGGCCTACGCCGTTGCAGAGAATCCCAACGGCACCGGTAGCAATCCCGATGGCAACGTGCTGGATAACGATACCGATGTCGACGGTAATGACAGTCTGTCAGTGGGGGCTGTCCGCGCTGGACAAGAATCTGCTGGCGGTCCTCTGCTGGCAGTTCCGCCGGGAGGACTCAGCCTGGCCGGCCAGTACGGTATGCTGACCATCAACCCCGATGGCAGCTATCTGTACGAAGTCGACAATACCAACCCCACCGTCATCGCCCTGGATGCTACCGATTTTCTCAACGATTACTTCACCTATGAAGCCGTGGACCAGGGTGGTCTGGTCGACACTGCCCAGCTACGAGTCATCATTCGCGGGGGCAATGATACGCCCATCGCTGGTGACGACACCGGCTCGGCCATTGAAGCCGGCGGTCTGGATAACGCCAGTCCAGGTGAGAACGCCACCGGCAATGTGCTGGATAACGATGAGGACCCCGATGATGATGTCGGCCCGGCACCCGGAGGCCCTAACCTTGAAGTCATCAGCATCCGCACCGGTAGCGCCGATGGCACAGGTACTGCGGGAACGGTTGGCGAGTATCTTGAGGGCGAATATGGGCGCCTGATTCTCGGTAGTGACGGCGAGTATATCTACGAGGTCGATGACAGCAATCCCGAGGTTCAGGCCCTGCGCCAGAGCGGCCAGACGTTGATGGATGTCTTTACTTACACCATGGATGATCGCTGGGGAGCAGAGGCCAGCGCCGAGTTGAGCATTACCATTGATGGCCGTAACGATACCCCGACTGCCAATGACGATGATGCTGTCGCCGTCGAGGCCGGTGGAATCAATAACGGCACGGCAGGAACCGACCCGACCGGTAACGTGCTCGATAACGACACCGATGTCGACGGCGTTGACTACGGTGAAACGAAAACCGTAGTCAGTGTCAGCCAGGGTGGCAGCAGCGCCCTCGCCGGCCAGACCTTCCAGGGCCGCTACGGCACGCTGCTCATCAATGATGACGGCAGTTATCAATATGAGGTCGACAACGACAACCCGACCGTACAGGCCCTGCGCACTGCGGGCCAGACGCTGACCGAGCGCTTCGACTATGTGATGCGCGATACCGCCGGGGATACCTCAACCGCACGTTTAACGATCGTCATCCAGGGCGCCAATGATACTCCGGTGGCCAATGATGACACCGCCACTGCCGTCGAGGCCGGTGGAAGCGACAACAGTACTCCGGGGACGGACCCGACCGGCAATGTGCTCGATAATGACAGTGATGTCGATGGGCCGAACCGAGGTGAGACCACTACTGTTATCGACGTCAGCCAGGGCGCCAGCAGCGTTCAGCCAGGTCAGAACCTGACGGGACAGTACGGAACCCTGGTGCTCAATGCCGACGGCAGCTATCGCTACGAGGTCGATAACGACAACCCCGATGTACAGGCGCTACGTACTGCGGGACAGACCCTTACCGAGAACTTCAACTACATCATTAGTGACACCGCTGGTGACACCACTTCAGCAGTGCTGAGCATTCTCATTCAGGGAGCCAATGACACCCCGATTGCCAATGACGATGGAACCACTGCCGTCGAGGCCGGCGGCATCGATAACGGTACTCCGGGTGTCGACCCCACCGGCAACGTGCTCGACAACGACACCGATGTCGATGGCACCGAGTACGGCGAAAGCAAGACTGTGGTCAGTTTCCGCCAGGGAGACAACACGGCTGGCGCTGGTCAGACACTTCAGGGTCGCTACGGCACTCTGATCATCAACGCCGACGGCAGCTACCGCTACGAGGTCAATAACGACGATCCGACAGTACAGGCGCTGCGTACCGCTGGCGAGACGTTGACCGAGCGCTTCGACTATGTGATGCGCGACACCGCTGGGGATACCTCCAGCGCTCGACTGACCATTGTCCTCGAAGGGGCCAATGACAACCCGGTGGCACGTGATGACAGCAATGTCGCTTCGGATCAGACCCCTGCTCCCCAGGCTACCGGCAATGTGCTGCCCAACGACAGCGATGTCGATGGCGGCGACAGTCGTGAGGTTATCGATGTACGGCCGATAGATGACGATGCGGTCACCGCCGCCGGACAGTCTCTTGACGGGCGCTATGGCACCCTGATTCTCAACACCGATGGCAGCTACGAATATGTCATCGACATGAGCAACAGCGAGGTGCTGCAGGCAGCGGGACGCGGAGCGATTCTGCAGGATGTGTTTGTCTACCGCATCGGCGATCTCGCGGGCGCTCCTGCTACCGCCAATCTGACCATCTCCCTCGATATCGCCGCCCCCTACATCCCAACAGCCGGCGACGCAGATCCCTATTATCAGGGCTCATCACCCCTGGGCTCCCGCCCCGGGCTGAATCTCGGCTTCGAGCCGATCGTCTACATCACGCCTGAGGTCGAGCTGAACAATATCGAGATAACCAACTATCTACGTCTCAGCGATAGCGGAAACCCCTGGTTGGTGCGCCCGCTGGAGCCCATGACGCTGGTCGGTGCCGATCTCGGCAAGGTCGGTGGCCAATTCGTGGGACAGATGGTCGCCGTCAGCCAGGCCTTCCATGAGCAGGACCAATTGATACTGCTTGGGCGCCATGGGCGCACCAGCCTATCGGCCGACGGCCTACTGCCGGACCCATCGATCGAGGCCGCCACACGCAGCACTATGCTGGAAGGCTTCCGACCCAATGAAGATGCTGGTGTTGATGACGGGCCAGCAACAGCCTCCAACACGGATGATCGTCAAGCATTACCCACGGACGGTGCGGTACGCACCGAACAACAACAGGCAGACAATGCTGATATTCCAGAATGGAGCACGGTGGAAGAGGTAGAGCCTCCCGTCGCGCTCGGTTTCCGTCAGCAATTGCAGACCTCGAATCTTCGTATCGCCCCTTTGACACTGGAGTCTGATTCATGACCTCTGCTACCCCCTCACTGCGTCTGGCTCGTTTCCCGGTTACCGCGTTGGGGGCAGCCATTGCTGCCAGCCTGACACTCAGCGCCTGCTCCAGCCTGGAAATCAATCCGTATACCGAGGAGGAGGTTCGCCAACGCGCCATCAGTGACCAGGCGAAGATGTACACGGCACAAGAACCGATCGCTCACCCGATCACCTTCTACGAGGCGGCAGCACGCGCGCTGAAGTACAACCTCGACTACCGGCTCAAGCTGATGGAGAGCGCGCTGGCATCAGACCTGCGAGATGTGTCACGACATGAACTGTTGCCGCAGCTGGTCGCCGACGCGGGCTACAGCGACCGCAGCAACGACTCCGGGGGTACATCGATCGGCATCGAGGATGGCGAAGAGAGTCTGCGCCCCTCTACCTCGGAGGAACGCTATCGCACCACAGCAGGGCTGGAGTTGAGCTGGAGCCTACTCGATTTCGGCCTGGCCTATTACGAGAACCAGCAGAAGGCCGACCAGATGCTGATGGCCGAGGAACGCCGTCGCAAGGTCGCCCAGAACGTACTACGGGATGTGCGCAATGCCTATTGGCGCGCGCTGGCTGCCCAGCAGTTGATTCCGCAGCTCAATGTGCTGCTGGCACGCACACAGGTGGCACTGGACGCATCACGTGAAGCCCAGCGCCAGGGACTGCTGCCGCGTCAGGAATTACTGGCTTACCAGCGCGCGCTGCTGGACTCGACCTCACTACTGACCGCACGTCGCCAGGATCTCGAGCTCGCCCAATCAGAGCTTGCCGCGCTGATGTCGCTGCCACCAGGCACGCGTCTGGAACTGGCCGATATGCCGGAGCCGGAACTGCCCCCGGAAGTTCGTGATATCGAACGACTCGAACAGATCGCCCTCGAGCAGCGCCCCGAGATCATGGAGGAATGGTATCGCCAACGCGTCAACCAGACCGACCTTGAAGCTGCCAAGCTGCGCCTATGGCCCAATATCACCGTCAGCGCTGGCCTTGAGTACGATTCCAACGACTACCTGTACAACAACGACTGGGCGCAGAGCGGCGTCAACGTCTCGCTCAACCTACTGCGCCTGCTGCAGTATCCGGACCTCAACGACGCCCAGCAGACCCAATCGGATGTCGATGAGCTGCGCCGCACAGCCTTGTCGATGGCAGTACTGACACAGGTGCGCGTCGGGGCTCTGCGCTACCACCTGGCCCTCGAGGAGCTCAAGTACGCCGACGAAAGTCTCGAAGTCGACGAGGATCTGCTCGACTATTCCAGGGCTGCCGCCTCGACCTCGATCGGCTCGGAGCTGGAGGTCATCCGCGCCCAGAGTCGCTACCTGCTGTCGCAGTACTCCCGCGAAGCCGCCTATTCCCGCGCCCAGGCGGCATGGGGACGACTGTTCAATTCGGTGGGTGTCGATGTCATGCCCGACACCATAGAAGACCATAGCGTGCAGGCCCTTGCCTCCGCGTTGGAAAGCTCGATGAACATCCACGAAACACAGGGCATCATTGCTTCGCACCCGAGCGGCAACGCTGACGGCTCCTACGGCGCGCCCCTGAAGCGTGTCGAACCGCAAACACCTGCAACCACTACGACTCCTGCCAGCCAACCTGCGGTACAGGGAGGTGGCAATGCTCAGTAACCCACAACCTCATGGGTTTCTGTCACAGTTGGCAGCGGTTGTCGCCATTTCATCGCTGCCATTCAGTGTTCTGGCACAGCAGCAGGAGGTGCCTCCTGCTGCCAACGCTGAAAAGCAGCGCCAGATCGAACAAGTACGCGAATCCCCCGAATCCCTGCGCCTGCGGGTTCTGCTCGCGCCTCAACAGGAAGCGACGCTCTCGAGCCGTATGGATGGCACCCTGGAGGAGCTGCCCGTCAACCTCGGTGATACGGTCAGTGAGGGCGACGTGCTGGCACGCTTCGACTGCCGCATACAGCAGGCGCGAGTCAATGCTGCCAGCACCGAAGTCTCGGTGGCACGCCTCAACCTTGATGCCAAGCGCAGTTTGAGACGACTTGATGCGGTTGGCGATCATGAAGTGGTTGTCGCCCAGGCCGAGGTCGAAAAGTCTCAGAGTGCCCTCAACCTGTCGTCGGTCGAACGTGATCAATGTACGCTGTCAGCGCCTTTTGATGCCCGCATTGCACGGGTACACGTCAAGGCGTATCAGACCATGAGTGCCGGCACCCCGATCGTCGATCTGGTCGGCGATGGTGCTCTCAAGGTGCGTCTCAATGCGCCCTCGGTACTGTTGCCGAAACTCCAGGTTGGCCAGGCGCTCGAGGTAACGGTCAATGAAACTGAACAGACCTATACCGCCACCCTGAGTGCCATCAGCGCACGCATCGACGCCGTGGCGCAGACAGTCGCACTGGAAGCCAGGCTGGATAGCGCGCATGAAGAATTGAGGCCGGGAATGACCGGCAGTGCCAGAATGTTGTTTGAAGACACTGTCGCGGCCTCCGAGTAGAACATGAGTGCACATGAACAACCCAGTCCGGCATCGCTGGCTCCGCTGCTGACGGCGTTGCGTGATCGCGCCATGGCCGCCGAATCCTCGGCGGCTCTGGCGTTCTCCATCGCCAACGACCCCTACCCGCTGCTGCGCTTTCGGCAGGCCGTGGTGCTGAACACCTCTGGCCGAGACATTCAGGTCGCTTGCGTGTCAGGTCTTGCTACGCCGCGCGAACAAACGCCGTATCTACAGTGGCTGAAACGTGCAGGACGTTGGCTGGAAACTCAACAGCTCGATAGCCAACAGCCCGATCCTCAACTACCGCGTAGCGCACCACGGGTGCTGTCACGCGAACAACTCGAACTACCCGACGACATCGCCGACGGTTGGGCGCAGTGGTGGCCATCCGTGCTCTGGTGTGTCCCGCTCCACGCGCGAGACGGCCAACGCCTGGGGCTCGCGATCTTTCTACTTGACCAGGCCCCTCCCCAGGCGCTGCGCGAACAGATGCCTGGACTCGCCAACTGTTGGGCTTTCTGCTGGCAGGCATTGGAGCCACAACGCAAGAAGTGGCGCATCCCCGGAAATCGGATTGCCTGGTTGATACTGATCGCCGTCGTGGCGGCCATGTTCATTCCGGTGCGCCAATCGGCTCTGGCCCCGGCACAGATCATTTCTCACGAGAGCAGGCTCGTCACCAGTCCGCTGGATGGCGTAGTTGCCGAAATGCTGGTCGCCCCCAACCAGACTGTCAGCGCGGGAACTCCCTTGTTCCGACTGGACACCACCAGCCTCGAAAGCCGTTCGGAGGTGTTGCGCCAACAACTTGCGGTAGCCGACGCCGAACTCAGCGCCGCCAGCAGCCTCGCCTTTGACGATGCCTCGAGCCTTGCCGAGCTCACCCGCCTGCGTGGCCAACGCGGGCAACGCCAGGCCGAACTCGAGGCCGTGGAGGCCGAACTGGCACGCACCCTGGTACGCGCACCAGTCGCCGGTGTTGCCATCTATCGTGATGAGGACGACTGGCAGGGCCGCCCGGTGACTACCGGCGAGCGTATCCTGCAGCTGGCCGACCCCGGGCAACCAGAAATCGAGGTGCAACTGGCCGTCGCCGATGCCATCGCCCTCGAGCCTGGTGGCGAGGTCACCCTGTTCCTGACCGCCTACCCCCTTGAGCCAATCAAGGGCGTAATCACCGAGACCAACTACCAGGCAAGGCCGGACGACAATGGTGTCTCCGCCTACCGGCTGGTGGCCAGCGTCGAGGATGATGCCGCGCACGCTCGACTGGGCCTCTACGGCACGGCCAGACTGTATGGTGAACAGGTCAGCCTCGGCTACTACTTGATGCGTCGACCAATCTCCGCAATACGTGCCTGGACGGGATGGTGAGACCTGCTTGATGAGACCTGCTTGATGAGACCTGCTTGATGAGAACTGCTTGATGAGAACTGCTTGATGAGAACTACATGATCAGCATGTCACAGTCCGATGCGTCCCAGCATAGCGAAGCGGACCCGCGTACTCAGCAACCAGTGCCGCCACTGCGTGACGACCTGCATCTGGTCGAAGTTGCCCATGAGCGTGATGGTGAGCCGGCCTGGTGCATCGAGGACCCGGTCACCAATCGCTTCTTTCGGATTGGCTGGCTGGAGTTCGAGATCCTGCGGCGCTGGGGACAAAGCCCCGAGCGCATCTGTCATCAGATCCAGGCCCAGACTGCCCTGGAGCCGGATGTCGATCAGATTCTCTCGATGGTCGAGTTTCTCGACACGCATCATCTGCTGCGTCCGGATATCGCCACCGTCGACCGCTTTGCCGCCCAGGCGAACGAGCGTTCACCATGGCTCAAGGCAAGCTGGTGGCTGCACAACTATCTGTTCTTCCGGTTGCCGCTGGTGCGTCCACAGCATGCGCTGCGAGGCATGGCACGTGCCCTTCCCTGGCTTTTTACCCGTGCCTGCGTGGTGTCGGTACTGCTGCTGGGCCTGCTCGGCATCCTGCTGGTGGTCCAACGCTGGGATCGCTTCACCCACGCCGTGGTCGAGGCCTTCTCGCTGTCGGGGCTGGTCAGCTTTGCCTGCGCATTGGTGGTGGCCAAGTCGCTGCATGAGCTCGGTCATGCGCTGGTGGCAACACGCCTTGGGGTCAAGGTTGCGCATATGGGCGTCGCCTTTATCGTGCTGTGGCCGATGCTCTACACCGATACCGGCGAAAGCTGGAAACTCAAGGGCTCACGGCAGCGACTGGCGATCTCATCGGCCGGCATACTGACCGAACTGGCGCTGGCCGGGCTCGCCACGCTCGGCTGGGTGATGACTCAGCCGGGGGCACTCAATAGCGCCCTGCTGTATCTCGCTACCACCAGCTGGGTATTGTCGCTGGCGCTCAACTCCAGCCCTTTCATGCGCTTCGACGGCTACTTCATCCTTACCGATGTACTGGATTTTCCCAACCTGCACGAACGTGCTGGCGGGCAGGCACGGTGCTGGCTGCGTCGCAACCTGCTGGGACTGGATGAAAGCTGGCCAGAACCCTTCTCACGCTCACACCGGCGCGCCCTTGTGCTGTTTGCCTTCGCCACCTGGCTATATCGTCTGGTGCTGTTTCTGGGGATTGCCGTGGCTGTCTATGCCCTGTTCTTCAAGGCTCTGGGAATCATCCTGTTTGTCGTCGAGATCCTGTGGTTCATCGTGCGTCCAGTCACCCAGGAACTCTCGCATTGGTGGTCTCAGCGCCAAGCGGTTCCCGGTCGCTTCCGCCTTGCCTGGCTGCTCGTTGCCATGGGCCTGGCCGCTCTGCTGTTCATTCCCTGGCAGACCAGCGTCGGAGGCCCTGGCGTGATCCACTCCGCCCGAGCCATCACCTACTACGCGCCCATGCCGGCAAAACTCGAGCGCCGCCATGACGACGGAAAGGTCGACAAGGGAGCCGCACTCGTCAGCCTTGTCGAACCGGATATCGGCCTCGACCTTGCGGCACAACAGGTCGAGCTCGACAATATCGATGCCCAATTGACCGGGCTGCTGGCCAACCCCAAGGGCGAGGCTCAACTTAGTGCCGCCCAGGCCCGGCGACTGCTCAGTCTCAGCAACATCGAAGCCCACCAGCGCGAAATCACCCGCCTGCATCTCTCAGCGCCCTTTGCCGGCAGCTGGCAACGCATCAACGAACAGCTATTGCCGGGCCAGTGGTTGAGCCCACGAGAACCATTGGGCGTACTGATCGACCCCGAACATTGGGTAGTGGAAGGATATATCGACCAGCAGGACGTGCATCGCCTGGAAGTTGGCAGCCCAGTCCGTTTCTTCATCGAGGGACAGACAACACCGCTGCAAGGTGAACTGGTGCGTATCGCTCCATCTCGCACCCGCATTCTGAATCAAGCCATGTTGGCTGAGCGTCACGGCGGAGTGCTCAAGACACAGCAGGACAGCGGCGGTAATGGTGAACCCTTGCAGTTGGAACAACCGTTGTTCGCCGTGCAGGCGCGCATTGACAGCCCATGGCCTGAAACACGAGAAGCCCGAGGTCGCCTGCACGTCGACGCCGAACGCCAGAGTCTGGCCGCCCGCCTCGGCACCTGGATCGCTGCCGTCGCAGTACGCGAGAGTGGTTTTTGATAGCGGGCCATTCATTTTATCGCGGGAATTGCCACAGCAGAGTTTGCCGCGCCATGCATCAGCTCTGCATAATTGCCGTTGCCTGGGCATAATGTTCCGGTTCTTCCCACATGCATGGCGTCATGCGAAGGGAAAGCGCTGACGGTATCCAGTGACTGTCAGCCATCGCATTGATGGGCAATGGCGAAATAGTCTTCGCGCCGGGTACGAAATAGCTGAAAGAGTGAAGGAAGAGTGAAGAAACAGTAGTAATAGAGCAGTGGTAATAGAACAGTAGAACCGTCGCAGCATAATCCTGCGCAACTGTGCCGCACCTATAGCTGACGCGCACGGTGCTGAGGATACGGAATGGATCTCCGCAAATGGTGAAGGGAGCGCGGCATGAAAGAATTCAACCTGTTGGACAATATCCTCGAGTCCTTCGACGTCACCCTGACCCAGGATGAACGTCTGCTGCAGTTGCAACTGCCGGGCAGCGATTTCATTCCCCACCGACTGGTCGGCGAAGAGCGCCTTTCACGGCCCTCCACCTATACCCTCGACTGCATTTCCCAGAACGGTGACATCGAACTCAAGACACTGATGGCCCAGCCTGCCGAATTGTCCCTTCGCCAGGCCAACGGTAGCTATCGCCGAGTTTCCGGGCTGGTGGAGTCAGCGTCGCTTCTCGGCGAAGATGGTGGCGTCTTTTATTATCAGCTCACCCTTGTGCCGTGGCTGGCAATGCTCAAGCTGGGCCGCGACAGCCGTATCTTCCAGGACCGCAATGTCGTCGATATTCTCGAGGACGTTTTCGAGCAGCATGCTTCCTCCATGGGCAAAAGCACGGTGCAATGGCGTTTCGACCTACGCCGCGAATACCCGGCTCGCAGCTATTGCGTGCAGTACCGTGAGAGCGACTTCAACTTCATCAACCGGTTGGCCGAGCAGGAAGGCATCTTCTGGTTTGCCGAATATGCTGGCGAAGACGATGACTTCTCCGGTCATCGTATTGTCTTCACCGACGATCCCGAGGCCTGCGCTGCCGTAGCCCCTCAAACCATTCGCTTTCACCGCCAGGACGCCACCGAGAGCGAGGACTCGATTACTCAATGGAGCGGCGTTCGTCGGCAGCAACCCACCCGCGTTAGCCTCGGCACCTTTGACTACAAACAACCAGACCTGGAAAAGCGCACCGGCATGGAGACCGTCCGCGATCAGGGTAACCTGCCGAGCATGGAGGTCTACGACTACCCCGGCGAGTACTATTACCTTGATCATGATCGCGGCGAACACCTGACCCTCAACCGTCTTGAAGCACTGGAATCTCAGGCCAAACGCTTCCACGGTTCCGGCGGCGCACGTCAATTGCAGGCGGGTCAATGGTTCGAGCTCAGCCAGCACGCCCGTCATGCCTCGGGTATCAACAACAGAAGCGACGAGAGCGAGCGTCAATTCCTGGTGTTGAGCCTCAGAGTTCATGCCGAGAACGCGCTACCGGTGTCTGCTCACCTCAAGACACTGCCCGGCAGCCTGCAGGCGAGTATTGAAGCTGCGCGACGAGCCCATGGCCTGCTGGATGACCAACAGGCGGATAGTCACCGTCACAAGGACTATCAGCAGGCAGGCACCGGCCTTTACCTGGTGGACTTCGAAGCGCAGCGTCTCAGCCAGCCTTATCGCTCCTCTCTTGACCACCCTCGCCCCGTCATCGGCGGCCCCCAGACAGCCACCGTTGTCGGCCCCGAGAACGAGGAGATCCACACTGACCACCTCAACCGGGTCAAGATTCAGTTCCACTGGGACCGCCTCGGCGAACGTAACGACCACACCAGCTGTTGGATACGTGTTGCTCAACCCAACGCGGGCGGCCGCTGGGGCGGCGTGTTCGTACCACGTATTGGGCAGGAAGCGATTGTTGACTGGCTGGAAGGTGATCCGGATCGCCCGATCATCACCGGTCGAGTCTACAACGGCGATCAGACGCCCGAATGGCACAGCAATGGCCTGCTGTCGGGCTTCAAGACCAAGACCTATCGCGGTGGCAAGTTCAATGAACTGGTGTTCGATGATGCCACCGACCAGGAGCGCGTGCGTCTCAGTTCCGAGCACAGCAAGAGCCAGCTCAACCTCGGCTACCTGATCGACCAACAGGGCAATACCCGTGGCGCCTTCCGCGGCACCGGTTTCGAACTGCGCTCCGATGCCTATGGCGCGGTACGCGCCAATCAAGGCCTATTGCTGACCAGTTGGGGCCAGATTGGAGCCAACGGCGAGCAGCTCGACATGACCCCGGCCTGGCAGCAATTACAGAGCGCCTGGCAGCTATCCGATAGCCTCAGCGACAGCGCCACCAGCCACAATGCCGAGCCCCTCGATGCCCGCACCAACCTCAAGCAGGCACAAGAAGACGCTCAGGGCCGCTATGGTTCGGCTGAAAGCACTTCCTCCTTTGACGACAGCAGCGCAAGCACTGCCAGTCAGGGCGGCAAGGGTGAAGCCGCAAAGCTTGAGGCTCCCTGGTTGCATGCTGCCTCCCCGGCAGGTATCGCACTGAGCACACCGGAATCCACCCACCTCGCGCAGGGTGATTCACTGAGCGTGACCAGCGGTCGCGATATCAATCTCGCCACCGGCAGGAGCCTGGTCGCCACCCTGTCCGAGAAGCTGTCGATGTTCGTACAGCGCGCCGGCATCAAACTGTTCGCCGCCCAGGGCAAGGTCGAGATGCAGGCGCAGAGCGACAATATGGAGCTGACCGCCGAGAAGGACGTCAAGATCACCTCCACCGAGAAGAGCATCGACCTCGCCGCCGCCGAGGAAATCCTGCTGGTCTGTGCAGGCGCCTATGTAAGGATCAAAGGCGGTGATATCGAAGTTCACGCCCCGGGCAAGATCGACGTCAAAGGCTCACAGCATCAGTTTGGTGGGCCGACAGCCATGAGTGCCCCACTGGTCAATCTACCCGACAATCCGCCACTGTGGCTGGAATTCGAGCACCTTGATGGTGACCTTCAGCCTATCCCGCATACCCCCTACCGAGCGGTATTGAGTGATAACACTGTCCGGGAAGGCACACTGGACGACCAGGGCTTTGCACGCCTGGAAAATGTACCGCCCGGCCGTGCAGAGGTCCGCTACCTGGATCAGCCAAGTTTCCAGGACAAGTCTCGTGAGCCTATCGACAACCTGTCCAGCCAGTTGGATCGCATCCTGAGAGGGCCTAAGCGTGGCTGATGATAGCGAACTGGCAGGACTGGTCGGCAACATCGTCTTTACTGGCCTGTACGAACATCTCAGCGAAGCCGTACAAGGGGTTGAGTCATGCCGTGATGTTATTCGCCATACCCTGACACAGCATGGTGCGGGCTTACCCAGGCAAACTCGATTGATCCAGGAACTGCAATGGGTAACGGAAACCCTGCAGAGCGAAATGGATTCAACAGCATCTGACTCTCAGTTGGCTGGCGATGCTTGCTTGGGGCTGATTCCAGTTGTCGACCAGCTCCAGGATACTCGTGACTTGTTTGCCCATTGTCGGCTGGTACATCACGATACCGAAGATCCCGAAGCCTGGGTAACATTAGCGCTGACACTGGTAGGCCTGTCTACGATCCTGGCGTCTCCCGCCAAGGGAATACTGAAACTTGCCGTCATCCATACACAGGGCAAATCCAACGTTGGGAATGCTGTCGCTGATGGGACTCGCTCCATCGCCAGCTTCATCGCCGCACCCAATAGCCAGTCATTGATGGGGCCAGTCAATCCTTCCCTTGCCATACGGCGCGCTGCCGATGCCATTGACCTGCTCAAGGCAGAGCTATCGATCAGCAGGGTGCTGGAGACCTTTGATGCATGGCTGACACAAGTCGAGGACATTCGACTGTGGGCCAACAAGCAGATGACCCCTTTCATGCATCAGTGGTGGGACGCTCATCTGATGATGGCCCGTTCCGTACGCGCGCTAGCCCCAACGAAACTCACGGACTCCAGCGCTGCCACCATGGCGACACTGGAGGGCATCAAGGCCGCCCTTCTGCGAATGGCGGATCAACTGGATGAGACACTTGCCGGAACCTTCGGCAATGTGTCACCTGACACATTCCGTGAACGTCACCGTGAGTCAATAGCTAACCTGTCAGCCAACCTCAAGTGCATTCTGGGAGAGTTGTCCACATGACGGAAATCAACACAAGCCAGGATGGCCTGGTCGGTAACACTGTTTATATCGGCCTGTACGACAAGCTCGAAGAAGCAGCGCAAAGCGAGGAAGCTGCTGATGCAGTGATTCACCGAACCCTGGAAGAGCACGCGGCCGAATTACCCAGGGAATCCGAGGATCTGGAGGAAGATGTTTCGATCTGGAGCCTCCAGTGGATAATGGAAACCCTGCAAGGCGACTTCAATCCCAACATGACAGTGGGACAGATCGCAGCCAATGCTGCGCTGGGAATGATTCCAGTCGTTGATCAGCTACTGGACGTTCGGGATGTTGTCGCCAACTGCAAGGAACTGCGCCAGGACACCTCCAATCAGGCTGCCTGGCTTGCGTTAATGCTGACATTGGTAGGCTTGATCCCAATCCTTGGCTCAGCCGTCAAGGGTGTACTGAAAATCGCCTTCCTCTATGTTCGCCATGGTACAGGCATTGGCCAAGCCATCGGTCGCGCGGTTCCCGCAATTGCCAGCTTCATACACGCCGATAAGGTGCAGCGTCTGGTTGGCAGAATCGACCTTGCCGGCATACTCAACCGTGCCGCCAACTCCATCGACGAAGTCAAGCAGATGCTCTCTGTTGACGTGTTGATGCGCCAGTTGACCAGCGCACTGGAAGAGATCGAGAAAGTTCGCAGCAGATTCTCATGGCTACTGACAGCTGCTATGGCGAACTGGCTGGATGAGGCATTAGATGTTGTACGGCGTATCCAAGGACAGGCCAGACCTCAGATGGAAAGCGCCATGGGGCCACTGGACGACATGTTGGACAATATCCAGGCTTCTCTCCGGCACGAAGCTGACAGGATGCATCCCAACTTCAATGCCCATGCAGGTACTCGTGCAGTTCATCCGCTCGACCATACGTTGAACACACCAGATCCTGCTATTATCCGGCGCATGACCAATGCCCAGAAGGGCCTATTTGGCGAAATCATCTCCGACCGCCATATGGCGGATCGCGGCTTTACCAACCTGCTGCCGGAAGACCGGCAAGTGCGTTCATTGGCTGATCGGCCAAGGGGCCGTGGTATTGATGGTGTCTACCAGAACACCAACCCTCCGCCGCCTTATGTTGTAACGGAGACCAAGTTCCGCACCACCGGCCCCGATGGAAAGAGCCGCTATATTGATGGTGATGGTACAGTTAGTGATCGATTGCTGCCTATGACCAAAGGCTCAGGAAAGCAGATGAGTGATGAGTGGGTTCGAGCCCGATTGCCAGATGCGCTGGATCGTGGAATGGGGGATGAAGTCGCACTATCTGGCTATGAAAAATGGTTAATGATGGTGGATGAATCAGGCCAAGTGATTGGGATTTCAAAGCTGGATGACGCCGCCAATTCGATTGGCTCTATCCCGATTCTATAAGCTGATGGAGTAAGTGATGGATCATTTCCCTCAAATCAAACGCGATCCGCTACTGACAAGTGAAGTTTTTGAAGAGCAAGAAAAATTTTTCTTGAATCGCGTTTTGAATAACAAGAAAAAAGAAGACGCTATAATTGACTCATCAAAAGATCTTGCTACCAGAAAGAGAATCAGTCGCGGCCAAGTTACTGACTTAATGGAGTACACGATACTCAGCTATTCCGCGGGAAAAAACATTGATGACGTCAAGGAAATTTTCTTATCATGCTTGGATTCCTATTGCCAGCACAAGACAGTCTTTCCTGACAATCTGATGCTGTATTGGGAACAAGACTCCTACCAATACTACCTATGGTTCTTTAGTCTTGTCGTAATGACCGGTCAAACCGAAAGTTTACCCGAGCTGATACGCTGGTATTCACCAGCTCCGGATGGCGAAGGGGAAGACCCGTTGCTTTATGCCTTGATGGGACGTTTGGGAATCTTGGGTCTGTCGCCTTCCACCAAGCTGGAGTTTCCCAAATCTTACGGTGCGCTTTATGAAGCCATTCTAGGCGATAGTTCCCGCCCTAAGGAAGAGCGTCAAGTTTATGTCAAACAGTATCTAAAGAGCTGGTACCAGGGTATGGAGGATTGCTACTGGTACGGACGACATAAAGGAAGGTTCCCAACCTTCTTCGGCTACTGGGCTTTCGAGGCGGGGCTCGTCACCCTGCTTTACGACTTGGATGACAGTAGCTACCGGGATATGAAGTACTACCCGAAGGATCTGGTCGATCATGCTCGGCAACAGGGCTATGACAAACTGCTGGACCCGGCATTGATGACCGATCAGCAACGTCATGACATTCTGCTGCCCGGTGCAGTTACACCCTATACAGCACGCTGGAAAAGCAATCTACTTGGCGATGAGATCGTACTGGAAAAAGGTCAAACACTGCCAGGACCACAGCACTCCGATCTCAACCCGAACCATCTGCACTTCTGGATCAGTTTTCGCGATTGACACACAGCTTGCACAGTGCCCCGTCAGCGATGGCGGGGTCGTCAAGTCCTATCGCGGGCACCCCGATTGACCCGAAGGATAACAGTGGTATCGCCTTGCTCAGTGCGTGGCACATTTAATACCGAGAAAGCGGCTCGGATACCAAACATTGTATTTACCGAAAATATGCAAGTAACCTTATCTACCTAACAAGCGCATCCTCGAGATGACACGAACCTGGCTGAACATTTTTAAACTCATCGACGATCAGCATGTATTCGCCTTGCATTCCTGCATACTCCCCCAACACACTGGCCGTCACCTGCTTACCTTCAACACTGATCTCTTCTGGCAACTGATCAATCAATGACTGGTTCTCACGTTGCTGGCTGATCAGTATGAATCGACTGCTGCCAAGATCACACTTGGTCAATATAAGGTTTTCTCATTCGATAGTAATGGTTCCCGAATAGACATCCACCATTGCAGATACATTAGAAGAAAATAGAACCAGGAGAATCGCCGCACCTAATTTAGACATGAACGCCTCTGTCAAATCGCAAAGAATCATTTGGCCAACTATACCTGCGATGATTGGTTGACTCCAGAGCATATCTGCTACAGCTGCCTGTTGGATGTAGCGAAGAATGGCACCATTTTCCTGAAGCGATAGTAAATTAGATGAGGCCAAGTGATGGATCACTTGCACATGCAGGCCGACCCAAGGCTAATTCGATTGTTATCACAGGCCAATGCCGAGCAGCTTGACGGCTATTTATTGGTCGACCTGTCTATTTCGCCACTGACACAACGACTGATACTGAGGCTTCATGAGCAACAGCGCACACTTAGCCTGTTTCAGGGCACCCCTGAGGAAGGCTTTTCCCACATTGCTCCTCACCTGATCCGTTGGGGAGACCTGTCTGCCACCGAAAGAAATCAGGTAATTGACCTCGACCAGCAAGTGCCCGCTTTTGCCTGGTTGTGGACGTCCAACGAAGAAACACCCTCTCCTTTCAGCCATCTCAAGTCCCAGATGGACATGCGCTTGCCAAATGGCGACCTGGCGATGCTTCGTTACTATGATCCGCATGTGTGGATGAAGCTGATGGACATATTGGATGAAGAACAGAAAAAAGAACTGATTGGTCCCGTACAGTATTGGAGTGTCAATGTGGGCCAGCAGCGACATGTGTTTGATTCGCAGGGAACACCAATATGATCGAACTGACACAGGACCAGGAAAGGCAGATGAGACTGCCTGACCAGCAAAGCATGGTGCAGGAGGCGTTGTTATTCTATCAGCACAAGCTACCCTCCATTCACCAGAAACTGGGGCATGGCATATTGGCCTCACGCTTGAATGAAGGCTATGCGGTTGCAATTGAAGTCGGCTTATCCAAGCGGGAGCTTGTCTTCAAGTACATGCTGTACAGTGTGAGCATGCCCGTTCTCAGAGATGCTTCACGAGTAAAGAAACACTTTCAGGAAACACCTGATAGACCAGACTTGGTGGCTCAGGACCTATTCGCATTGCTGGCGTTCCGCCCAGCTAATCCAAATGCAGGGAGGCACTGATGGTAGCACACGCCGCTGGTTTCGTTGTTCGTTGGGGCATAGGAAAAATAGCAGGAAGAATTGCAGGTGCGGGTACTGCTGCGGGTGCAGGAGCAATATTGGGTGACGCCACTACTGATACTGATATTGACGTTGAGGATATCGAGGCTACTGGAGATGTTGTTGGAGAAGCGTCTCTAGAGGGAGTTGCCAACCCCACGAACGAGGATGCCCGCCCCGTTCCCGGCTCAACAACAGATGCGCGCACAGAAGAGTGCGAAGACTGCAATGATTGCAAGCCTAGAGACGGATACATTTTTCAACCTGCTAACCGAAACTACCATACCGGCGGTGGTGACTGGGTTTTCTATCAGCTATATGTAGCTAATATGGGTGGGAACCCCACATTCAGCATGGTCGAAGGAAGAATCCAGGAGTGGAAGTACAATGGCGTGGATTTTGATGGATTCTGGTCTTATTCCTGTACATTAGTAGAGGCTAAAAAAGGATACGATAGTTTTCTTAAAAGAGCTAATGATGGCAGTTGGGAGCCTGGAAACGTTCCTTTCATGGAGGAATCTCTAGATGCTTTCCTTGAACAAGCCGATGAGCAGTCAATGACCATAGAAGACAATAGGCCGACAGCAAGCCTAAGGTGGTATTTTTCGGCCCAACCTACCTACCAATATTTCCAAAAGTCATTTAGGTTATCATTAATAGAAGTCGACTGCCATTTCTACCCATACTCAGATAGCATGTCTTATTATGGTACACCAAGGTAATCATGCATATTATACGGAGGAGAGAATGCCACAAGCAACCATGAACATTATGTCTTTCTACAATCAGGACATGAATCACGCCGATCCAGACAGCGTCTATAATGCATGGTTAGATTTTAACAAATCCATAAAAGGAATAGATCCAGCATTAGACAACTGGTTCTATCTCGCAAAGGCTACTCCAGATGAAGTAGTGTACTTTGATGCAATTAAAGAAAAAGAGAAGGTGATATCGAGTGTTCTTAGGAAAAAGTCCAAAGGAAATAACGTATCTAGAAATGATGTAAAAGGGGCAAGGTTCCGTGCATGGTCCAAGCGCATTCCGGCGAAAGGGCCAGAAAATGAAAGGGAGGACTCGCTGGTTGCATTCAGCAGTTTGACGGGAGGAACCGACAGGAGGCCAGCACGCTTTCATTTGGAAGTGACTGAATTGCAAGATGCTCCTTCAGAAAAAGAGATGGAAGCATTCACAAGAATATGTAAATCAATCTCTGGCGTCACAGTACCTATTTGGTTAAACGCATGTCCTTCAGCTTATATTGACTACGCAGTATTTCCTCATAGACATCGAATTGGATGGATGGCAGTCGTTCCTGGTGCTGACATTTCAGGAGAATTATCTTTTCTTGCATATGATGAATACCTTCCAGATATCGGAACACTTATTGTCACCACAAAAGATCGCTTCAGCATTCTCAACCCTGAGCATATTGAAGCAAGCCAAGCAGCGGAGGTAGCGCTGAATAAACTTGGACTTCTGCCAGAGGCCCGATAACCTTTTGACTGGAGCGTTCCCCTTTCTCGCTCATGATGAGTATATCCCAGATACAGGCACTCTTCTGGTAAAAACTCGTGAATATTGCGATGAACTTAAACCCTTCACATATGGAGTTGGGCCAAGCCATCAAGGCTGCACTATCCAATAGCGGCCTCCTTCCAAAAAAAGGTCAATAAAAACACTAATCACCGGCCATAGCTCTTTCACAATATACTCACAATGCATTTTTCACTGTCAGGTAATACTCTCCCTGACAGTATTCCTGTCTATAGCAACCAGGACACCTGACCAACCAGAATAGCAACCGTTGGAGCTTCCGCTATGACGGTGGCGGCCACCTGATCGAGGAGCAAGGCTTCGACGGACGCCGCAAGACCTATAAGTACGACGCCGCCGGTGCGCTGCTCGAGATGCATGAGGGCGACCAGGTCACTACCTTCAAGCGTGACAGCATGGGACGCCTGCTGGAGCGTCACAGCCAGCGCCCCGGCCTGTTGCCGGTGTCCTCTCAGTTTGCCTATGACGCGCTTGGTCATCTGGTGCGCGCGGCCAACGAAAGCAGTGAGACCCACTTCCACTTCGACGCCGCCGACAACCTGATAGCTGAAGTGCAGCGCCACCAACTGCCCAACGGCAGTGAGTACAGCGCCGTAACCCGCCACACTCACGATGCGCTGGGCAATCGCGAGACCACTACCCTCCCCGACGGCCAGCAGATTGCCTGGTTGCGCTACGGCTCTGGCCATGTACATGCCATGGCACTCAACCAGCAGGAGCTGATTGGCTTCGAACGGGATGACCTGCATCGCGAAGTCCGACGTCACCAGCGCGGCCGCCTGGTCGAATCACGCTACGATCCTGCCGGACGACTCATTGCGCAACAGATCAAGCCCGGCGACCAGGGCCAGACGATTCAACGCCAGTGGCACTATGCCGACAATGGCCTGCTGACCGCCATCGATGACAGTCTGCGTGGTCACACCGAGTATGGCTACGACCCGCTGGGACGGCTGCGCAAGGCCGCAGCACCCGGACTGGAGGAACAGTTTGCCTTCGATCCCGCGGGCAACCTGATCGATCCGCAGGACAGCAGCGATACTGACTATACCGATGCCACGCGCTGGCGTGGCGAGCGGACCAGTGATCACCTGGATAGTGAGCCCCACCAGCATATTCGCGTGGACTATCCCAATGCGCCGAAACTCTCCCCGGCAATGGGCAACCTGCTCAAGCGCTATGCAGGAACCCACTACCACTACGATGACTTCGGCAATCTGGTGCGACGTATCTCGCCTAATGGCGCGACCTGGCAGTACCGCTACAATCCCGAGCATCGTCTGATCGAAGCAGCCCATTACGCCCAGGCCCCCGCTGCGGGCGATACCGCTGAACCCGAGACCCGCGCTCGATATGCCTACGACAGCCTCGGACGGCGTATCTGGAAACAGGTTGAACACCAGGGCAAGCTGCCTGAGCTGACGGTATTCACCTGGGATGGCGACCTGCTGCAGAGCGAAGAGAGTTTTCAGGGCTCACTCCCGAGTATGTGGCCCTCTGATCCGCTGGAACTGGTACGCGAGAACCCCGAGCGCCAACGATCAACCCCCATCGCCAAACGCCTGCATCGGCTGGATACCGTGGCCATGGCCCCGCAGCGCCGAGTCAGCTACCTGTTCGAACCAGGCAGCTTCGTACCGGCGGCCAAACTGGAAGCCCGCTACGAAGCCGTGCCTCAGGCGACCGGCAGCGGTACGGTGCTGTACACCGACTATCGCCTGAGCGAACCAACGCTCTACTACTTCCAGACCGACCACCTCGGCACCCCACTGGAAGTCACCGACAGCGATGGCAACCTCGCCTGGGTTGGCCACTACCGCGCCTGGGGCCAGCTACGCAAGGCCAATGATGGTAACAGCGACAATATCACCACCGACAACCCCTTCCGCTTCCAGGGGCAGTATCATGATGAGGAAACGGGACTTCACTACAACCGCCACCGCTACTATGATCCCGAGATAGGACGCTTCATCACCCAGGATCCCATCGGCCTGATGGGTGGTGAGAACCTGTATATGTACGCGCCCAATCCTACCGGATGGGTGGATCCGTTGGGGTTGGCGAAATGTAATTGTAGTGCGTATGAAGTTGGTGCATTTGATGATCTACAGAGCCGTTCCCAAGTTGGTGATGGGCTCGATATTCATCATGTCGCTCAGAAGCACCCAGCAGGACAGGTGATTCCTGGCTATGACCTGAAAACGGCTCCTTCAATGGCAGTTCCTAGTGCTGAACATAGAGCGATACCAACACTTAGAGGAGAGTATTCAGGAAGTCCTCGTGAGCTTTTGGCCAAGGATGTAAGAGACCTCAGAAACTATACCAATGCTCCAAACTCAGCGATACAAGACCTGATATCTCTTAATAAAGAAATGTACCCAAACTCATTTTAGAGCAGAGAAAAAGACCATGAACGCCGATGATTTTGTAGATGCTTTCAAAAGAGCAGTAAAAGACGGAGCAGTTCAAGATACCATTTCCGTTCTAAAATCCCCTCCAGGACGACGCCCTGCACACGATATTTTAGAGATATCTAAATTTTATAATGAACTGGAAGATAGAGAGAAAGAAGAAATTGAGAAAATCATACAATATGTAGCCGACGGAGCTGCATTTGGAGCACTTTGTGTCTTAGACGGAGTGAGAGCAATCGAGGAAAATGGAGAAAAGGGGGAACTCTCCCTATTTTACAAGAAAGATGGACAGTGCACAGCTATCAATGAAAACAAAGACCTCCATGATATATATCTATCTTTAAAATAGGGTAAGGAAGTAAAAAATATGGAGTAGTGCCATGGTATAGGTAACTATATCTTCAACGCCACCGCTACTATATCCCGTGATAGGACGCTTCATTACCCAGGATCCCATCGGGCTGATGGGTGGCGAGAACTTGTATCAATACGCACCCAACCCGACTGGTTGGGTGGATCCGCTGGGGTTGAGTAAGTGCGATTGTCAGCTAAATCGTGGCTATCATCACGAAACATATAGCAACAAGCCAGTTAAGCCAGTTAACCCAGTTAACCCAGAAAATGCTACTGACCAGTGGGATGAATTCCTTGGCCCTGGCCCTCATACAAATATTCATCCACGAACAGGCCAGGCTGACCCCGGCAGGATTGTGTCAACAGACGGTACTCGAAGTATCAGATATGGTATATCATGAAATGAATGGCTCCCCGGCAAAGCATCATTATCATGAGGAAACATGGACATCAGACCCAAGTAACAACTCAATGAACGTAGACAACACAGTCATTCGCGTTCCTCTACCAAAGTGGTTATGATGCTAATCAGCATAATAGATGTCGTAAAAAATGACCTTCAAGAACAAGTGCACTTTTCTTGTTCGTTAGGCAGCGCGTTCGCCATATGGAAAGGAGGCTCGATAGAAGTTGGAGGAGAACACAATGTCGAGATTGAGATTCCCTATATCACAACATGGGGGGCGAACATATCTCCGTCAACATCCCATTCACCATCAATACAGAGCACTGACAACAAGGTAAAAGTCGTAGGAGAAATAACTTCTTGTGAGCCGGATGGGATTTTATTTCTGTCTTTAGATGGGTCTATTATCATGATTGAGTGCAATAACTTCCCATATGATAATTTGGGCTTTGTAGAGATTTCATGCGACATTATTTACTTATATGATACAAATTTGTAGAAAGCGTAAATTCTAACCTATTTCTCCTACACTAGGCGGGTTCTATACCCGCTACTAAAGGAAGCCCACTACGAAGCCGTGCCTCAAGCGACCGGCAGCGGTACAGTGCTGTACACCGACTATCGCCTGAGCGAACCAACGCTCTACTACTTCCAGACCGACCACCTCGGTACCCCGCTGGAAGTCACCGACAGCGATGGCAACCTCGCCTGGGGCCAGTTACGCAAGGCCAATGATGGTAACAGCGACAACATCACCACCGACAACCCCTTCCGCTTCCAGGGGCAGTATCATGATGAGGAAACGGGACTTCACTACAACCGCCACCGCTACTATGATCCCGAGATAGGACGCTTCATCACCCAGGACCCCATCGGCCTGATGGGTGGCGAGAACCTGTATCAATACGCACCCAACCCGACTGGTTGGGTGGATCCGCTGGGGTTGAACGGCGGAAGAGCAGGAAAACAGGCAAGATTGCGAGAAATTGGCCAAGATCCAAGACAGCCAGCGCATGTACGCGGTTGGATTCAGCAAGAACAAAATGCAATTACCCAAGGAAACCGTACCAATATCAGGAATCCCCCAGGGTACCAGCTAGCTCATAGAAGAGGCTATGAAGCGCAAAAGGGGTTTGGGTATGAATATTCGGAGCCCCAACACACTGATTTGCATCGACTGCAACATAGATATGATGACAAAGGAAGAGCCAACCAGCCCTATGCATGCGGCCGATGTTTTATCAAGGATTAAGAGAGATCTGGTATGAGCAAACAGCTTGAGCTTCTTTCAAAAAAGCCTGTTATGGATCGCTATGTTTTTACGATAAAAAAGATAGCGGATCAAGAGAGTGCTTGGGGGCTTTACAATGATGGATGGGCTTTAAGCGGTAACGAAGGGAGGCAGTTTTTCCCTATATGGCCTACAGAGGAAGCAGCAAGAGCATGTGCATCAAATGACTGGGAAGACTATACCCCTTTAACAATTGATGTGTACTACATGGTTAACGAATTGCTCCAAAAACTTGAAATCGACGGTATTGGCATTGCCATCTTCATGGTCCCTGACCAATCGGCCACGGCAACAAAATCAGCATCAGAGCTTACATCTGACTTGAAAAATGAGTTGTCAAAATACGAGTAATAGCTAGGCAGGAGTAACCGGGAATAGAATTGGCCGAAACCGATGAGTCGCGCATAAGTATTCTAGCTTGAGGTGTGATTTCCGGTGTTGTGGTTTAATGAGTTCCATTTATTCGCGTGAGGCCGCCTCGCACCGGCGGCCAAACTGGAAGCCCGCTACGAAACCGTGCTTCAGGCGACCGGCAGCGGCACGGTGCTGTACACCGACTATCGCCTGAGCGAACCAACGCTCTACTACTTCCAGGCCGACCACCTCGGTACCCCACTGGAAGTCACCGACAGCGATGGCAACCTCGCCTGGGTTGGCCACTACAGCGTCTGGGGCCAGCTACGCAAGGCCAATGATGGTAGCAGCGACAATATCACCACCGACAACCCCTTCTGCTTCCAAGGGCAGTATCATGATACGGAAACGGAACTTCACTACAACCGCCACCGCTACTATGATCCCGAGATAGGACGCTTCATTACCCAGGATCCCATCGGGCTGATGGGTGGCGAGAACCTGTATCCGCGGTAAACGGTCCAGCAACCCCACCTGTTGCGACGTGAGTCAGATCGGTAGAGTGTCTTTCCAGCGCCAGGGAAGCAGCGTGCCGAGGTCGTCCTCCTCGCCAAGGGTTGGCAGGGTCTCGAACACGAACTGCAGACACTCGTAGGGTGACAGGCCGTTGACCTTGGCTGTTTCCACCAGACTGTAGAGGGCAGCACTGGCATGAGCGCCTCTCGGCGTCTAGCTGAACAGCCAGTTCTTGCGACCCACCACGAACGGGCGGATGGCATTTTCCTCCGGATTATTGTCCAGTGGGATCAGACCATCCTCAAGAAAACGCGTCAGCCTTTCCCACTGGCCTGCCAGATAGTGGAGGGCCTTGCCCAGAGCGCTCTTCGGCATACCCGCTCAGCGGCAGCTGCCGCGAGGAGGCATGGAACAGATGGCCCAGCCAGAAGGCCTGTGTCGAGGTCAGCTCGGTCATGGTGTTCTCCTTGAAATCAAGTGACACCAGTCTGACGGACACTATTCAGCTGCATAAGATGCGGTTTGTGGAGCAATTACATTAAAATCATGCGGTTATGAAAAGTTAATGTATGTTTTTCTGCATAAGCACTTACTATCCATTTGTTGTTTTTTCTTTTTTGATTTTGAAGACTTATATCATTAATTGCTAATTCTTTTTTTTGCTAAATTTTATTGCAGTGGGTTATGTATTATTTTTTGTGCCGAAGTAGTAGGCGAGTTGAAATATATGTGGACTGAACTTCGGAACGCAACTAACCTTTCTTTCTATATCTTGTTGCAATCATTTTATAAAATTCCGATTTTTCAGAGGATTGATAGAAGCTCGGAAAACATCTGTATCAATGTTGGTTGATAAAGGCGACTTAAGTGCCTGCGCGCAAGTTTTCGTGCACAGCATGTCATTAAAATCATGCGGTTGTGCAGAGTTAATGTTTTTTTTCTTCTGCATAAGCACTTACTTATGGTGCGCTCTAACAGAACTGATAGATATTGGCAGTGCGCCTCTCCCTCTATCATGTGATGGTTGAGCCCGCATGAGGCGAATACCTCGACGGATCCTGATATAAAATTGGATAGGAACTTTAAATGGAAATTTCAGCGGATTCAGTAGAAAGAACGCCTGGTTCGATGATCGCCAGCAAAACTGTCTACACTCACAGTCAGGAAAGCGGGACTCCAACCGTAACCTTATCGATGGCCCAGTCAAGCAGCCTCCACAACCATAGCCTATTGATGGCAGCTGCTGGCGGGCCTCAGAAGCAAGGTGCGGATATCATTGCTAAGGCTTCGGCACTCGAGTTGCGTCAGATGATGACGCCAGGACAGGGAGACCTAATAGACGCTTATGCTGAAGGGCTGCTTTCATACTTAGTATTTGATGGGATGCAAAACGTCAATAACTCTCAGCCTCCTTCTCTTCTCGAGCCACTGGAGAAAGCTGAAATTAGTTCGGACGTGTTATATTTGGCATCAAGAAGTCAAATCCTACTTGAGGTTGTTCGTAACAGAGCCTTCGCATACGACATAGATAACGAAGGAAAAATAGTCAGAGTTGTAGCCAATTATAAGGGGGGGGGATCAGAAAGCTTGGAACGTGAACCCGCTGATATTGAGCTAAGCTCGCATTCAGGTCTTGAACTAGGGCCGCATACCGAAGCACCCTACTGGTGCTCTTTCAACTCCGAAAATGGTCACTCCCCCGCGCCATCAACATTGATTCTTAGCGCGCTGTGGAATCCATTGAAAGAACCTACGACTATTATTCCCATCGATTCAGTCCTTCAAAGCATTGGCGCAATCAATGCACTTGCATTAACATCAAAAAGTTTTAAGTTTACACGTAGCGACTCATTTGTTGATGAAAAAGGAGAAGATGGCAATGGCGTATCTATTCTTGACTACAGTGCGAGCAACGGTTTCGCCATACGATATAACTCCTATCGTTTCTCGGTAGTTGAGGACGCACCCATTATGATCAGAGATTCTTACTCCAAATTTATATCGGCGATGGGTTCTGCCCAACACGAAAAAATCGTCTTAAATCAGAATACTGCTGTCCTAATAAACAACTACCGAAGCCTGCATTGTCGCGATGTTATCAAAGATAATCGACGACTTCTCGTAAGGCTGTTCGGTTACTGCATGAAAGCGGCCCCAATCGTTTTGAACGAATCACCAATGATAGTTAAAGGTTAGCTTATATTTATAATTTTAAATTTTCACCTGATGCATTACATTTATTACTGGGGTTGTGTGTGATGAATTTAGAATTAGTCACAATATTAGGATGCGTCGCTTTCTTCGCCGGATTTTTTGACGCAATTGCTGGAGGTGGAGGGCTAATAACCTTGCCAGCTTTATTTTTGGCCGGAATCGACCCAGTCACAGCTATTGCGACGAATAAATTCCAAGCCGCATCTGGTACATTTTCAGCCACAGTTGCGTTTGCGAGAAAAGGCCTTATACAATGGCGAGAGGGCCGGTATCTAGCAATATTTAGCTTTTTAGGCGGGGGCAGCGGAGCGCTGCTAGTAAGCAGCATCAACCAAACATATCTTCAAGCGGCTGTTCCGGTGATGCTAATCCTAGTGGCGCTATATTTTAGTCTAGCACCGAAGGTTAGTGACTTAGATAGAAAGCAACGCATTAGCATTCTTGCTTTTTCCTTTTCCATTGCACCATTACTCGGCTTTTATGATGGAGTTTTTGGTCCCGGCGTAGGCTCTTTCTTCATGGCCACTCTTACGATGCTTTGTGGGATGGCCATGTTGCGCGCCATGAGTTTCACAAAGCTTGCAAACGTATCATGCAATTTAGGGTCACTTACAGTTTTCATGACAAAGGGGGTGATTTTGTGGCCAATCGCTCTCAGCATGGCAATCGGTGCATTTCTAGGCGCTCAGCTTGGCGCACGTTGCGCTCTAGTTGTTGGGCCTCGCTTAATTAAGCCTATGCTCATCGTAGTTTGCTGCTTCTTGGCAATAAAATTGCTCAGCGCTCCGGAAAATCCATGGCATGCTGCGTTCGTACAGTACTGCGCCAAACCAAATGAACTATAGGCAGCGAGCGTTGACACAACATCCTATGCTTGAAAACTTCGTGATTACCAAATCCTGCATTGGCCCGCATGATCGTGCTATCAGGTATAGGGTCTACACTCGCAAAACATCCAACCCCACTCTATTGGCGATACACGGCGCCCGTTCAAATTTAGAATCTCTTGATCACTTGTTACATAACCTTTTGACCCAAAGAAATATACATAGCGCGAGCTTCGATTTATCCGGTCACCATACAGACCAAAATTTAATGGGAGAGCAGTCCTCACTTCATCGCAACCTTTCAGAAGCACAGCACCTAGCTGGCATATTCAAACCTAATATCAACACGCTTCTAGGTTATAGCTTGGGAGGAGCGATAGCGCTGAAGTTAGCAGAGCGCCATCGCCACACTTTTGAAAAGCTGATCCTTGTATGTCCCGCAATCTACAGTGAAGAAGCCTATAGCCGTCCATTTGGGAAAGAATTCAAAACTGCAATCACACAGCCTTACAGCTTCTTGAATTCTTCCTCATATGAATTTCTTAGGAGCTTCACAGGCCGTGTGCTCTTGATTATTGGAGAGCATGACGGGCTTCGAGCAATGGATTACGAGAAGTGCGAAGGAAGTTCGGTTGGTTTAATCTCCTCTTGCGATGGGAGCGCGCTATACAGTCCAATTCCCGCGGAGGTAATCGAAGGTATAGAGTCTGCCACAAACGCCAAACTGAAAAAATTGATAATTCCAGGTTGCGATCACCACATTCTGTCTAAACTGAGATCGGATCTATCAGCAAAAGAACTAGTAACTAATTGCATATCTGATTTTCTGACTTGAAAGGCTAGCCTTTCAAGTCAGACCGAAACCATATTCCCCTGTATTGCTTTTATTATTTCCTGACGATAACGCTAAACCTTCTCCTGACGTTATTAAAATGAAAGTTAACAGTCGATTCGCTACAGCTTAATATTTCTGCAATCTCCCAATTTGTTTCCCCCACAGCTGACCATTTTATCACATCCTTCTTGTGAGTATTAAGTGCTTAACCTTAAACTTTCGTGCATTATTGGTATGAGTGGCGTGCCTTCAGCGTAAGCGCCGTTAAAACGACGTACTTGCCCTATTCGTAGGCAGGCGTATCTTTTGAGGTGCTCTCAAGAGGGACATTCCAAGGCAGCAGGGCGTTCAGCGCCGCCTCACTGGTCGGTAAACGGTCCAGCAACCCCACGAGTCAGACCGGTAGAGTGTCTTTCCAGCGCCAGGGAAGCAGCGTGCCGAGGTCGTCATCCTCGCCGAGGGTTGGCAGGGTCTCGAACACGAACTGCAGATACTCGTAGGGGGACAGGCCGTTGACCTTGGCTGTTTCCACCAGACTGTAGAGGGCAGCACTGGCATGAGCGCCTCTCGGCGTCTAGCTGAACAGCCAGTTCTTGCGACCCACCACGAACGGGCGGATGGCATTTTCCTCCGGATTATTGTCCAGTGGGATCAGACCATCCTCAAGAAAACGCGTCAGCCTTTCCCACTGGCCTGCCAGATAGTGGAGGGCCTTGCCCAGAGCGCTCTTCGGCATACCCGCTCAGCGGCAGCTGCCGCGAGGAGGCATGGAACAGATGGCCCAGCCAGAAGGCCTGTGTCGAGGTCAGCTCGGTCATGGTGTTCTCCTTGAAATCAAGTGACACCAGTCTGACGAACACTATTCAGCTGCATAAGATGCGGTTTGTGGAGCGCTTACTATCCGCTATAGCTGGAGCTGCAATAGGACCATGCCCCAGTCCGACGACACACTTCGCGCAGAGAAGATGGCCAGAATTCAGGGTATAAAAAGGGATGTCTTGAACGGGGTATCTGGATCAATACAGCATTGATGACAGATATTGCTGGGTACCTGTTTTCCATAACATGGCCCCTTTCCACTGTCAGCATCATCAATAGGTAACGGTGACCACAACAGTGTCGCTATATGTCCCCGGTGAAGGGGTCATCTGTGCAGGTACGCGGCCGTATACGCTCAAGTTCTGCTCTCCACCAACACCTGCACCGCTCACCGTATCACTGCCAATGGTGTTGCCCCATGGCTGGCTGTGAGCGGCATCCCGATAAAGCCCATAGGTAATCGCCTGGTCACCCAACGACATACGTCGCTGTGTCGGTCCGTCACCATTGAGTCCGTTATTCAAGCCGATATTGTAGGTCGTGCCAGAGGTGCAATTCACGCTGATAGCCCCAGTCGCGCTCACCTCAGTGTCCAGCACTCCGTGATCACCGAAATTGATGTCTTGCGCGGTAACATTGCAATTCGGAGCGACGATTGCCTGCACATTGAAACTCGGACGGGTGGGGTTCCGCGTCAGAGCATTGCAATCCGTCGTCCCACTTGCGCGCCAATTGAACTCAACCTGGCCTCCTGAGAACGTCGATGTATAGGTGCCAGGCGGAGCGGCCTGCTGATTCCCGGCAACCCGTGCATAGATCGTCCGAGTGGTGGATACGGACCCCAGGATCGGTACCGATAGCTGCAGGGCTACCGGCGTCCCGAGAGTTGTCAGCGTACGTGAGCCCCAGGGTGTTGCACGCGCGGCGTCCTTGTATAACCGGTAGTCCAGGCGGCTACCTCCGGGGCCAGTCATATGACGGATGCCGGAGGTGGCTCCCCCCACCCCGGCATTCAGGTTGAGACAGACACGGAACGTCGCACCCAACGTAGAGTTGCAGGTGACATTGACGGTTCCTGTGGTGTCAACGACGCCACCCGCCAGCGTATTGACAGTACCGAAGTTGACATTGGTTACGCTGAAGGAGCAATTGTTAAGTACCTGTGCAACCGCCGATAGCGGCTGCAGGAAGATAAGTGTCAACAGGATCAGTATGAGGCGCAGCATGCGATTTCTCACTCAACCGGGTGGCAGACCACATTGGGGATAGTGACTTGTTCTCCTTCTCGCGGCTCATAACCGAATTCAGCGGAGCAACGCCCACGACCACGGAGGTCCACCGTGATGCGATTTCGCGAGTCAAGCCCGGTGATAAAAGCCTGACCGTCGTAACCGATGACAAAGCTGCTTGATGCACCCTCTACGCTACCGACCGTTCCCGCTTGCAGGTACTCGCCTGCCTCGTTTCTCAGGGTGACGAGCGCGGCCTTGGCATCGGTAACTACGTCGAAGTCGACAACGGTGCCGCTGCGATCAGCCGGAACCGTTACGATGCGAGTACCACCTACCGTCGCATCAACAGGAAGGTTTGTCGGATCAATCGTGATCTGGTTGGGTTCGTAGGAACGTAGATCAGGCAACAGAAGCTTTCCCTCTGGGTTGGTATGCCCCACTGGACGGTTTTCATACTGCACCCCAACACCGGGAACACCGGTGTCAACGATGGTAAAGGCATCATCGATACGGTTAGCCAGAAAAACATCCTGACTGGCAAAGACCACAGCACCATCAACCTGAGCCGTTGCGCGATAAAGATCGTCAAACTGCTCGACGCCAGCTTCAATACGGGCAAAAGACGGTCGGTAACTGATCGCCGCCGTTCGGTTGGTAACCGCTCCTTCAGTGTCTCGAAGGCGCCAGCCAACACCGCCGATCTCCGCATTCTCTGTCTTCACGAGGTCCGTCGTAACGGATGTTCCATCGGAGTCGGAGGAAACACTGGCCGACGTATAGAGGTCGTCACCGAGGGGAATCGAAATACCCACGAATGCACCGAACGCATCGTCATCTTCCAGGTCGGTGAAAGCACTGGCGAAGATGGATGCTCTGCCGACTGGGCGAGTGAAGGACAGCCCCAGAATTTCAGAGCGATCGTGTTCAACCGTCTCGAGATGGGTGTAGCTCAAATTGACCGTTGAAGGATCGAACTGCAAAGGAGCCGAGATCGATGCCTGGTCGAGCTTACGCGGAGGAGCCGCGGTAAAAACTCCATCGTCCGGCCATGTCGACTGGGCTGCCTCGGCCGTTACGCCGGCGATGTCGTTGTAACTCCCGAACGTGCGCTGCGTTCGTGTAAAGACGTGCATGTCCCCCACTTCGAACTCCACACTTCCTGCAAGCTGATAGCCGGTCTGACCATCGAAGCTGCTCGCAGCCCCCGCCAGAGAGCCCACGCCCATCGGCCCCAATCCAAACACTGTGCCGGCACCACCATTGATGAGCCCGCCACCTACTTCGGTATGGCCTTCCAGCGTCAACTGGTCGGAGATTCCGTAGCGAAGCGTGCCAGAGCCCATGAAACTGCCGTCGTAGTCGTTGGATTCGACCCCATAGAAGCGACGTGCAAAGCCGGCTTCAGCCGAGTAATCCCAAAGCCCTGACGCGAGCAGATCGGATGAAGCGAAGAAGGGAGTCTCCGAGCTCGTCTCGCGCCCCAGCGCGTCGCGTACCACCACACGAGCCGTCCCACTTCCCGTGACGACCGGCAGGTTAGTGACCTGAAACGGACCCGCCGGAATCTCCTCGGAAACCCGGCGTGCATTGTTGACGTAGATATCGACAGTGGAAGGAACCGCTGCAGATCCGGAAAGATCCGGCAATGGCATGGTCACCAGGTCCGGCCTCAGCCCGAAATTGCGTTGGACCTGCAGGCCACCAAGCCGGGTTGGGCGAGTCCAGCTCAGACCTCCCGTGATGACATCTCCGGCTCGGAACGATGTCAGCCATTCAGGATTCGAATAGGACCAGGTGGTATCAAGGCGCGTCGAGTCGTAACGTTCGTTCGGCGAAACGCTGACGACATATGAATTCGTGAACACACCAACTGGACTGAAGATGCGCCCTTCGAACCACCCCGAGACACCTTCAAAGCCCCAGATGTCATCCATGTCATCGCCACCGGTGCTGGTATACAGGGTGTAGTTCATCAGTGCGCCAAGACTACTTTGCGCATCAGTTCCAGCGGCACCATCGCGAACACCTCCGCGCCCTTCTATGACCCGCTCGGACAACGCAGCGAACTCAACGGTAAAGTGGATACTTTGACTGGTCTCGCGATAATCGGCGGAGACCCCCGGAAGCTGTGCGATATCGACAAGCCCATTCGACTGGATGGCCTCGTCTGCTGGGTAGATACCCACGTTACGCAACTGATCAGGGGAGATCGCAAGACTCCCATCGACGCTGTGACGAAAGACGGCAACCAGATCAGTCGAACTGCCGTTGATGAAGACCTCCAACTGCAGGTCTCGCGCACCGACCGATAGAGCTCCGGCAGAACCGAAGTCAGTGACAGGACGGGGAATTGTCCCTGCGCGTGCCTCTCCATCGTACAGAGGTGTCAGCAACTCAACCGATATTGACACCAGAATACTAGCCGCCACTGAGACGTGCGGTCGCATCAAAACTTCCTGTTTCGCTGTCCGCCGTTATTGTCATCGACTCTCCTGACACGCCTTCGATACTCCTGCCCGGAACAAACCACCTGGCAGTCGAATTTCCCAGCACATAACCGACAAGGCCGTCGTGCCGTGCAACGACCGCACTGCCATTGCTCAAGGAGAGGTTGGAGACCTTGAACCTGCGCGCTCCATCATTACGGACCGTGACCATATAGCCACCTTGGCGCTGATCGACGGACCAGGCGGGAGCCGCTTCCGGAACATCAGGATCGGCAAAGAACACAGGAATGGAATGCCGCACTACAAGGGAGACGGTACCAGCCTCTCGTTGCGATGAGGTTGGCAGCTCATCCACGATCAGCCGATAGCTTTCTTCTGCCTGCACTGGCTGCTTTGCGGTTCGCACGACCCGTACGAGATTCTCTCCGCCAGGTTGCAATGTGGTGATCGGAGGGCTGGCAACGACATCACTTGCTTCCTCGTAGACATCTTCACCATTCTGCTGAGTCCAGCGAAACACGCGAATCTGGACGTTGATCGGTTGCTGTGCATCGTTCCAGATTCGGATCGTGGATGCCGCAGTCGGCGCGCTGAGATCAAGAATAACTGGAGCAACACGCAGCGATGCTGCTTCTGAAGGTGCCACGAGGGTTAACGCAGTAAGGAGGCACCCTACCAATATGGCGATTGATCGCATTGTTCTCACTTCGGTCAGATCGATCAGTAAGTCACGGTAACAGTGACAACATCCGTGTAGGTGCCCGGAGCTGGAGCTTCTTGCTCAGGAACCTGACCAAAGACGGTGTATAGCTGTTCGGATCCTGTGCCGGTGCCTGAAGCCGTATCGGTTCCGACTGTGTTGCCCCACACATCAGTGTGGCCTCCCTCGGTATAGAGGGAATAGGTGACCGTCTCGGAGTCCGGGCCGGTCATGAAACGCGTAGCGACTGTTGCACCAGTGCCCTGGCCCTCGTCCAACCCGATGTCGTAAGTGGTTCCGCTTGTGCACTGAACTGCAATTTCACTCGAGGCTTCAACTGCAGTATCAATCACACCAGCGCTACCGAAATCCAGATCCGATGCAGAATTGATCTGACACTCGGCATTGATGGTGATTTGAACGTTGAACTGTGTGGTCGCTGTCTGTGCGGCGGCATAACTCGCCGATATCATCAAGACAGTAAAAAGGCTACCACGGGCAAGAAGACTGTTCCGCATAACTCCTCCCTGACTCATCGTTACATTCGAAGGACACATACATACAAATGTATCGCCTCACTACAATTCCCGCTCAACGCATAATGTTCACACTCAACGCTGAAATGGCTCCCAGTCACCCATCGGAAAACTCCATGTGACGCTAGCGACCTATAAATACCAAAGCCAACCAGGAGAGCCAAATAGCAAGCCCCGGAACTTTGCTGGAATATTGCAGGTTCCTGGCAATTACACGCTGTCTGTCAAGCATTTAAACCATTTCCCTGAACCGAAGTGTAGCAAAAGATTTCGACAATGCCATAAAGACAGAAACAACTAACCGGCAACTCACCTGAAGCACCAATACTGACCTTGTAAACCGAAAAATCTATACAAAATTTAAATAATTGAAAGAATATGTAACTCAAGTATCACAAAATTATCGAAGCCACTGTATTTGGATTGGAGGGTGTTCAAAACTCTGTGACAGCACAGACACAAAGCACCACCTGAGCCTCCCCACCAACAACTTAAGCCCCAAAGTGAGGTTAACCCCTAATGAATCTTGCCTTGAGACTCTAGAGGAGACCGAATCCCAGCCGAGCTGTTGGAAATCAGATTGTCCCGCCTGGTTTTTCCTTACCCGAAGAAACCCTGGCAATGGTCATACCAATACTGAACTGGATTGTTACTGCGATTGTTGCGGCGATTCTTTCAGCAATAACATTGACGAATAAAGTCAGCCGCAGAATACAACCTGGCAGAATACAACCTATTCGTGTTCCACTCAGTGACGTTGTCTGGACCCTGGCCGTCGCTTCCGATCCGATTTTCCTGGAGAGATGACACCAGTGCCATGCTCCACCGCTCACCCCGGCTTGTGCTCTCACTTACGCAGCGCCTTGTGCTCCCAACCGAGGAAACGCAAACCTACCGCTGACAGACCCTGCATGGATTCGCCTACTCACCCTCTACGCTACAGCCGCGCATAATTGAGTATATGTTCAACATATGCGAGGATCGGTGGGATCATCAATGGAGTTGAATAGTGCCGCCTTCCACCACAAACAACAGCAAACGACCCAGCGTCACTGAGTATCTTGCTCAAGCCATATTTTCCGGCCACTACAGGCCCGGCGACCTGGTTCCCAAGGAAGTGGATCTTTCGGCACAGTTCTCGCTCAACCGCTCCGCCGTACGCAGTGATATTCGCCAACTGGTCGATGCCGGTATCATCGAACGTATTTCAGGCCATGGCACGCGTGTCCGCAACTTCGAGGCCTGGAACATTCTCGATCCGCAGGTCACGGACTGGATGACACGATATGCGGCGCCGAACCCGGATATTCAGCGCGAGATTCTCGCCTTCCGACTCGATGTTGAACCCTGGGTGGCGATGACCGCTGCACGCCGCGCTACTGCGCGTGACCTGGTTGCCATTGAAGAGGCATTCGACGGCATGGCGCGCGAGATGAATGTCGCCGGCTCCGAGGTCAAGCGCCTGCACAGCGATCACGATATTGCCTTTCATGTTGCTATCTTCAAGGCGACGCGCAATATCGTCTGGTCGCAGCTCTCGCATATTCTGCGCCCTTCGATCTACCTGCTGATCGAGATGTCCAACGAGAGCTCCACCGATCCCGAGGCCAGTCTGGAACGCCACCGCGAGCTGATGGAAGCGATCCGCGCTCGCCAACCTCAGGCCGCCTTCCGCGCCGCCCAGGCGGTGCTCGATGGGACCGCCGAGGCGCTGGGCATCCAGCCGGGAGACTCGATTCTTGGTGGTGGTCTGGAGCTTCCGCCCTCCCCCTGATCGTCCTCTGACGTGCAAATGACAAACATGCAAACGGCGAGCAGGGCATTATGCCCTGCTCGCCGTTTGCATATGGCTACGTTCTCGCTATCTGATCAGCGTCGTTGGTAGCAGTCAGCCCCTGGCACGCCTGGTCTGTTTCCAGCGGTCAAACATCACCGCCAGCAATAGGATCGCGCCACGCACCAGGTACTGGTAGAAGGTCGGCACATTGAGCAGGCCCATGGCGTTCTGTACACAGCCCATGATCAACACCCCCACCAGCACGCCGGTAATCGAGGCCACACCACCGGACAGTGCCACGCCACCGAGTACGCAGGCAGAGATCACCGCCAGCTCAAGACCCAGCGCCGTATTGGGATCACCCAGACCCATGCGTGATGTCAGCAGCACCCCGGCAACCCCCGCGACCACGCCTTGCAGGCCGAAGACAATAATCTTCAATCGGCGTACGTTGACCCCTGCCAACGCAGCCGCTTCTGCATTGCCGCCCGTGGCCAACACATTACGCCCGAAGGAGGTCATGTTGAGCAGTACACCAAACACCACGAAACACACGATCATCGCCCAGACCGGCAGCGTCAGGCCGAGAAAGGAGGCACTGCCCAGATCGAAGAAGCCCGGGACGGTAATCATCACCGCATCACCGCCGGAGGTGATGTAAGCCAGGCCACGCACGAACTCCATCGCTGCCAACGTCGCGATCAACGAATTGATGCCGAAACGTGCGACCACAAAGCCGTTGAAGGCACCGACCACTCCTCCGGCCAGAACCCCCGCCATCACACCGATGAAGACGCTGCCTGACGTTGTCGTAGCAACCGCAGCCACCACGCCGCTGAAAGCGACAATGGAGGCCACCGATAGATCGACTTCTCCAAGCGCCAACACCAGCATCATGGTAGTGGCGATAGTGCCGATGACAGTGACCGACAGTAGTAGACCAACCATATTGCGGCTGGTCAGGAAGTCGGGGATCAGCACCGAAAGGCCGATGAACAGCAGAATGAAGACGGCAATCAGGCCTGACGTATCCAGCAGAGTACGCAAAGGCTTCGCCAGCCCCTGACGCCCCTTGGCATGGGGAGCCTGAGCGGTTTCGCCTTCAGCGAGGCGTTGAGTTGTCATGGAATCTTCGCTCATTGTTTTCAAGGAATTGATCGTTGTTGAAGGAAGGGGCGTTGTTCAATGAATGGATCGTTGGCAAAAGGGCCCGTGGTGCAGCAAGTACAAGAGCCTCATCGCCATCAGCTCGGCAACGCGAGGCTCAACAGCCGTTCAGGCGTCGCCTCGTCACGCGGCACGATTTCGACCAACTCGCCATCACGCATGACCCCCACGCGATCACAGATAGCACTGATCTCCGCCAGGTCACTGGAAATCACCACCACGCCTTTGCCGTCTTCCGCAAGGTCATACAACAAGGTGTAGATGTCCCTGCGTGCGCCCACATCGATGCCTCGCGTTGGCTCATCCATCACAAACAGCTCGATCTGCTCTGACAGCCAGCGTGCCAGAATGACCTTCTGCTGATTGCCACCGGAAAGCGTTGCGATAGGTGTGCGCGGCCCAGGCGTCTTGATACTGAGCTGGCGGATATATTGCTGGGTGTTGTCGAGTTCGCGCCTGGTGTGGCGCATCCAGCCGAAGCGTTTAAAGAAACGCCGACAGCTTATATTGAGGTTGTCAGATACGCTGGCGACGGGGAATATGCCCTGAGACTTGCGATCCTCGGGGCACATCGCCAGCCCGGCGCGGATAGCGTCTCGCGGTGTCGCAAAACGCTGCTCTCTGCCCTGAAAGTGCACCTGCCCGGATTTCGGCGTTTCGACGCCACACACCAGGCGCATCAGTTCACTACGCCCTGCTCCCACCAAGCCGAAGAGGCCGAAGACCTCACCCCGGTGCACGTCGAAACTCACCGGTGCGGCCAGCCCTCGCCCTTCAATGTTGCCTACCGAAAGCAACACCTCTCCGGCGTCGCGGGATCGATAGCCATAGACGTCCTCGATATCACGACCCACCATCTCGCTGACCAGCATATCGTGGTCCAGCCCCTGCATATCGTCATGGGTACGAATGTGGCAGCCATCACGGAATACCGTGACCGCATCACACATCTCGAACACCTCTTCCATACGGTGAGTGACATACAGCACCACCCGCCCCTCGTCACGCAGACGTTTGACGATACGCTTGAGCTGGCGAATTTCCTGGATAGACAGGCTGCTGGTGGGCTCATCGAAGGCGATGACCCTGGCATCGCGCAACAGCGCGCGCCCGATCTCGATCATCTGCTGCTGGCCAATCGACAGGTCCCTGACCTTGGTAGCAGGATGCACTTCCGTCTCACCGAGATCCGCCAACACTTCTCGTGCCCTGCTGTAGAGACGCTTGCGATCCAGCAGGCCATTACGCTCCGGCAGTTGTCCGAGCAACAGGTTCTCTGCCACCGACAGGTTGGGCGATAACGTCAGCTCCTGGTAGATGATGGCAATACCCTGTGCCAGTGCTTCTCGTGCGTTGGAAAACACATGACGCTGACCATCCAGCCACACCGCTCCCGAACTGACTCGGTTAACGCCACTCAACACCTTGAGCAAGGTCGATTTCCCGGCACCGTTCTCGCCCATCAAGGCGTGGACCTCGCCGGCGCGAGCATTGAAGCTCACGCCGTCCAGAGCACGTACGCCAGGAAACTCGACGGTGATATTCTCGACGCGCAGAAAGGCATCCGACGCTGAACCCTGAACAGCGTCAGCCGCCGAGACTTCCTCAAAGGCCAAGCTCATCGCGCACCTGCTCCCAGTTTTCCCGTGTCATCAGAGTACCGGTTGTCTCGACATTGGCCGGCGGCTCAACGCCTTCGGTCACCCAGTTGTAGAGGTTGCTGGTGGTTTCGCGACCATGGGAGGTGGAACTGACAGCTACGGTGCCGTAGAAGCCGGTGGGATTCTGCCGTGAGAATTCGGCGAAAGCAGCCCCTGAGCCGTTGATACCCACTCCAATCACATCCTCAGGTGCCAGACCATACTGCTCCGTGGCACGTACTCCGCCCAGAACACTCTCTTCATTGAGCGCGTAGATGACCCAATGCTCGAAGTCGCCGTTCTGCGAAATGACCGGTGATGCCGCTGAGAAGGCACTGGCGGTATCGGTATTCTGCTGCGGAGCATCGAAGATGTTGCTCTCGGCGAAACCACTCTCCAGCAATGCCTCGGTCGCGCCATCCGTACGCTCTTTCGCCGTCGGCAGCTCATAGTTGGTGATACGCAACGCGGCAACTTCTTCGGGGTTCCAGCCACGCGCCTCCATCTCAGAGGCGATCGCGTTACCTACCTGCTGGCCGATCTTGAAGCCTGACATTCCGAGGTGTGGCACGCCCTCCATCGGCTCACCATCCGAGCCAACGAAGCGGTCATCAACGGTGACAACCTTCATGCCATATTGCTCTGCACGGTTCATGATCGCTGGCCCAAGGCGCACATCCGGAGGACAGATGACGAAGCCCTGTGCTCCCTGGGAATTGAGATTATCGATGGCGCTGAGTACCTGCTGCCCGTCCTCTCCGGCCAGGCGTACCACTTCAAACCCCTCTTCCTCGCCAAGTGCAGTAGCAGCTTTCTGCTCATTGATGAACCAGGCCTGTTCTGGCTTCTTGACGATAAATCCGAGTTTGACGTCGTCAGCAGCCTGACTGGCGGTGGCCGTCATCAGTGCCAGAGTGGCGGTCGTCAGAAGAAATAGGGGTCGCATCATTGTGCTCCTCTTTCGAGCGGGAATTATTGTTGTGGCTTCGGGAAAGGGATTGCCCACTACCCGACCTTCTCGAACTCTAGGCGCATGCCCAATAACCTCCAAATAGCATTTTAGACCTCTAGTAATACTTAATTGGTTATCACTTAGTGCCTAACGACCAGAATACGCCACCACACGCCAGAAGACCGCCTGCAGGCGCTGCGACTAAAGTGTGGGGAAGAATGTGAGTGAATTTGTCTGTGATGACCGACAGGCCGCGACTGGCGTTGTATACAACGCATCAGGCCCCGCATTGGCGGGGCCTGACAATCATCGAAAAATACGATGTCTGAGCTCGATCACCTGGTCGAGAACTCGTAACGTGTGTGGCTTTTATATGTTTCGCCAGCCGACAGCAGCGTTGAGGGAAAGTCCGGCTGATTGGGAGAATCCGGGAAGTGCTGGGTTTCCAAGGCGAGACCCGAGCGATGCTCATAAGGCTGCCCGGCTTTACCGACCAATGACCCATCAAGGAAGTTACCGGAATAGAATTGCACTCCCGGTTCAGTGGTGTAAACCTCCATGATCCGACCACTCTGCGGAGCTTCAACACGTGCCGCAAGCACCAGGCCTTCGGCATCGGAGCCGTTCTTGGCGTCAGAAGCATTATCGGCCAATACGAAGTTGTGATCGTAGCCTTTACCACGCTGCAATTGTTGGTCATCACCATCAATGCGCGATCCAACTGGCGTCGGCTCACGGAAATCGAACGCCGTGCCTTCTACCGAGCGAATCTCGCCGGTAGGTATCAATCCTTCATCCACCGGGGTGAATGCCTCAGCGTTCAGAGTCAATATGTGATCGAGGATGCCGCTCTGACCTTCAACTCCGCCTTCGCCTTCGAGATTGAAGTAACTGTGTTGCGTCAGGTTGATCGGCGTAGTCTCATTCGTCGTCGCCTGATAGCGAATATCCAGCGCATTATCATTGGTCAATGTGTAGCGAACCTGCGTTTCCAACTGACCAGGATAACCCTGGTCGCCATCTTCGCTGACCAGCGATAGAACCACGCCAACACCGTCTTTCGCATCTACCGCGCTCACCTGCCATAACCGCTGGTCAAAGCCCCGATCGCCCCCGTGCAGAGAGTTCTCGCCATCATTGGTCGGCACCTGGTAAGCCGTGCCGTCGATCTCGAACTGGCCGCCGGCAATACGGTTACCGTAGCGGCCTATGATGGCACCGAAATACGGATTGGCGGAACGGTACGCAGGGCTCAGGTAGTCCTCCAGACTATCAAAACCAAGCACCACATCCTCCGCATTACCTTGTGCATCAGGCACCTTGAGCGACACGATCGTCCCACCATAGGACATTACCGTCATCTCCAGGCCGTTGGCGTTGACGAGGAGATAGAGTTCCACCTCTCGCCCGTCAGGCAATTGGCCAAATGTCTTCGCCGTCACCCCTGCCACAGGGTCTCCACTCATATTCACGTCCTCACCAGGTGTTTTACTATCTGTCGTTCTACTATCTGTTGTTCTATTGCCCGCCGCATCACTGGCCCAGGCGGAAAGTGATAAACCGGCGGACATCGCGATACCCAGTAGACACAGGCTACGCGACAGGGGTGATGAACTCAGGGGCGATGAGCAAGGTGACAGCATTGGCGTTCTCCCGAAAACAAGAATCCTGCTGATAAATCAGCTGGTTCAGCGACGGTATTACCCTGGACATCCCGTGGGGTAACCGCTAATACTCCCTTGTCACATTTCCCATATTCATTTGGTTATCACAGCATGACGCGTACAGCAGATAAGGAAAACCTGGCCCCCGACTGGTATCTCGATGTCCGACTAAAGTTACGCCACCTTGAACTACTGGCGGCGCTCGATGACTACCGAAACCTGCACCGTGCAGCCGCCTGGCTAGGTGTTAGCCAACCTGCCGCGTCAAAGTTGCTCGGCGAACTTGAGCTTCGGCTGGGATTGAAACTCTTCGAGCGCCATTCGCGAGGCCTGGAACCCAACTGGTACGGCGAGATCATGGTGCGCCATGCCCGCAATATGCTGTCGTCACTCAAGCAGACCGGGGATGAGCTCAATGCCCTGCGTGCCGGCAATACCGGCACCGTCGCGGTGGGAACCGTGATGGACCCCACGGTAACCCTGCTCACCCAGGCGCTGGAAGAGACACGACTCGACCTCCCGGGACTCAAGGTCAGTGTCGATGTCGATGTCAGTCAGGCGCTGATTCCCAGGTTGTTGAGTGGCGAGCTCGACCTTGCCCTGTGTCGTATCCCGGCAGGCTTCAATGCAGCGGATTTCGTGTTTGAGGAAATCGGCGAAGAAGCCACCTGTATCGTATGTCGCCATAACCATCCGCTGACGGCATCCAGCAGCCCGGAGCTTGGGGCAATGATGCATTACCCCTGGGCACTACAACCTTCCGGATCGCTGATGCGCCAACGCTTCGATTACTTGCTGATGTACCACGGCCTGACGCCACCAATGCAGATCGTCGACACCTCGGACATTCTGGTATCCCTCTCACTGGTCGCAGCGACCGACACCTTGACGGTGACCACACAGGAAGTCGCGGGCCTGCTGTGCGACCCAGCCCGCTTTCGTCTGTTGCCAACACGCGAGGCAGTGAGCGTGCAACCCTACGGTCTGGTCACACTACGAGAGACACGCCCCTCACCGGGTGCGGCAGCCTTGAGCACCAGGCTACGCGATGTTATCCGTCGCCAGAGCTGGCGTCGTCCGTCACGCTGAGCGCCTGCTCATCTATCGATGAAGTCCTCGACCTGATGCCGCTCCCCCAGCATCAGCGCATCGGCGACATGGCGCAACGGTGTGATATCCATATCGCTGATGCCGCGCTCCAGCAGATCGCGGAAGTGCGCGTATACGCCCTGATATTCGCGCTCAGGTTCGTCGATCACTACCTCACCATTGATGATCAAGCGTGCCCCGCCATTTTCCAGGGCCAGTGCGCCACGCTCGGTATCAAAGGTCATGTTCCAGCTGGGCGGATCTTCATGACGAAAATCAAAGTCAGCGCTGATCTTCCGTTGTGGGTTCAGGTGAAGATCAGCCAACCGATAGCCCAGCCTGGCAGCAATCGGTGTCTGACAGTTGGCCGGCACCTCCAATTCGGCCCGGCTGAGGAAGAACGGCTCGCCGAGCAAATGAGTCAGAATCGACAGCGCATTGATGCCGGGGTCGAACACTCCCATGCCACCGGCTTGCCACAACCATGCCTGCCCCGGGTGCCAGACATGTACATCCTCGTGCCAGTGAATCGCCACCGAGTTGATCTGATTTTCCGCCAGCCATTGATGGGCTCGAGCGATACCAGGTGCAAAGCGTGAGTGCCAGGCAGCGAAAAGTACCCGCCCTTCCAACACTGCGTATTCCTTGAGGTCCTCGACCTCTGCCAGAGTGGTTGCCGGCGGCTTCTCCAACAGTACCGCCTTGCCTCTGCTCATCGCCTCACGCGCCAATCGATGACGCAGGTGTGCCGGGGTGCAGATCGCCACGGCATCAATATCAGGGTGCGCATCCAGCATTGCGGCCAGATCCGCGAAGCCCGGTACGCCTTTCAGCTTCGCACTATTCGCTGGCACATGGGGATCGGCATAGGCCACCAGTTCCAGCCCTTCGGTCGCCTCGATGGCAGTGAGATGTTGATCCTGAACGATCTTGCCTGCCCCAACGAGTCCTATACGAAACACCGACATGAACTGCCCCCAACATCGATAGCAAAATGTGAAAGGTAAATACAAAAATCGTCGCGCAGTCTAACTGTCGCTCCAGGCACTGACCACATTCAGGTGCTGACCACTTTCAGGCGCTGGCCAGTTCCAGCGACTGCCCTGTCCAATGCTGGAAGGCCTCGACCACGGTATCGGCCAACGCATCGCTGGCGGAGTTACTACCGGGATGCCGCAGCATCAGTACCTGATACTTGCCCAACGCAGGCAAGCCAGCGCTCTGGTCTATACACTTGAGCGGTGGTTCGACCATGCTCGCCGGTAATGTCGAGATTGCCAGGTCCGCCCACAACGCAGCGCAATGGCCTGCGGTGTTCTCGCTGACATACGCAATACGGTAGTCGATACCAGCGGCATCGAGCGCCGACAATGCCATGCGACGCCAGGCACAGCCGTGGTTGGACAGTGCCAACTGCAATGGCCGGCGCTCGCTAGCCATGCCTCCGCGGCGTCCGGCCCACACCAGTGATTCCGAGTGCACTACCTCGCCACGATCTCCCGGCATTCCGTCAGTACCCGATGTCATCAACGCAACGTCCAGCTCACCAGCATCGAAACGTCTCATCAGGTCCAGGCTAGGTGCAACACTCACGTCCACCTGCACAGATGGATGGGAACGTGCAAAGCGCGATAGCACCTGAGGCAACAGCCGCGTCCCAACGTCATCCGCAGTCCCCAGGCGCACCGTTCCCTGCAGCGCAGGACACAGAAACTGCTCGACAGCTTCCTGGTTGAGATTCAGCAGACGGCGGGCGTAACGCAGTAGGGTTTCCCCCTCGCAGGTGGTGCTTACCCGACGTGCCTCACGAATCAACAGTGTCTTGCCAAGCGTCTCTTCGAGACTCTTGATCTGCATGCTCAACGCCGATGGTGTGCGATGCACCTGATGAGCTGCGCGCGAGAAGCTGCGATTTTCAACAATGGCAACAAAGTTGCGAAGTACATCCAGGTCAAGCAGTGGCAGCGGCGCCTGCCAACCCGGGCCGTTGGGTACCGACATGACCGACTCCTCAATTTTTCTGAAAATTGAGTGTAGTAAGTTTTGCTGGATTGAACAATGTATGACGCCGAAGCTGCTGATGTAGATCGCAGCCCGAATCACCGGGCCACGATCACAACATCAGCAACAGGAGTCATGAGCATGCAACCGAACATCAATCAGTCAGCGAAAGCCACTGCCGGAAAACCACCGATCGAGCACCAGAAGCCACTTAATCGCATGCCGGAAGTGATCATGCCTGCCATGCCACCACTAGGGTTGATCATGGCCATTGAAAACTGGGTCAAACGCCGGGTTGTGGCGTGGCGCGGGCGGCGACAGCAAAGAGCCGCAGCCCGCGAAGCCGGTAATCTGGATCATCGTATGCGGCGTGATATCGGAATCGATCAGTGATTGTCACGCGGCGGCGAGCGCCTGGCGACATCGCGATAATGATCGGCACCGCGCAGCGTCATGCCCCGATCCAGCGGCTCGACCAGAGTACGCTGGATCTCCTGCCACGGAGTCTGGTGGCCGGGATAGGCATAACCACCATGACACTTGAGCTGCTCACGGCGGCTGGTCAGTTCTTGATCGCTGACCAGCAGCCGCACCTCGCCACGCCCGAGGTCGACGCGCAACCGATCACCACTCTGCAACAACGCGAGCGGGCCACCGGTCGCCGCCTCGGGAGACGCATTGAGTATCGAGGGCGACCCCGAGGTACCCGACTGGCGGCCATCACCGAGGCACGGCAACGAATCCACTCCCTGACGAATCAAGGCCTCCGGCGGTTGCATATTGACGACCTCAGCACCGCCGGGGTGACCCACAGGCCCGGCTCCACGCATAACGAGAATTGTCGTGGCATCGATGCCAAGTGCAGGATCGTCAATGCGTGCGTGATAGTCCTCTGAGCCATCGAAGACAACGACCTTGCCCTCGAAGGCATCCGGATCATCCGGGTTCTCCAGAAAACGGCGACGGAAGTCCGCGGAAATCACACTGGTCTTCATCAACGCCGAATCGAAAAGATTGCCCTTGAGATTGATGAACCCCGCCCGTGTTGTCAGCGGATCAGCGAAGCGGCGAATGACATCGTCATCCTGAGTCTCGCAATCGCTGACGTTGTCGGCCATGGTCCTGCCATTGATGGTCAGCGCCTCACCGTGAATCATGCCCTGCTTGAGTAGCTCGGCAGTGACAGCGGGAACGCCACCGGCGCGGTGAAACTCCTCGCCCAGGTAGACACCAGCAGGCATGACATTGGCCAGCAGAGGCACCCGGTGCCCCAATTGTTGCCAATCGTCATTATCCAGCGGCACACCAGCATGACGGGCAATGGCATTGACGTGCACCGGTGCATTGGAGGAACCGCCCAACGCCGAGCACACCACGATAGCGTTCTCGAAGGCCTCACGCGTGAGGATATCCAGCGGACGCAGGTCCTCCCAGACCATCTCCACTGCACGCTGGCCGGTGTCATAGGCCACCATCGAGCGTTCCTTGTACGGCCCTGGAATCATCGCCGATCCCGGCAGGCTCATACCCAACGCCTCGGCCATCGAGTTCATGGTTGAGGCCGTGCCCATGGTATTGCAGTGCCCAACCGACGGCGCGGAATCAGTTGCCGTGGACAGGAACTCGGCATAGTCAATTTCACCGGCAGCGAGACGCTTGCGCAGCTCCCAGATGATAGTGCCCGAACCGACGCGCTGATTGCCGTGCCAGCCGTTGAGCATCGGCCCGCCGGACAGCACGATAGCGGGAATATTCACCGTCGCTGCCGCCATCAGGCAAGCTGGGGTAGTCTTGTCGCAACCGGTGGTCAGGACCACGCCATCCAACGGATATCCGTGAAGGACCTCAACCAGCCCCAGATAGGCCAGATTGCGATCCAGCGCCGCCGTCGGACGGCGGACATTCTCATGAATCGGATGCATGGGAAATTCAAACGGCACCCCACCCGCCGCTCGGATGCCGTCCTTGACCCGCTTGACCAACTCAATGTGATGGCGGTTGCAAGGCGTCAGGTCCGAGCCCGACTGGGCGATGCCGATGATCGGGCGTCCCGAGGTCAGCTCATCCAGGGTCACGCCATAGTTCATATAGCGTTCGATGCACAGCGCCGTGGTTCCCGGATGCTCGGCATTGTCGAACCACCAGCGCGAGCGCAGCTGATCGGGCGTCAAACGTGGACGTTGGGTCATGGAATCCCCTTGGCTTCGAGCAGATATCAATGTGAGTGGCGCGGTACTTCAGACCCTCGACAGCCTACAAGGAAGTCGAAGTCACAGCCTTCGTCAGCTTGCAACACTCGTTCGATATATAGCTGACGATAGCCACCCGTCGAGGCAATTTCACGCGATGCCGCGGTGGGATCGGCTTCTGCCAGGCGTGTCTGAAGCTCTTCGTCACTGATATCCAGATGCAGCTTGCCCGCATAGGCATCCAGTTCAACCCAGTCACCATTACGCACGGCAGCCAACGGCCCGCCCGCAGCAGCTTCCGGTGCGACGTGAAGCACTACTGTGCCGTATGCGGTGCCACTCATGCGCGCATCAGAGATGCGAACCATGTCCTTGACGCCTTTTTCCAGCACCTTCGCTGGCAACCCCATGTTGCCGACTTCCGCCATGCCGTGATAACCACGGGGCCCGCAGTGTTTCAAGACCAACACACAGCTCTCGTCGACGTCGAGATCCGGGTCGTTGATGCGTGCCTTGTAGTCGTCGAAATTCTCGAACACCACCGCACGTCCACGATGCTGCATCAACTCCGGACTGGCTGCTGATGGCTTGAGCACCGCGCCACGTGGCGCCAGGTTGCCACGCAGCACACACATGCCGCCATCCTCGACCAGCGGGTTGTCCAGGGTGCGAACGACCTCATCGTTGTAGATCGGTGCATCCTTGACGTTATCCCACAGGCTCTGGCCATTGACGGTCAGCGCATCCTTGTGCGGCAGACGGTCTGACTCACCAAGCCGGCGCAATACTGCGGGTAGACCACCGGCGTAATAGAACTCTTCCATCAGGAAACGCCCGGATGGTTGGAGATCCACGAGGGTCGGTGTACCGCGGCCAATGCGATTCCAGTCATCCAGCTCCAGCTCGACACCCATACGCCCGGCAATCGCCTTGAGGTGAATGACCGCATTGGTCGAGCCACCAATGGCCGCGTTGGTACGAATGGCGTTCTCGAACGCCTCACGAGTCAACACCTTCGACAGACGCAGATCCTCATGGACCATATCGACAATGCGATTGCCCGACAGGTGAGCGAGTACATAACGGCGCGAATCCACGGCAGGAATTGCTGCGTTATGAGGCAATGACGTGCCGAGGGACTCCGCCATGCAGGCCATGGTCGAGGCTGTGCCCATGGTGTTACAGGTACCCGCAGAGCGTGACATGCCCGCCTCGGCAGCCATGAAGTCATGGATCGAGATGCGACCCGCCTTGACCTCTTCGGAGAGCTGCCAGACCACGGTCCCGGAACCGATATCCTGCCCCTTGTGTTTACCGTTGAGCATCGGCCCGCCAGTCACAACGATGGTCGGAATATCACAGCTCGCCGCGCCCATCAAAAGCGCTGGCGTGGTCTTGTCACAACCGACCAGCAACACCACGCCATCCATCGGATTACCGCGAATCGCTTCCTCGACATCCATGCTCGCCAGGTTACGAGTGAACATCGCCGTAGGCCGCAAGTTGGACTCACCATTGGAGAACACCGGGAACTCGACGGGATAGCCACCCGCTTCGAGAATGCCCTTCTTGACGTGCTCGGCGATCTTGCGGAAATGCGCGTTGCATGGCGTCAGCTCCGACCAGGTATTGCAGATACCGATGATCGGCCTGCCATCGAACTCATGATCGGGAATGCCCTGATTCTTCATCCAGCTGCGATACATGAAACCGTTCTTGTCGGCGCTGCCGAACCACTGGGCGCTACGCAGTTGACGCTTGGCAGAGGATTCGTTGTCCCGGGCCATGGCAATGCTCCTCGGATGTCACGGTAGATAGATGCCACTTGTGCATTTCGTTTGCAGCAACCCTATCCCTCGGCTGGCCAAAAGTACACACATACGAAAGTATATGTTGAACATACTCTCTCAATGAGCAACATTGCCCTACCGCGTGATCCCCTGATCGGGGCCGCGTCGCAGGGACGTGACAATGGATCCATGACACTGCCGTGTGGATGACATCTGCATAACAACAGCAACACCTGACCGGAGAGCGACCATGAACAGAACGCTACCTACACTGATGCTGGCCTCTGCGGCGCTGTTGACCACAGCTGCCGCCCAGGCTGCCGCTCAAGATGAAAAGTACGAGTGGACTTTCCAGGCGTCCGAAACTGCTGGCGAGCCAAGCTTCAAGATCAAACAGCAATGGGCCGAGCGCATCGGCACCATGACCGACGGTCGAGTCAGCATCGAAGTGCTGCCGATCGGCGCGGTGGTCGGCCCGACCGAAACTCTTCAAGCCGTGTCCGCCGGCATCCTCCAGGGCCACATGACCGACCCCAGTTACTTCTCTGGATCAGACCCGGCATTCGGCATGATCGGCAACCTGGTCGGTGCGTGGAATAATCCCTATGACTTCCTCGAATTCATGAATACCGCAGGCGGTGAGGACCTTTACAACGAGCTGGTTGAGCCGTACGGCACTCACCTGGTAGCCGCTGCGACCTTCCCGCTGGAGTCGATCCCCTCCACCGTGCCCATCGAAAGCATGGACGACTTCCAGGGCCTCAAGATTCGTGCGCCCCAGGGCATGGTCTACAACATCTTCGAGCGTATCGGTGCCACCCCGGTCAACCTGCCGGGCTCCGAGGTCTATACCGGCCTCGAGAAAGGGGTCATCGATGCTGCTGACTCCACTGTACTCTCCAATAACGACGCCCAGGGCCTTCACTCCTTCGCCCCCTACCCGCTGTACCCGGGCTTTCATTCCATGCCGATGATCGCGATATCACTCAACAAGGAAATCTGGGACAGCCTCCCGGCTGATCTGCAGACGACTCTCGAGACTGCGTTTGATGGCATGGCCTACGACCTGATCGCGCGCCTCAAGGAGCAGGATATCGAGACTCTTGCACGCCTCAAGGAAGATCCGGACGTCCATCCGTTCGACCTGCCTGCAGAAGAGCGCCTCAAGTTCCGTCAGGCCGCTGAACAGGAATGGCAGGAATGGGCTGGCCAGAACGAGATGACCCAGAAGATCTACGACGCCACCACCAGCTTCCTGCGTGCGCGTGGCCAACTCTAGATTACCCCCCCCTCGATGCACCCCCAGTTTCTGTCCGGGGGTGCTCGGCTGTTCAGACAATCGTTGAGGATGTCTCATGAGTGACTCGACTCGTGAGCCGCAAGAGGGCACACCACCCGGCGGCGATACGATACCGAGCAAGGCCCCCGACCTGGTGCGCAGCGGTTTCGACCGGCTGGTGGTCAAGGCCGGCCAGACCGCGGCCTGGCTGGTGTGTGTGGCCATGGCGATCAGTGTCTACGAAGTCATCATGCGTTATGGCTTCAATTCGCCCACCTCCTGGGTCCACGAGAGTGTGGTCATGCTGGTGGCGGTAAGTTTCTGTCTCGGTGGACCCGTGGCACTCGCCAGCAATCGCCATATTCGCGTGCGAGTGCTGTATGACACGGTCGGCCCACGTTTTCGCCTGTGGCTGGACCGTTTCAATGACCTGGTCACCTTCGGTTTCTGCCTGGGCATGACCTACGCCGCTTATGTGATGTTCTGGGGCGCCTCACACAACCCGATGGGTGACTGGCAGCTGGAGCGCTCCGGTACCTCCTGGAATCCACCGTTTCCGGCGTTGATCAAGGGCATGATCCTGTTGGCGCTGGCGATCATGTGCATTCAGTCGTTGATTCATCTGTATCAGTCGCTCAAGGGCAAGCCTGCTCCGCTGCCTGATGATGAAGGAGCCGTGTGATGGGGATTGCAGAAGGAACCATGCTGCTGGTCGGGCTGATCTTCGCCCTGCTGATCACGGGATTGCCGCTGGCCTTCATCACCGGCCTGGTGGCGCTGGTCTTCACCTTCGGCTGGTTTGGCGGCAACGCGCTGCCGCTGGTCACCAGCCGGGTCTATGGTTTCGTTACCGAGTACTCGTTGGTGGCAGTGCCGATGTTCGTGTTGATGGCCTCGTTGCTGGACCGATCGGGGATCGCGAAAGACCTGTTCAATGCCATGCGTGTGTTTGCCGGCCGTCTGCCCGGTGGCGTCGCGGTGCAGACCATCGTGGTGGCGTTCTTCCTCGCCGCGCTGTCCGGCATCATCGGTGGCGAGATCGTGCTGCTGGGGATTCTGGCGCTACCGCAGATGCTGCGGCTGGGCTATGACAAGCACCTGTCGATCGGGGTGGTCTGTGCCGGCGGCGCATTGGGCACCATGATGCCGCCGTCGATCGTGCTGATCATCTATGGCCTGATCGCCAGCGTCTCGATTGCCGACCTGTTCACGGCGGCCATCACCCCGGCGGTGATCCTGATGCTGTCCTACATCGGCTATGTGCTGGTGCGCTGTCTGCGCGATCCCTCGATGGGCCCGCCGATGAGCGAGGCCGACCGCACCGAGGGCTTCTCCAACCGCTTCGAGGCGCTCAAGGCGATCATCGTTCCCGGTCTGATTGCCGGAATGGTGCTCGGCTCGATCTACGGTGGCGTGGCCTCGGTCACTGAAGCCGCGGCGATGGGCGTATTCGGGGTGCTGCTGGCGGTGATCCTGCGTGGCGAATATACCTTCCGCATGATGCACGAGAGCCTGTCCCAGACGCTGGTGACCTGCGGCATGATCATCTGGATCGGTATCGGTGCCGCAGCACTGGTCGGGGTCTATAACCTGATGGGCGGCAACCGTTTCATCTCCGGCATGATCATGGGGCTGGATGTGGCGCCGATCGTGATCATCCTGGTGATGATGGCGATCCTGCTGGTGCTGGGTATGTTCCTCGACTGGATCGGGGTGGCGATGCTGACCCTGCCGATCTTCGTGCCGATCATCACCCAGCTCGGTTACAGCCCGATCTGGTTCGGCATCCTGTTCGCGGTCAACATGCAGGTGTCGTTCCTGTCACCGCCGTTCGGCCCGGCGGCCTTCTATCTCAAGGGGGTGGCGCCACCGGAAGTCAGCCTCAAGGACATCTTCGTCTCGCTGCTGCCGTTCATTGCCCTGCAGCTCTGTGTGCTGGCCGCACTGCTGGTCTGGCCCAACATGGCCATGTGGCTGGTGTAATCCCCGATCTCGACGCAGACGTGTAGTCCATCACGTCTGCGTCGACCTCCTTCGATCAACAACATAAAGCAAGCGCCGCAAACCAACGCGTAATGGTTCCAGAAGCAAGAGCACCAGCGGCAAGGGGCTCCACCCAGGAACGGGTACTTCAAGAACAAGTTTCAAGAGCACGTGTTTCAAGAGCACGTGTTTCAAGAGCAAAGATGTCAATAACAATGCCAAGGAGGCTACCATGACGACGCGACGCCTGACCTATCTGGAAAAAGTCGGCTTCGGCAGCGGGGACATGGCGATCAACATCGTGATTTCTTCGATGTTCCTGATCATTTCGTACTTCTATACCGACATCTTCGGCCTCAAGCCAAGTCATATGGGAATTCTGTTTCTCGTGGCTCGCCTGGTCGATGCCGTCACCGATCCTCTCATGGGAATCGTCACGGACAAGTTCAACAGTAAGCATGGCCGCTACCGGCCCTACTTCCTGATCTTCTCGGTGCCGTTCGGTATTTCCGTTCTGCTGCTGTTCACTACGCCAGACTGGAGCTACAACGCCAAACTGGTATGGGCCTACTCCACCTACCTGTTTGTCACACTGATGTTCACGGCTGTCACAATCCCCTACATCTCACTGATTGGTGTGCTGACTCCTGACCCCAAGGAGCGCCTCTCCGCCAACGGTTACCGCCTGTTCTTCGCCAAGATAGCCGCATTTCTGGTCACCATCATCGTGCCCAAGCTGGCCGAGTATGTCGGTAACGGTAGTCTCGAGTTCGGTTACCAGGTGGCGATGGGGCTGATGGGTGGCCTGGCCACGCTGCTGTTCCTGTTCTGCTACTCGACCACCACAGAGCGTGTGCAACACACCATCGAAGACAAGCCCCTACGTACCCAGCTCGGCATTCTGCGCAAGAATGACCAATGGCTGGTGCTGTGCGCGGTGTGTTTCACCGGCACCATGGGGTATGTGATCCGCAGCTCGGTAGCCGCCTACTATGCCAAGTACTACCTTGGTGCGGACGCCACCATGCTGTCGGCATTTCTCACCACCGGTGTCACTGCAGCAATTCTTGCCATGGTCGCCTCGACCTGGATCACCAAGCGCTATTGCAAGATCCAGCTGTTCCGCTGGAGCCAATTGGCCGTCGGTGTCCTGAGCGTGCTGATGTTCGTCGCGGTAGGCCCCGGTGATGTTGCGCTGGCCTTCGTGCTGTATTTCCTGATTTCCTTCGTTGTTGATCTTCATGCTCCGGTGTTCTGGTCGGCCATCGCAGAAAGTGTCGACTATGGCGAAGCCAGAACCGGCAAACGCGTCTCGGGGCTGGCCTTCGGTGGTATATCCTTCTGCCAGAAGGCAGGCATGGGCGTTGCTGGCTTCATCGTTGGCCAGTTGCTCACGTACTTCAATTACGAAGCCAATGTCGAACAGAGTGCTTTTACGCTGACCGGCATCGCATTGATGCTGTCGATCATTCCGGGGGTCTTCCACACCCTGATGGGCAGCTTCATGTTCAAGTACCGCATCACCGATCGCTTCTATGAATCCTTGAAGATCGAGTCTGTGCAGAATGACCCCCTGAATAATGGCGCCCCAACAAGCGACAAACCGAATAACGAGCAGCCTCTGACGAGTGGCGGCAGTCCATCATGATCGCGGAATGTGGACAGGAGAATGCAATGAACAGGACACTTACTCCCTTGATCGAACAACGCGCAGACCCCTTCATCTATCGGCACGATGGTGGCTATTACTTCATTGCCTCCGTTCCTGCCTACGACCGGCTGGAACTGCGTTATGCCAGTACCATCGCTGGCCTGGCCGACGCCGACCCGGTCACCATCTGGGAAAAGGAAACAATTGGACCACTCAGCGAACTGATCTGGGCACCAGAACTGCATCGTCATCAAGGTAGCTGGTACGTCTACTTCGCCGCGGCACCCAGCCGCGAGATTCGCGATGGCCTGTTCCAGCACCGCATGTACTGCATCGCCACCAGCGCCAGTGATCCTCTGAATGCCGAGTGGAGCCACCCGCAGCGCATCGAAACCGGTATCGATAGTTTCTGTCTCGACGGCACAGCCTTTCATCACCGCGATGAGCTGTACTACGTCTGGGCACAGAAGGAACCCGGCATTCCCGGCAACACCAACCTCTACATCGCGCGAATGGCCGCAGCGGATACCCTCGAAAGTGCGCCGGTTCGCATCTCGATTCCCGAGTTTGAATGGGAAACCCGGGGGTTCATGGTCAATGAAGGACCCGCGGTGCTGATTCGCCATGGCCGGATACTGCTTACCTATTCGGCCAGCGCCACTGACGAAAATTACTGCATGGGCCTGCTATGGGCCGACGAGGATGCCGACCTACTCGATCCCGCCAGTTGGAAGAAGGCACAGCATCCGGTGTTCACCAGTGATGCCGAACGCTCAGTATTTGGTCCTGGACATAATAGTTTTACTATCGCCGAAGATGGTGTCACCGACATGCTGGTGTACCACGCCCGTACCTATACCGAGATCACCGGCGACCCACTCTGGGATCCCAATCGTCATACCTACGTTAAACCCATTGCCTGGGACAAGGACGGCTTCCCCCGTTTTGGTCGCCCGTCATTGGTGAAAGAGCCTACCGACGAGGATGGCAACCAGCACCAATGACTATGTACAACATTTGGATTTATTTATTGAACATGTCAACCTATCCCACATGCATCATCGGCGACCCGCTGAGGAGGAAATACTGATGCGCTTGATCCAATGCCTGCACGAAGGTCGCATTCATGCCGCTCTGGTAGAAGACGAGACCACTGTGCGCTTGGCCGATACTGATACTTACAGCCTCGCACGTGCGGCCATGGCTGCCGGCAAGTCCTTCAGCCAGGCCATCGAAGAGCGACTGACCAAGACACGACTGGACTATGCGGAGCTTGTCGAAGCTCAGCGCCTGATGCCGCCGCTGACGCATCCCGATGCGGCCCATTGCCTGGTCACTGGCACCGGTCTTACGCACCTCGGCAGCGCCGATACCCGTTCAGCCATGCATGCCAAGGCTCAATCTCAAGAGCAATCTCAAGAAGCCGAGGAACAACTGACCGACTCGATGCGCATGTTCAGGCTCGGTGTCGAAGGCGGCAAACCGGCAGACGGCCAGGTCGGTGCCCAGCCGGAATGGTTCTACAAGGGCGATGGCGACTGTGTGGTGGCCCCGGAAAGCCCGCTTCCCTGCCCCGGCTTCGCCGAGGATGCTGGTGAAGAGCCGGAGCTCGCCGGTCTTTATGTGATTGATGATCACGGCAACCCTCACCGTCTGGGCTTCGCCATCGGCAATGAGTTTTCCGACCACGTTACCGAGCGCTTCAACTATCTGTGGCTGGCCCACTCCAAACTGCGTGCCTGCAGTTTCGGACCTGAATTACTGGTCGGCGAGCTGCCTCGCCATCTTGAGGGCACCAGCCGCATCACCCGCAATGGCGAAACCTTGTGGGAGAAGCCGTTCCTCACTGGCGAGGACAATATGGCTCACAGCATTGCCAACCTCGAACATCACCACTTCAAGTATCGTGGGTTCCGCCGTCCCGGCGATGTTCATGTACACTTTTTCGGCACCGCCACCCTGAGCTTCGCCGACGACATTCGCGTCGAACCGGGTGATTGCTTCGAGATCGAGTTGCCGGCCTTTGGTCGCAGCCTGCGTAACCCGCTCGCAACACCGGATAACGACAATGATGTCGTTACCGTCAACGCGCTATAGACCTTGAATCGTAGACCTTGAGCCATAACCCTTGGGCTATGGCCCTCAAGTTCAGGATCTCTTTCACGACACAGGAGCTGATATGTCTCTCGAAGGCAAGCAACTGATTGGCGCCGACGCCGTACTGGCAACCGGCCGCCCCATCCATGCCATCAACCCGGCCACCGGTGAGCAGATGGAGCCGGCGTACCCCGGTGGTTCCAACGCCGAGGTCGAGCGTGCCTGTGAGCTGGCCTGGCAGGCTTTCGATGTCTACCGCGAAACTGGCCTCGAACAGCGTGCGGCATTCCTCGAAAGCGTCGCCGATGAGATCGAGGCCATCGGTGATGCACTGATCGAGCGTGCCATGGCCGAATCCGGCCTGCCGCGTGCCCGTCTCGAAGGTGAGCGCGGCCGTACCTGTGGTCAGCTGCGCCTGTTCGCTCGCGTAGTGCGCGATGGCGAATGGCTCGATGTGCGCATCGATCCGGCACTGCCGGAGCGTCAGCCGATGCCACGTGTCGACCTGCGTCAGCGTCATATCGGCCTCGGCCCGGTCGCCGTGTTCGGAGCCAGCAACTTCCCGTTGGCGTTCTCGGTCGCCGGTGGTGATACCGCCTCGGCGCTGGCTGCAGGTTGCCCGGTGGTGATCAAGGCGCATTCCGCTCATCCCGGTACCTCGGAGTTGGTCGGTCGCGCCGTGCAGCGCGCGGTACACAAGCATGAGCTGCCGGAAGGTGTGTTCTCACTGCTGTTCGGTTCCGGCCGTGAAGTCGGCCAGGCGCTGGTCGCCGATCCGCGCATCAAGGCAGTGGGCTTCACCGGCTCGCGTGCCGGTGGCACTGCACTGATGAAGACCGCCCAGAATCGCCCCGAGCCGATCCCGGTCTATGCCGAGATGAGTTCGATCAACCCGGTGTTCCTGTTGCCCGAGGCACTCAAGGCACGTGGCGCGGCGTTGGGTGAAGCCTTTATCGGTTCACTGACCATGGGCGCTGGCCAGTTCTGCACCAATCCTGGCCTGGTGATCGCCATCGAAGGTCCGGAACTGGATGCCTTCGTGGCGGCAGCCGGTGAGACCATCAAGGGCGCGGCGGCGCAGACCATGCTCACGCCGGGCATCTTCGAGGCCTATGAAAGTGGCGTCAGCGGTTTCAGTGCCAGCGACAAGGCCACTGAAGTGGCCCGTGGCCAGCGCGGCGAAGGCCCCAACCAGTGCCAGGCAGGCCTGTTCACGGCCCGGGCCGCTGACTTCCTCGCTGACGAGGCCCTGCAGGCCGAGATCTTCGGTTCCACCTCGCTGGTGGTGAAGTGCGCCGACCTCGACGAGGTCAAGCGCGTCGCCGAACATCTCGAAGGTCAGCTCACTGCCACGTTGCAGATGGACGACGCCGATGTTGATGTCGCTCGTCAACTGCTGCCGATCCTCGAGCGCCGTGCTGGACGCGTGATGGCCAATGGCTGGCCGACGGGTGTCGAGGTGTGCGATGCCATGGTTCACGGTGGCCCGTACCCGGCGACCTCGGATTCCCGCACGACATCGGTTGGCACCGCCGCGATCCATCGCTTCCTGCGTCCGGTGTGCTACCAGAGCCTGCCTCAGGCGCTGTTGCCCGAAGCCCTGCGCGACGGTAACCCGGCCAGCGTCAGCCGACTGGTGGATGGCAAACGCGAAGCTTGATGTCAGCCTGAACACTGGGCCGATGAACGCCCCGCAGCATTACCCTGCTGCGGGGCGTTTTTCTGCCTACTCGCTCCGCGGAACACTTACCTCTATCTCAACCTCTATCAACCGTGTCGGATAGGCCCTTCCTCCGACATTCACGCTGCAGCATCCACACAGAGCAAACTACTCTTCTCTACTCAGGCGCTACCCGCTATTCAGGTGCCACCCCTTCCGAAGCGTAGGATCACGCGACTTTTAATGTAGGACATTTCCCACAGCCTTCGAAAATTGACCCAGATCAATTATTCATTCCTGATGCATAGTATCTTCCATCTCGCCAACCTCAACGGCTCTGGGACACAACGTCCCACATATGATGCTGAAACGGGTACATGATTCTTGAATGACTGTTTTTATTGACCGTCATGAAAGCAGCATCGCTAAACCAGGACATTACCGAGAAAACCATATGAAAACTTCTATCAAGCTGGTTATGGCTTCCTGCTGTGCCTTGCTTTCTGGTAGCGCCTTGGCTGCTGATGGCACTATCGATATTACCGGCCGAGTCACCGACTCATCATGCACCATAGCCGTGGATGGTGGCTCTGCCAGCAGCAGCGTCGTACTACCAACGATATCGTCCACGTCACTGGCAACAGATGGCGCAGTGGCAGGTGCTACACCCTTTACCTTCAATCTGTCAGGCTGCCCGACAACAGGTAGTGCTCGCGCCTATTTCGAGTCGACAAATGTCGATATGGGTACTGGCTACCTGGTCAACAATGCGGCCTCCCCGGCTGAGAATGTCCAGGTTCAGATCGCCAATGCAAACGGAACATCCATTGACCTGCGCGACAACACCAACAACCCCTATGTCACTTTCGACTCTGGTAGTGCCAATATTACATACAACGCACAGTATGTAGCAGTTGGTGGTGGGGCCACCGCTGGTGATGTAGATACCCAGCTGGTTTATACCATGGAATACCCATAAGTTTATTTCTTCTTATATGGCAGCCAGGGAAGGCCGCCATTCTCGCTATCGAAATATCGCACCGTATTATCAGCAAGACTCCAGGAAGTTTCTTGCCGTTATCCCCGCTTGTGAGCATATTCGCTATTTAATGGGAAGGCGGGATTATCCTTTGAGGGCTTTGGAAAATGCCGGTCATCACTGGTTCTGTCGCTTTTCTGGAAAAGAACATCGATTTATTTCGCAACACCATCACATCTCACCTCCGTATCAAAACGCTTCGCAATCTGCTGATACTGATCGCAGTAACGTTGTTGCAGCTAGCCATCGCACCCGAATCTTCTGCCGTAGAGGAGCCGGCTTTTGAATTCGACTCTCGCTTCCTGAGAGGCAATGGAAGCAACGTCAATGTTTCGCATTTTGAACACTCAAACTTATTGACAGAAGGTCGTTACCAGCTCTCTGTATGGCTGAATGAGAAAGAGCCGTTTGATCAAGAGGTCAATGTTGTCAACGGTCCTGATGAAGAGCCAGTATTATGTTTCAGTGAAACTGCCGTGCAACAGTGGGGCGTCAGGTTTGGCGCATTGCCGGATCAAGCGCTATTGGAGCAGCAGAGAGAGCAACAGTGTCTACAGGTTGAAGTACTGATTCCCAATGCCAAAGCGGCGGTAGATGTCGCTGCCTTGCGTGTCGATGTCAGCATTCCCCAGCTTTATCTCGGCCAGGTCAGGCGTGGTTACATCTCGCCGACGGACTGGGACAATGGCATTACTGCAGGCTTTCTGGGATATACCGCCAACGCCTTCAACTCACGCCCGGATACAGGCGACAGTTCAACGCGTTACAGCGCAAACCTGGCAGCTGGCTTCAATATTGGTGCCTGGCGGCTACGCCATAATGCCAACGTGCAGGGAGGTGATGAGACAGGATACGAGTCTATCAACACCTATGCACAGCGGGATGTGGTACCGCTGAAAGCGCAATTCACTGCAGGGGAATATTTTACCCCTGGAGATCAGTTTGACAGTGTGCCTTTTCGCGGGGTGCAGTTGACCAGTGATGACCAGATGCTCCCCGAATCCGAGCGTGGCTTTGCCCCCGTTGTTCGCGGAATCGCCAACTCGAATGCCGTCGTCACAGTACGCCAGTCCGATACCGTCATCTATGAAACCTCGGTGCCACCTGGCGAGTTTGTGATCAACGATCTGTATGCCACCAGCTATGCCGGCGACCTGGAAGTGACAGTCACCGAAGCGGATGGTAGCGAACGACGTTTTACAGTGCCCTTCTCATCAGTCGTGCAACTGCTGAGGCCGGGTGCCTCACGATTCAGTGCAACCCTCGGTCAGTACAGGGACACAGAAACCGGTAGCGGACCGATGTTCGGCCAGGCGACCTATCGCCGCGGCATCAACAACATCATCACCATGTACGGAGGAGCCACGCTGGCGGAACAGTATGGTTCAGCCGTGGTCGGTGCCGCCGTTTCAACTCCTGTGGGTGCCTTAAGCACCGATGCCACGCTGTCACGGGTCCAGGATGTACTGATGACATCAGGCGAAAGAGAGACGCTATCCGGTGAGAGTTACCGTATCAGCTACAGCAAGCAGTTGGACGCCAGCAAGACCAACCTGTCACTGGCCGCCTACCGCTTTTCCAGCGATGAATACCTGGATTTCGCCGACTATGCCCAGCTTGAGTCTCGCAACGACAGTTTCGACAGTATCAGGCGCGAGCAACACCGCTTCCAGGTGAGTATCAGCCAGCCGCTGGGAAGCTATGGCAACCTGGGTGTCAGCGGAATATCGAGGTCCTGGTGGGATGAACGTGATGACACTACAACCTTTCAGGTCAACTATAGCCGTGCCTTCAACTGGGGCAGTCTGTCACTATCCGCCAACCGGGACCTTTCCAATAACGAACCCGACGACGGTAACGGAGCCGACACTCGTTACCTCGCTACAGTCAGTTTCCCGATTGGTCATGGCGCTCGAAGTCCCAGACTTTCACTCAGCAGCAGCTTTGAAGATTCAGACAACTATCAGATGCGCACCAGCATGACCGGAGTTGTTGGCGAACGCGATCAGGGCAGCTACCAGCTTTATGCAACCCACACTGCCAACGTAGGTGCGAGCGCTAGAGAGTATGGTGGCAGCCTGCAGTGGAATACCCCCGTAGCAGCGCTGGGAACCAGCGCTAGCGTGGGCGACACATCCAGCCAGTACTCTGCCTCCATCAGCGGTACCGTTCTCGCTCATTCCGGCGGTCTGGTATTCAGTCCGGAACGAGGCGAAACCATGGCATTGATCAAGGCGGAAGGTGCCGAAGGCGCGTCACTGCGTTCATCGCGAGGACCAGTGGTCAACGATCAGGGATATGCTCTGGCGGCCACCCTGACACCCTATCGATATAACCGCTTGAACCTCGATACCAGCACTCTCGATGCCAGCATAGAACTAAGTGCTACCGGCCAGGATGTTGTGCCCACTCGCGGCGCCATCGTGGCAGTCGAATATCCGACAGATAACGGCATGCCGTTATTGATTCGCGTTACCAATAATCAGCAGATTCCGTTCGCCTCGTCAGTCATCGACCCGTTGAGTGGCGAGATGCTTACGATGGTCGGCCAGGGAGGGGTGATCTATGTTCGCGGCGATTATGACGTGCTGGACGTGGACCTCGGACAAGGAACCAGCTGCCAGATACAACTTCCGAATATCGAGGCACTGCCGGTGGATGAGCGCGGCTACCGCAGCATCGAACTGCCCTGCTCCGGCGCTGGCCAGCTACACTCGATAGCAGGTTCATGAAAGTGGCTCGCGGCGCCTCGTATCAATTCGCTACAACTCGATCAATGACCAGGTCATCCATCATGCGGGACCCGACACAAACTCACGGTCCAGTAACGATATTTCTGAACACTAACATTCTCGAATACTAACGTTTTTCAAGACAAGAGGTAGCTCAACTCATGACATTCCACTGGGTCAAGACAGCCTTTCTCGCTCTGGGTCTGTCGGTTCTGGTTACCGGACAGAGCCAGGCAGCCGTTACCATCTCAGGCTCACGGGTCATCTATCCCGCCGAGCAGCAACACGTTGGGATCGAACTGTCCAACAGCAGCGGCACGCCCGTACTTGTTCAATCGTGGCTGGATAGCGGTGATGCCACTCTGCAACCGGGTGAGGAAGCTCTGCCTTTCGTGATCACACCGCCCGTAGCTCGTGTCGAGGCACATGCGGGCCAAACACTGAGGCTGGCGTATATTGGCCATAACCTGCCTCAGGACCGCGAGTCATTGTTCTGGCTCAACGTACTGGAAATTCCACCGAAAGCGACGAGCAGCGAAGATCTCAACACCTTACAAGTGGCTCTGCGCACTCGCATCAAGGTGTTGTTCCGCCCGGAAGGGTTGCAGGGAAGTCTGTCCCAGGCCGCAGAGGGGCTGCAGTGGCGCTGGGGAAGCATGACGCCAGGTGGACAGGAGCTGATCGCCGAAAATGTCTCTCCCTACTACGTCAACCTGGCCAACCTTCAGGTGACCTGGTCCGGAGGCAGTAATAGCGTCGAAGCTGCTCCTGTTCCACCAATGGGCCAACAGGTGTTTGTCGTGAAAAATCTACAGAGTTCACCGTCAGGGGCAAACATCAGCGGCGACTGGATCAACGACTATGGCGCTACCACAGCCATTCGATACCCTCTCTAGCATCCTTGCGGTTAGTGATCAGGACAACAACCTATGAAAATGAGAACACTGACTAGTGCCTGGTGGGGAGCATTGTTGGTGCTGGGCATATCACTGGCTGCGCAGCTTGCCCTGCCGACTCCCGCTTATGCGACAAGAACCGATAACTGCACGGCATCGTCCCTCCCATGGAGCCCTGTTTTATATGCCCGCATAACCAAGGATCTCCCGATTGGCTCGGTAATCCCCGGTTCCACCATCTCCAATACGGTGAGCATCGACTGCACTAGCGATTGGTCCAATGACAACGTATGGGGAGACACCTGCAACGGCGGACCAAATTGGGCGCTCTCCGAGGCCAGTGAAACACTGATTCGGGAGACGTCACGTCCAGGCGTCTATACCTTTGATGGCTTGCCTGAGTACCTCGGCTATCAATTCATGAGTTCGTCTGGACAACCCCTTAGTCTTGACTCTGAAGGCCGTCACAACACTGGAGTCCGGATAGCAACCGGGCAACAATCGGTTCCACTCGATTTTCGCTTGATCAAAATCAGCGACACGACAGCAACGTCGACCTCTGCTGAGCTGCGCATGTATCTGAGTTGTAATGGCAACGAATGGGGCAATCGAAATGCTGCTGGCAGCCTGGTCACCCTGCACGTCGATATCGAACAGATTACCCAGACATGCAGCATGGTAATCGCCAACACCCAGGTGGTGTTACCGACCGTATCCAGTTCAGCATTCAATGGTGTCGGCAGTGCTGCGGGCAGCACGCCATTCACACTGGAGTTTGATTGCGATGCGGATGCCGCTGCCAAAGTGAATATCAGCGATGCAACGACCCCGAGCAACGCCACCGATATCTTGACGTTGCAGAACGATTCGAGCGCCGATGGTCTGGGTGTTCGACTCACTCATCAAGGTACACCGGTTAGGCTCGCCCCCAATCAGGCCTTCGACCTGGGGGGTAGTGAATTTCCTCTGGACAGCCCCGGCGGCTCACAGATCATCAGCTTGCCGCTGGCAGCCGAGTACGTGCAGAAAGACGCCAGTGTCACACCCGGCACAGTGCAGGCTCTTGCGGTAGTGACCATCGCCTACGATTGATGGTACTGACTTGATAATACCGGCAACCGACCTGAAGGCAATCATGCCTTCAGGTCCAGGAACAGCGGAGCTGCTGGCTATCTCAATTGTTAACCGTTTCAACTGTTACCCATCCCAATAGGGCACTTCGCCTATTGCCTGCTGCAGATGAGTCAGGAATGCCGCCACCTTGGAGGAACGCAATCGATTCTCGGGGAATATGGCATGGATGCCTTGAGGTTCCGGTTCCCCCGACGCTTCCCACTCCTCGAGTACAGAGGTGAGTCGCTGCCCGGAAATATCGTCATGTATCAACCATGTAGGAAAGAGGATTATCCCTTGCCCCTGCAACGCGGCCTCTCGCAAGCTCTCGGCATTGTTACTGCGCAGGTTGCCGCGAACCTCATGCGACCGAAACAGGTGCGAATTCGGGTCACGAAAATACCAGCGCTGCACGCCTCTGCTGCCCTTGTAGACAAGGCAGTTATGCAAACGAAGTTCCTCTGGTGTCCGTGGGCGGCCATGCTCGGCGATATAAGCGGGTGAGGCGCAGGCAACGAAGTGCTGGTCAGCCAGTTTCCGTGCCACCAGGCTGGAATCTCGCAACACCCCCACTCGCAGTACAATATCAACGCCCTCCTGCACCGGATCGATAAATGCATCGGTCAGCGTCAATTCTGTTTCGATATCCGGGTACCTGGCCTGGAAAGCAGCAAGACGCGGTGCGACGTGCAAGCGCCCAAAGGCTACGGGCGCATTGATTCTCAACAGCCCTCGAGGCTCGGTCGCGGCTCCCTGCACCTGCTCCGTGGCAATATCCAGCGTATCCAACACCTCACGCACGGTTTGATAATACTGCTCGCCTACTTCAGTCAGCCTCACCGCTCGCGTGTGGCGATACAGCAACCGCTGTCCCAGAGCCTTTTCCAATGCGGCGATATGGCGCGATACCGAGGATGCGGGTAAGCCATGCTGGCGTGCCGCCGCAGCAAAACTGCCTGTCGCGGCAACCCGCACAAACAAGCGCAATGCCACCAACGAAACATCATTGCTCATTCAGCAATACTCCTATGCCGTATATACCAATTGTAGCATTAGAAGCAATTCGCTATTTTCCTCGTCCTTTTACGGGAGATACACCATGAAAACGCTTCTCATCCTGCTGGCGGTGGTCATCGCCGGCATGGGGCTATCGGTGGAGGCAGGCCTACTCGGCCCATTGGGAGAGGAAATCGGTCACCTGCCGGCGACACTATCGATCTTCATGGTCGGCGGGTTGTTGCTGACGCTGGCCATGATCTTCACCCGCCCTCGCCTAACGCTGATGTTCCAGCAACCTCGCTGGCTGCTCACCGGAGGTATTCTGGGACCGATCTACGTGATCATTCTCACCGTTGCGACACCCTTTGTCGGGGTCGGGGTCACCATGATCGGCATTCTATGCGGTCAGGTGAGCGCTAGCCTGGCGATTGACCACTTCGGCCTGCTCGGCAGCGAAAAACGCACCGTAGACGGGTACCGCCTGATGGCATTGGTACTGATCATTGCCGCACTTTGGCTGATGCACTGAGAGGAACCCCCAAGAGATGTTACTTCCCCTGATTTTCCTGCTCCTGCTTATCGGTGGTGCCGCGCTTTCTGCCCAGTCATCCATCAATGGTCGTCTAGGCAGCAATGTCGGCGTTCTGGAAAGCGCCTGGTTAACCTTCGCTTCCGGCGCACTGATCACCTTTCTGCTGATGTTCTTCTTCGAGCCACCCCACGAGCAAACGCTTTTCACCGTACCCAAGTGGCAGCTGATTGGTGCGCTGTTCGGTGTAATCTATATGCTTGTCGTGGTGTTTGCCGTTCCGCGTGTCGGCACTGCCGCTGCGACAGTTGCCACGATTTCCGGTCAACTGCTGATGAGCATACTGATCGATAACTTTGGTTGGTTCGGCAATACCTCCATGCCCACCGACCCGTCCCGTATCACTGCCATGGCGCTGCTTGCCGGCGCTCTCGTCCTGATCTATCTCAGCAATACTCGGCGTCGGGAGCGTGCGACAGCGGAAGTTACCGCCACCCAGTAAGGTGCAGCAGCGGTAGCGGTCCTGACCAACCGACCTGAAGGCATTGCTGTCTTCAGGTCGGTCATGTTTCTTCTTGCTTCTTCCCCTTCAAGGCGGCCCGCAATGCAGCCGGACCCGTCTGCCCGGTATATTCCTGCGCCTGCCGTTCCATCAACTGCCTGACCCGATTCTGCCCAGATTCTCTGGCTGCCCCATGGCTGACGGTCACGTCTGCCCCTCGTCTGCGTTCAGGGCGATTGCCGGGCAACATTTCCAACAGAAGGTGTCTATGGCGACCAAAATAGGGATGCAGATCCCCATCCTCCTGCCTGCCGAGAAGCTCGATATCATCATTGGGCTCAAGCGGATAACCATGCCTGTGGAAATGATCGAGGAGTATATCGGGCAACAGCAGTAATCGTTGCGCCCGTGACGCCGCGGTATACAGGAAATTCAGATCAATCCAGTAACTCGCGGCATCCCACTGGTCCACCAACCTTGCAGGCACCAGGTCCTGGGCAACACAAACCCGAGGAAACTCGTGGCCTTTCGCTCGGATAACCGAAGAGAGTGTCAGGCCACGCGCTGGAGGGTTTTCCCAGTCATCCAACATCGCCTGCTGACGCTGCTGATCGGCGGCTTCCCATTGATCAACAATGTCAGGGAGATGCGGGTCCTGGAGGTTCTGCCTGACAAACCTGATAATCTCCATGCCCTGCTGAAATCTACGCTGCTGGAAAGCCCCTTGAATATCGTCAAGCGAGTGAAAACCGGCGAGGTGTCGGTCATGCAGCGCCCTCTCGGGCCACACAGCATGGTTTCGCGAGGCGATGGTGATCACATCCTGCAACAGCGAGATAGGATAGGATGCCAGGCCATCGACCCATGCCAACGCCAGCCCGCGGTAGCTGGCATCCAATGCTTCCTGAAAAAGCGTGGTCAGGTATCGCGAGATGTAGGTGTAGTGCTGCCCCTGAGCTTCCCAGTCCCATCGTGCCGTATCGGCGAGAACCGCCGACCGTCCTGCGCCCTCCATATTGGCCATACTGCGCTTGCCGGATTTGCAGACCACCCCATTCAACAGGCTGGCAACGCTCGGCCCGAACCGGTAGGACATGCGCATGGGTATGGTGGTGCAGTGATCAGCGATGAATCGGCGCAATCCAATCTGAAAGCGACCTCGGCTATTCAGTGACTGAAAACGATCGCCAAACATGACCACGGCACAGCGCTGACGCCGGAGCAGGGACAGTATGCTTTCCGTTGCGTCCTGAGCCTCTTCCAGTACCACTATGTCATAACCGCCCAGCGGGTCGATCTTGACACGCCGCTGTTGCACCGCGTCGTACCCTGCCACAGGGGGTGACAACGTCCAGATCTTGAGGACTGCCAGATATGTCAGCGGCGTTGTGTCGGGTGCATAGTCATTCTGATCGAACCAGACTGCCCGCGCCTGCTGAAGGAGTCTGGCATTTTCGCCAGCTGACGGAGTTGGAGTTTGCTCGCCATCGTACCGCTGCTCGGGCAGATGTGATTCATCGATATGCCGCGAACCACTGACATGGAAGTTATCGAGAACTCGGCGAATCCTGACCAACTGAGCAAGATCAATGTGACCAACGACGTTTTGTACCGCAGCCATGGTCAGGACACGCTGAATAGGCAGCGCCAGCTTTTCACGCCAGGCGTGTTTGAGGAATTGTGTCGCCTGATCATGCAACGTTCGCACCGTACAGTTGCTCGGCAATGTTGCCCTGGCGCGGTCGGCGATATTACGACTCTGAGCCAGGAACAGCACGGTTTGATTGGCATTGCTTCTGGCAACTTCGGTGATCAATAGGCTCTTTCCTGCCCCTGCAACGGCCGGGACATTGGTGATCCGTATCTCATCCAACCCCTTTTCCGACAGCACCCGTTGCAGGTGTCGATAGATATTCTGCTGCTCAACCGAGAGTTGCATTGCCGACCTCGCCCAGGAACTCCGTGATCAAACGACTATCTTCCGGGAGCTTCAAGGTCTTGTCCATTACGCTGCCGTACCGGCTCAGGCTCCTCATCACTGCCCTGCTCTGAGACACGCAACAAGGCAATGAACTCCTCCACCACTTCGGATAGTGGTTCGCCCTTGCGGGTCATCGCACCGTAGAGCCCAAGAGGAGCCCCAACATCCAACGGCAAAGTGGCGAAACGACCGTGGGAAAAAGTGCTCTTGAGGATCGAGCTGGGCAGCACCGATAGCGTGTCAGAGGACGCAACCAGCTGCAGTGTCGCTTGAGTCGAAGTGGTTTCCACCACGTTGCGCGGTGATGGCACTCCAGCCTCGGCCAGCGCGGTTTCGAACAGGCCGCGCATGGGACTGCTCATGGGATGCAACACCCAGGGCCAGCGCACGATTTCCGCCAGCTCAGGCGTAGCTTTGCTCAATGGGTGACCAAGCCGAGCCACGACCGATACCGGTTCGTCATTGAGTGGCAGGAAATCGAACAGATGACGTTGGGCAGGCTCCGTAAACCGACCGATCGCCACGTCGAGCAAATGATATTCAAGATCCACCAGCAACCGATCGCTGGAGTTCTCGAACAGGCTGATGGCCAACCGCGGCCGCCGTTGCTTGAGAGCCTGAATAGCGTGCGGCAGCATCACCGGCGCCGCGCCGGGTACGGTGCCCAATGAGAGTTTGCCGAAGCCGCCTTCCCGCATCGAGGCGAGATCTTCGATCAGACGGTCGGTGTCATTGAGCACACGGCGGCAATACTGCAGAACGCGTCGCCCCGCATCGGTAGGCTCCATGTGCCCCGGGTCTCGGGTAAAGAGCCGGGTGCCGAGAAAGCCCTCGATATCCTTGAGCATCTTGCTGGCGGCGGGCTGACTGATGTTCAACTGCCGTGCAGCATTATGCATGTTGCCACTCTGCTCCAACGCCACCACCAGCAGCATATGCTTTACCCGCAACCAGCTCTTGATGTGCAGCCCGAATTCCTGGTGCATGCCGAGTACCTCGCTAACGCTGCAACGCAGCAGCACTTATTGGTTGAATGCAGGAACAGTCTCCTGGCAACAATCAGCCGCCTGGCAACGATGATAACCACAGGTTATCGGTGCAACAAGAAATACCATTGGCGCAAATTTCATGGGCCTACATAGACTCGATGCACAGAAAAAACCTCTCACACGCCAACAGCAACACATGACGCGAACAACAAAAGGCAGCAGGTAACAATGACCATCATCACTCAGGTTGAAGCACGCGATATTCGTTTCCCCACGTCACGTCAGTTGGACGGTTCGGATGCCATGAACGAAGCGCCAGACTATTCGGCGGCCTATGTCATTCTGCATACCGATCAATCTGATGACCTCACCGGCCATGGTCTGACCTTCACCATCGGGCGCGGAAACGACATCTGTGTTGCGGCAATCAACGCCATGGCGTCTCGCTTGGAAGGACGCCATCTCGAGGATATTACCGCCAACATGGGTCAGTTCTGGCGCGAGATGACCAGTGGTGACAGCCAACTGCGCTGGCTTGGTCCGGAAAAAGGCGTGATTCACCTCGCGGCCTCGGCAATGATCAATGCGGTCTGGGACCTATGGGCAAAGCGCGAAGGCAAGCCGATCTGGAAGCTGCTGGTCGATATGTCACCCGAACAACTGGTCAGTTGCCTGGATTTCCGTTTCGTTACCGATGCCCTGACTCCTCAGGAAGCCATCGCCATGCTCAAGCACATGGCGCCTGGCAAGGAAGCTCGCGAAGCCGAGATGCGCGCCAACGGCTATCCGGCCTACACCACTTCCGCCGGCTGGCTGGGCTATGACGAGGACAAGGTGCGTCGCCTGTGTCGTGAGGCACTGGACGACGGCTGGGAACACTTCAAGCAGAAGGTCGGTGGCAACCTCGAGGAAGATCGTCGCCGCGCGGCGATCATTCGCGACGAAATCGGCGAACAGCGCACATTGATGATGGACGCCAACCAGGTCTGGGATGTCGATGAGACCATCGCCAATATGCGCGATCTTGCCGAGTTCAACCCCCACTGGATCGAGGAGCCGACCAGTCCCGACGATATTCTTGGCCATGCCGAGATTCGCAACCGGCTGTTTGATTCGGGCATTGGCGTCGCTACCGGTGAGCATTGCCACAACCGAGTGATGTTCAAGCAGTTCATGCAGGCGGGTGCTATCGACTACTGTCAGCTCGACGCGGCGCGCCTCGGTGGACTCAACGAGGTGATCATGGTGTTGCTGCTGGCGGCCAAGTTCGACATCCCGGTATGCCCGCACGGTGGTGGCGTCGGGCTTTGCGAGTACACCCAGCATGTCTCGATGTTCGATTATATCGCCGTCTCCGGCTCCCTCGAAGGACGCCTGCTCGAGTACGTCGACCACCTCCACGACCATTTCATCGATCCCGTCCGTATCCGCAGGGGCCACTATCTACTACCGGAAGCTCCCGGTTACAGCATCACCATGAAAGCCGCTTCATTGGATGACCACACCTACCCCACCGGCAGGGAGTGGCAATAGGCAGTCCCCCGGGGCGCCCATGAGGCACCCCGGTTTTCCCCTACGCCTGCTCAACAGGAGTTGTTTCGCAATGACAATCACAACAAAGACGATCACAGCAAAGACAGTCACGACCAGGACCGTCACAACCAGGTCAGTCACAGCAGAGACAAGTGCAATAACGACCGATACCCGACCGGGCTGCTTCACGTCTCGCACCCTTTTCGCCTCGGTCGGCGCTCTGGCGCTGACGCTGGCCACCGTGACATCAACACAGGCTGCAACGGAGATGCCGCCGATACCCGACGTCAGTGGCTCCGTCGTCGAAGGTGACGACAATGACTACAAGCTCAAATTCAGTATCGGCACCACTCAGTCGGGTGCACAGTACCGTGGTCTCGAATATTTCGAGAAGATTGTTGAAGCGCGCAGCGACGGCCATATTCAGGTCGAGCTGTTCCACAGTGCACAGCTGGGCGATGATCTCCAGGCGGTGAGTGCGCTGCAGTCCGGCACCCTGGAAATGACAGCCCCCTCCACGTCACCACTGGTCAACATGTTCCCGCAGTTCGCGGTCTTTGATCTGCCGTTCCTGTTCCCGACACCGGAGATCGCCGACGAAGTACTCGATGGTGAAATCGGTGACAGTATGCTGGATGTCGCCAGCAGCAATGGCCTGGTAGCGATCGGCTGGGCCGAGAATGGCTATCGCCAGTTGACCAACAGCCAGACTGCTGTGGACTCACCCGATGACCTGAGCGGACTCAAGGTCCGTACCATGCAGAATCCGATCCACCTGGATATCTGGCGGACACTCGGTGCCAACCCTACGCCGATGTCATTCGCTGAGCTGTTCACTGCATTGGAGCAAGGTGTGGTCGACGGCCAGGAGAACCCATGGATCACCATCCAGTCCTCGCGTTTCAACGAGGTTCAGGGCTATGCCAGCGAGACCAATCACGTCTATACCCCCTTCATCACGCTGGTCTCCGAACGCTTCTGGAACAAACTGCCCGAGAACTACCAGCAACTGTTGGTGGATGCCGCTCAGCAGATGGGTGTCTACGAGCGTGAAGTCAGCCGCACGCTGAATGATCAGATCAAGCAGGAGCTGATCGACGACGGCATGCAGATCACCGAGCTGACGCCGGAACAGGTTGCGACTTTCCAGCAGTCCCTGTCCCCCGTCTATGACGAATGGCGTGAGCAGATCGGCGGTGACCTGATCGACGCGATTCGCGCCCGCTCCGCTCAGTAATTTCGATCCGCCACACCGGACATCGCGTCGGTGTGGCTATCGTCCGTCCATCTGTTCTGGAGTTGTTTGATGACGACTCAAGCATCAAGTCCTACCCCTGGGTGGCTGGGGTTCCTGATCTCCACGCTGCGTATCGCGGTTGGCCTGCTGGTGGTTGGCGTGGTGTTCTGCGTATGCGCCAACGTCTTTGGCCGTTTCGTACTCAACACGTCCTATTCCTGGGCCGAGGAAATGTCGCGTGTGCTGTTCATCTGGCTGGTGCTGCTCGGCGCCGGACTGGGTAGCCTTGAGCGCCAGCACGTCGCGGTGACCTGGTTCAAGGATATGGCGCCCACTGGATTACGTCGTGTGCTGAGCCTACTGGCGATTGCCATCATCTATGTGGTGTGTATCTGCATCCTGCTGGGCTTCAACGAGTTGATCTCGGGGTTTACCAGCGCTACACCAATGCTGGGCATTCCCAGAACCTGGCTGTATAGCGCGATGCCAGTGATGGCAGTGCTGACGCTGATTGCCAATACCCTCGCGCTGATCGCGGTATGCCGGGGGGATGAGTCATGATTCTGTGGAGCATCCTCATTGGGCTGGCGATCTGTATCGCCATCGGCATGCCTATCTCCTTTGGCCTCGGCGCCATCAGTCTGTTCATCTTCTTCTATTCCGACTATTCGCTGTCGCCGATCGTCGACCAGGCGGTGAATGGCCTGGATTCCTTCCCGCTACTGGCGATTCCGTTGTTCATTCTCGTTGGTGAGGTCATGAGCGAAGGTGGCATCGCCACGCGTCTGGTGCGTCTGGCCAGTGCATTGGTCGGCTTCGTGGCTGGTGGTCTCGGCCAGGTAGCCGTGATGACCTCGATGTTCTTCGGCGGTATCAGCGGCTCTGCCGTTGCCGATGCTTCCGCGGTCGGCAGTATGATGATCGAGCCGATGAAGCAACACCGCTATACCGCTTCGATGGCGACCGCGATCGTGGTGGCTGCGTCGGTGGTCGGCATCATCATTCCCCCGTCGATCCCGATGATTCTGTTCGGTGTGGTCACCAACACGTCGATTTCGCAGCTGTTCCTCGCCGGTATCGTGCCGGGCATTCTGATCACGCTCGGTCTCGCGATGACCACTTATGTGCAGTCGCGCAAGACCGGACGCGGCCAGCCCTTCTCGCTGCCCGAACTGGGCGCCGCCCTCAAGGACGCAGTGCTCGCTCTGCTGCTGCCGGTGATCATTGTCGGCGGGATTCTGACTGGCATATTCACTCCCACCGAAAGCGCCGCCATCGCTCTGATCTACGCAGTCCTCGTCTCGCTGCTGGTCTATCGCAGCCTGACGCTCAAGCGTCTGTTCGAGCTGTGCATTGCGACCGGTCGTTTGACGGGTGTGGTGATGCTTCTGCTGGCCTTTGCCAGCGTGCTGGCATGGTTACTGACCGCCAATATGATTCCTCAGCAGCTGGTGGTCAGCCTGTCGGCGATTACCGAGAACAAGCTGCTGCTGTTGTTGCTGCTCACGGCCTTCCTGCTGGTGGTCGGCTTCTTCATGGACCTGACTCCGGCCATGGTGATCCTCGCGCCGTTGATGACGCCGGTCGTGGTCAAGCTTGGTGTGGACCCGGTGTATTTTGGCGTATTGATGTCGTTCGTGCTGGGCATTGGGCTGATTACACCACCGGTAGGCACCGTGCTCTACGTCGGTTGTGGCGTCGGTAAGGTCGGCATGGAAAGTCTGGTCAAGAGCCTGCTGCCGTTCTATTTCACCCTGCTGGCTCTGTTGGCGCTGTTCCTGGTATTCCCCGGCCTTGTGCTGTGGTTCCGCTAGGCCATGGCTCGATAAGCTTATGGACTCCGAAAGAAAAGGATCTCTCAATGCGTGATGCGCTGATCACCTTTCTACAACAATCGCTGGGCCCCAGCGGCGTACTGGTCGACGGTAAGGATACCGAGCGCTACTGCCTGGACTGGGCGGGTGCCCGTGGTGCCGAGCCGCTGGCTGTCGCCCGCCCGGCGAGTGTCGATGAGGTCGCTCAGGTCATGCGCTACTGTCATCAACACGATATCCCGGTGGTACCCCAGGGAGGTGGTAGTGGTCTGGTGGAAGGTGCCCTACCCGATCACCACACGCCAGAGCTGGTGCTGAGTCTGGAACGCCTCAACCGTATACGTCATCTGGACCCGCTCAACTTCACTGTCAGCGTCGATGCCGGCTGTGTGCTGCAGATGATCAAGGATGCAGTTCAGGCGGAGGATTGCTTCTTCCCGCTGGCGCTCGGTGCTCAAGGCAGTTGCCAGATCGGCGGTAACATCTCGACCAATGCTGGCGGACTCAATGTATTGCGCTACGGGATGATGCGCCAGTTGGTGCTGGGGCTGGAGGTAGTACTGCCGGATGGCCGCATCCTCAGCGATATGCGGCCGTTGCACAAGAACAACACCGGCTATGACCTCAAACAACTGTTCATCGGTGCCGAAGGCACACTGGGCATTGTCACCGGGGCCGTACTCAAGCTCGGCCCGCGCCCGATTCACTCGCGAACGGCATTGATCGGCTGCCCGGATGTCCAGTCGGTGATGCGGCTCTATGGCCTGGCTCGGCGCAGTTGCTGTGACCTGCTGAGCGCTTTCGAGTTGATTCCGCGTGCCTGCATTGAGCTGGCATTGGGAGCAGCCCCGGCCTTGAAGGACCCTCTGGATAGCACCCATCCGGTCTACGTATTACTGGAAGTTGGAGCCAGTGGCGAGCTGGATCTGGATGCAATGATCGAGACGCTCTTCAGCAAGGGGCTCGATCAGGGATTACTCAGCGACGGTGTATTGGCCAGCAGCGAAAGCCAGGCCGCTCAACTGTGGCAGTTTCGTGAGGCGATGCTCGAAGGTCAGCAGCGTAGAGGCTTGCACCTACGCACCGATATTGCCTTGCCGATCTCATCGCTGGACGCCTTCCATCAGCAGGCTGAGCAGTTGGTGGAGCGGCTGGCACATGACGCCGAGGTTATTGCCTACGGCCATGTCGGCGACGGCAACCTGCACTTCAATGTACTTCCCCCGGCGGCACTCAGCGACGACGACAAACAAGCCCTGCTCCACGACATCGAGGAGCAACTGTTCGAGCTGGTGGCAGAATTCGACGGCAGCATCAGCGCCGAACACGGCATCGGCCGAGTCAAGCAGAACGCCTTCCTGGGCAACCTGTCGGCACCGCAGTACGACATCATGCGCGGCTTGAAACGGTTACTCGACCCACGTGGCAACTTGAGTGCTGGACGCATACTGCCGCGCTCGGATGGCCGCTAGCTACCGCCGATCAGCTTGCCGTACCAATCGCAATCGAGTCAGACACACTTGAATCAGACACACTCGAATCAAACACAGCCAAGCCACAAGATATTTTCCGACAAACAGGATTTCAGGAGACTCTCCCTTGATCAACTCGATTCTTCCCCAGGATGCAGAACGTGCGCTGCTGGTAGGACGCGTATGGCTCGACGAACAACGTGGCCCGGTGATCGTGGCCCTGCGTGCTGGCGAGGTCATTGATCTGAGCGGCCATGTCAGCGTGATGGCCGACCTACTCGAACGTGATGATGCCGCAGAACTGGCAGCCAACGGCGACGGCAAGGCACTGTGTTCGATCGAGACGCTGATTGCCAATTCGCAGGCTCGTCCTCAGGTCAGCCCGTATCTACTGGCACCCTGTGACGTGCAAGCGATCAAGGCCTGCGGTGTGACCTTTGCCGTCAGCCTGCTGGAGCGAGTCATCGAAGAGCAGGCCGGCGGAGATCCCTCTCGCGCCAACACCCTGCGCAGCGAGCTGAACGAGATCATCGGCAGCGATCTGTCGCGCATCAAACCCGGTTCCGAGGCAGCCATGACGCTGAAGGCTGAACTTCAAGCACGCGGTGCCTGGTCACAGTATATGGAAGTCGGTATCGGCCCCGATGCCGAGGTGTTCACCAAATCGCAGCCGTTCTCGGCAGTGGGCTTCGGCGCCAGTGTCGGCCTGCATCCGTCGTCACAGTGGAACAACCCGGAGCCCGAAGTCGTACTGGCCGTCGATGCCAGCGGCAAGGTCAAGGGCGCGACCCTGGGTAATGACGTCAACCTGCGCGATGTTGAAGGGCGTAGCGCCCTGCTGTTGGGCAAGGCCAAGGACAACAACGCCTCCTGTTCCATCGGTCCGTTCATCCGCCTGTTCGATGACCACTTCTCGATAGATGACATTCGAAATGCACTGGTCAGCTTACGCATCGAAGGCCACGACGATGGCTTTGTCCTCGAGGACAGCAGCGATATGCGCGAGATCAGCCGTGATCCTCTCGACCTGGTCGCTCAGACCATCGGTCGCCACCATCAGTATCCGGATGGCTTCATGCTGTTCCTCGGCACCATGTTCTCGCCCATTCAGGATCGCAATGGTCCCGGTCAGGGCTTTACCCATCACCTCGATGACGTAGTCACCATCTCGACCCCGACACTTGGAAGCTTGTCCAACCCGGTGGGTCGCAGTGACCAGTTGCCGCCCTGGCAATACGGCATCCGTGCCTGGCTGGCTCATCAGCGTCGCCAATGAAGCGCCATTTGTGATGTGTCGAGCCGCACCTGCGGAGGTCGCTCATGCGATCATTGGCAAGCCGCGGATAGCTGAGCCATACTCGCTACATACGTCATGCTTTCATCCTGTCATACCATCCTATAGGTAAGTCCTCAGATGGTCCTGACGGGCATAACAAATGCAGGCTCTGCCGTGCCCCGCCCATGGGGTACGGCAGCAGGCTGGACAATCGCGAGGATAGAGCATGCGCCTCATGCACAAGGTTGCCCTGATCACCGCGGCAGGCCAGGGCATCGGTCAGGCAACAGCAATTCGCTTTGCGGCCGAGGGAGCTAAAGTCATCGCCACCGATATCGATGCCGATAAGCTCGACAGGCTGCGTAACATTGATGGCATCGAGTGCCACCGCCTGGATGTGACCGATCCGGTCGCTATCCAGGAATTGGCCTCACGCCTGCCAACAGTAGAAGTGCTGTTCAACTGTGCGGGCTATGTCCATAGCGGCAGCCTGCTGGACTGCAATACGGAAGACTTCGAACGCTCCATGGCGATCAATGTCGGTTCGATGTTCCATACCATTTCTGCGTTTCTGCCCGGCATGCTGCAGGCCGGCACGGGCAGTATTATCAACATGGCTTCCGTGGCCTCGAGCCTCAAGGGTGTTGCTGGCCGCTTCGCCTACGGCACCAGCAAGGCGGCAGTATTGGGACTCACCCGCTCCGTTGCTGCGGATTACGTCACCCAGGGCATACGCTGCAACGCCATCTGTCCCGGTACTGTGGACTCGCCATCGCTGCGCCAGCGCATCCACGACCAGGCAGAACGCGAGGGACGACCGCAGGATGAAGTACATCAGGCCTTTCTCGACCGCCAGCCCATGGGCAGGCTCGGAAGTGTCGAGGAAATCGCTGCATTGGCTACTTACCTCGCCAGCGATGAATCCACCTATACCACGGGCACCGCTCAGGTCATCGATGGTGGCTGGCTGGCATAACGCCAGGCGCGCTCTTCACGAGGACGTGCCACCAGGTCGTTCTACGGAGGCGTTCCATAAGGGCTCCCCACAAGAACTTTCGACAAAGACTTTTCACCGGCTTTCTACAAGGACTCTCCATGAAACTGTTGCGCGTCGGCCCCCTGGGCCAGGAAATCCCCGCTGTTCTCGACGATCAAGGTGTCATTCGCGATATCTCCAGTGAGGTCGATGATCTCGCTGGCGAACATCTATCGGCATCCAACCTCGCGCGAATTGCCTCTCTAGACCTGTCACGGCTACCGGAAGTCAGTGATACCACCCGCATCGGAGCTTGCGTGGGCCAGGTCGGCAAGTTCATCTGCATCGGCCTCAACTACGCCGACCATGCCGCAGAAAGTGGTGCCGATGTCCCACCTGAACCGGTGGTATTCAACAAGTGGACCAGCGCGATCTGTGGCCCCAACGACAATGTCCTGATTCCCCGTGGTTCCAACAAGACAGACTGGGAAGTAGAGCTGGGTGTCGTCATCGGCAAGGCGGGACGCTACATCGAGGAAGCCAATGCGCTTGATCATGTAGCAGGCTACTGCGTGGTCAATGATATCTCCGAACGCGAGTTCCAGTTGGAGCGCAGCGGCACCTGGGACAAGGGCAAGGGCTGTGACACCTTCGGCCCCATCGGCCCGTGGTTGGTCACGCCGGACGAGATTGCTGACCCGCATGACCTCGCGATGTGGCTGGAAGTCGACGGCAAGCGTTATCAAGACGGCTCAACCCGCACCATGGTTTACCAGGTGCCGTTCCTGATCAGTTACCTCAGCCGTTTCATGAGCCTGCAGCCGGGCGACATCATCTCGACCGGTACACCACCCGGGGTTGGTCTTGGTCAAAAGCCGCCAGTCTATCTGCGCTCGGGACAGTCGATGCGCCTCGGAATCGAGGGCCTGGGCATCCAGACTCAAGAGGTGATTGCGGACCCGGATGCCTGAACCGGTTACCTGAGTCGGATACCTGAGTCGGATACCCCAGCAGCCCATGAGGAGACCGTGACCCATGGCTATCGATACCAACAGCAGTCCACAGACCATTGCCAGCGATAGCGCCGGACACCCCAGCCTGCGTGTGCACGCCCGGGACAATGTTCGTGTTGCGCTACGTGACCTTGCCGCGGGTACAGAGATTGAGGATGGCAACGAGATCATCCGTCTTGTCGAACCCATTCGGCATAAGCACAAGTTTGCACTATGCGATCTCAAGACCGGCGACACCGTCACCATGTACGGTGTCACCGTCGGCCGTGCCACTCAGCCAATAGCTGCCGGAGCCGCGATCCGCACTGACAACCTTGCGCATTCAACCGACTCTGACTCCACTGGGCCGGGTGCCAGCGAGGCACATTGGCAGATGCCGGATGTCAGCGCCTTCTCCACCGCGACTTTCGATGGCTTCCATCGGCCTGATGGTCAGGTCGGTACGGCCAATATATGGCTGGTGGTACCGCTGGTGTTCTGCGAGAACCGTAACATCGAGGTACTGCGACAGAGTGTTGCCGAAGCGCTGGGCGATGACCCTTACCGCGACTACAAGCGGATGGCGAAGGCAATGCTGCATGGAGTGGACGATGACAATCCATCACCGCTCCATGTCTCGCCCTTTCCCAATGTCGATGGCGTGCGCTTCCTGACGCACCATCAAGGCTGCGGTACCACCGATGATGATGCGCTGGCGCTGTGCCGTCTGCTCGCTGGCTACATCAACCATCCCAATGTGGCCGGGGCCACGGTCTTGAGCCTTGGCTGCCAGAAAGCCCAGATTGCGATGCTCAAACAGGCGATGAAGGAACGCGACCCTGAAGGGCTGCGACCGGTGCACTATATCGAACAACAGGCTACCGCCAGTGAGGAGGCGTTGATCCGTGAGGCGCTGACGACCATCTTCGATGGGCTGCGCGAGGCAAATCGTGTCGAACGCCAACCCGCACCGTTGTCGAAACTGCGCATCGGGGTGGAGTGTGGCGGCTCGGATGGGTTTTCGGGGCTCAGCGCCAACCCGGTGGTTGGTGCCACGATCGACCGCCTGGTGGCCCTCGGCGGTAGCGGCATTCTCAGTGAATTCCCGGAACTGTGTGGGGTTGAGCATGAGCTGCGTGCTCGTTGCGTGGATGATGCTACGGCACAGCGTTTCACCACGCTGATGGAAGCTTACCAGCGGCATGCTGCGGCGGTGGGCGCTGACTTCTCCATGAACCCCTCACCCGGCAATATTCGCGACGGCCTGATCACCGATGCCATGAAGTCAGCGGGAGCCGCACGCAAGGGTGGCGACAGCCCAGTCGTGGAAGTGCTCGACTACACCGAACCGGCAACGCGACCCGGGCTGAGCCTGCTCTGCACGCCAGGCAGCGATGTCGAATCGACAACAGCACTGGTGGGCTCAGGTGCCAACCTGGTGATATTCACCACCGGGCTTGGTACGCCAACCGGCAATCCGGTGGTGCCGGTGCTCAAGGTATCGAGCAACTCGGATCTGGCCAGGCGCATGGCCGATATCATCGATTTCGATACCGGGGCGGTGATTCGAGGTGAGACATCGATCGATGAGCTCGCGGACCAGCTACTGCAGCTGTGTCTGGATACCGCTTCCGCGCGTTATGCGCCAAGAGCCGTCGAACTGGCGCAATATGACTTTATCCCCTGGAAGCGCGGCGTCTCGCTATAGCCCTTTGAATTGACTTAGCGCTTCGAACCAGCGCTTCGATACACAGCCCCGCGATGCAAGAACAAGCGCCCGATGCCGAGCTCAAGACGGCATCGGGCGCTTGCTGTCGGCCAGAGTCAGTGTTTTCCGAGTCGCTGTTTCAGCTGCATATAGGTTCCATAGTGGCGATCGAGGTGACGACGCATGGCGGCTTCCGCATCATCCACATTTCGCGAGGCGATCGCCTCGACAATCTCGGTGTGTGCCAGCAGTGCTGCTTCATCTTCACCATCCTGCTGCAACGCCTGAGCGCGACGGTCATCCAGCCATTCCGACAGTGCCTGGTGGAGTGCATCATAGATCGGGTTACGCCCAATCGCAGCCAGTACGCCGTGAAAGTCATTGTCAGCACGCTTGAAGGCCGCCTCATCGCCAATCACTGAACGCTGATGGTCAAGTGCTGCCCGCAACTGCGCGATGTCATCCTCGGTCGCATGGGATGCCGCATGGCGCGCCAGTGATACTTCAAACAGGGCGCGGGCTTCCTGAAAGTACTGCTGGCCCTGGGGTTGAGAGAGTAGCTGCCGAGTCACTCCCGACAACCTGGCCATGACCGCCTCTGCGGTGGGGCGAATCACCCGCGCACGGGTACCGCTATTGATGGCGATAAGCCCGAGCTTCTGCAGATAGAACAGCGCCTCGCGCACGGCCGGGCGGCCCACTCCGAACTGCTCCATCAGTTCACGCTCCGAAGGCAACTGGTCGTTCTCACCCAGTCGCCCTTCGAGAATTTCAGCTTCCAGTTGCTCTGCCACTTGCTCGGAGAGTGTCTTGCGCTCTACCCGATATCTGCTCATCGACGCGGTTCTCCTTCACTTCAGTTCCCCCGCTTACATTCGAGGTCGAATGCTGCCATGGTACTGCACCCAGAGACCGCTGTGACGCCTACCCACGACATGAAGCGGCATCAGCCCGTCAGCTCATGTCACAGTTCATCCCATCAGTTCATCCCATCAGCCTGCCCGGTGCTGCTCGGTCAGCGCTGGAATCTGCAGATGCTGCGACAGCTCACAGTAGGCATCACGCTGTGCGCGATCCAGCGGAATACCCTCTCGGCTACGCTGCTGGTGGCACAGCCACTCTCGATCTCCAGGCGCCAATACCGGCTGCTCGCCGACACCAGTCATGGCGCGTAGGTCCTTCAAGTAGGCGGCCATGCGTTGCTGAAAGATGGCTCGGTCGCAAAATGCTTCAGGATTCATCACCAGAAAGAAATGTCCAACGCCACGCGGTGTCGACATATCCTCTCCGCCCATGGGCAGCAGATGAAAGCCGTGCACCATATTGGCCAGCGTCGAGCTCAATATCTCAACCATCCCGGCCAGTCCTGCACCCTTGAAGCCAAATCCAGCTCCGCCGAGGGGCAGCAGGGCTGCAACTTCTCCGGCATCGGTGGTCGTGCTTCCATCGTCGGCGGCGGCGATATCCGGTGGCAGGGAACGGCCGATGGCCGAATACTGTTGAACGCGATTCCATGGTACTGAACTGGTGGCCATATCCAGCAGGTACGGTTTCTGCCCCTCAACAGGAGCAGCAAATGCGATGGGATTCGTGCCATGAAAGGCGCGCCGGCTGCCGTGCAACAGCACAAAGGGGTCGGAGTTACACAGCGCCATGCCCAACATGCCCTGTTCTGCGGCAGCCAGCGCGTAACAGCCGGCGGCTCCGAAGTGGGACGAATTGCCGACCGCTACGCATCCTACGCCGACCTCTCGTGCCATGCCTACCGCATGTTCGACAGCGCGATACCCGGCAAGGTGGCCGAAACCGTGGCCTGCATCGAGTACCGCTGTTGCAGCAAGGCGCTGTTCGATCTGCAGCCGAGGCGCCCCGCGAACTCGCCCTCCTTCCAGTTCCTTGACGTAGTGCGGCAGCAAACGTAGCCCATGACTATCCACTCCCATCAGCGATGCCGTAACCAGCGCTCTGACGACGGCGGCACTGGAATCTTCATCAGCACCACACGCTGTCAGACTCTGTCCGATGAAGCGCCGCAGATCCTCGCTATCGACATGACAACAGATATCATCCTTGTGCATGATCCTTCCTCATTCCCGTTTCTGGCTCCTGGCTCTTCTCTTGGCTCGTAGCCCGCAGCTCATATCACCTATACACCAGCGTCGGCAGCCACAGTGAAATCGCCGGGATGAAAGTCACCAGCAACAGCGCCGCCACCAACGGCACCAGAAACGGCAAGGTGCCACTCATGCAGCGTTCGAAGGAAATACCGGAAACGCGTGACAGGACATAGAGCACCATGCCTACCGGCGGCGTCAGCAGGCCAATCATCAGATTGAGCACCATGATCACCCCGAAGTGCACCGGGTCAACACCGGATGCCACAGCCACCGGCAGCAATACCGGAACCAGGATAGTGATTGCGGCGATGGTTTCCATGAAGCAGCCCACCACAATCAACACCAGATTGATGATCAACAGTATCGCTATCGGGTTGTCCTGGAACGGCCCGAGCAGCGACATGACGTGCTGAGCAACCTGATTACTGGTCAGAATCCAGGCAAAGATCGAGGCTCCCGCAACAATAAACAGGATCACTGCCGTGGTTTCGATGGTCTCCATACTGACCTTGAGTAGCCTCCGCCAGGTCAGGGTGCGATAAACGAGACCTCCCAGCACCAGCGCATAGACAACCGCCGCAATCGCTGCCTCAGTCGGCGTGAACGCGCCGGTGATAATCCCGCCGACAATCAGCACCGGCGTCAGCAGTGACAGAAAGGCCCGCGAGAAGCTGGTGCCGATTGCCTTGATCGAGAACCGGGCGTCACGCTGGTACCCCCGGCGCCGCGCCAGCAGAAAGATCATCACCATCAGCGTTATGCCCATCAGCAACCCGGGAACCAGTCCAGCGGCAAACAATTGCCCTACGGAGACCGAGGCCATCACGCCATAGATCACCATCGGCAGACTGGGCGGTATGATCGGACCGATGGTGGAAGATGCCGCGGTGATACCCACCGAGAATTCCTCGTCATAGCCGGCATCACGCATCGCCTTGATTTCTATGGTTCCCAGCCCTCCTGCATCGGCGACTGCGGCGCCCGACATACCGGAGAAGACGATGCTGGCGCCCACATTGACGTGTCCGAGGCCACCCCGCATCCAGCCCATCAGCGCCTTGGCAAAATCGAAAATCCGTGTGGTAATTCCGCCGTTATTCATCAGATTTCCGGCAAGAATGAAAAATGGAATGGCCAGCAGTGGGAAGCTGTCGATGCCATTGACCATCCGATGCACCACCACTACATCAGGAACCCGGCCAGTCAGTACTACGTAGATCAGGCACGAGCCAGCAAGACTGATGGCAATCGGGACTCCGCACACCAACATGGTGAACAGCATGGCAAACAACAGGGAAAGGTACTGACCGCTGATGGCAAGAGCCACACATCCCGCCAGCGCCAGGCCCACGATCAGTGGTGCAACGCGCGACCCACGCCGCACGGTTAACATCATGTCTTTCATGTCAGGCGCTCCCGTCAGTCAGTCGTCTTGCTGCTGAAGCATCAGCTCACTACGCCCGGTTCGATAGTGGTGCCAGGCCAGTTGCAACGAACGCAACAGCATCAACACGAAGCCCAGCATCACCACGTAATACAGCACGCTCTTGGGCACATCGACGGACACCATCATCGAATTGGTTCGCTGAGCCAGTTGCCAGGTAATCCACACCATGGCCGCCAGAAAGCTGACACGGATCACATCAACAATTACTGCCATGACCCGCGCCATTGAATCCGACAGGTAGCGGTAGAAGAATTCCACAGCAATGTGCGTTCCCTTGCGCGCGGCCATCGCGCTGCCAAGAAAACCCACCGCCACCAGCAGATAGCGCGCCATTTCCTCAGTCCAGGCAATCGAGTTACCCAACACGTAACGGCTGAAGAACTGCAGGAACACATCCAGCGCCAACAGCCAGAACACGACGAGGGTCAAGTAGTCTTCCAGCGCATAATCACCCCGCCGAATCTGATCATCGTCTTCAGGCACCTCGAAAGCAGAGGATTCCCGAGCGGTTCCGTTGTCATTCATCGCACTTTCCTCGCGGGTCCGTGGGCTCGTGGATCGACAGGCTCTCGGATTGACATCGACAGGTTCGCGGATTGACCCACTCCGTTGCGCGGCGGTCACTGTCTGTTGAGAACCGCCGGCAAACAGAAGGTCAGGCGTTATTGGCCCAGCGCCTGAAGACGGTCGTAGGTTTCCTGATCCCAGGTCGCAGCGTCGCCGTTGTGGAAAGGTAATACCGCCTCGCGGAAGGGCTCGGTATCTACCTCGTTGACGGTAACGCCCTGCTCCTCGAACCACGCCACCAGATCCTGCTCCTGCTGGAGAATATCCTCAGTGATGCCCTCACCCGCTTCGGTGTAGACCTCGCGGAAGACCTGCCTGTCCTCCTCGGAGAGACGACTCCACAACGAACCACTGGCAATCGTGATCAACGAATCGGTGATATGCCCGGTCAGGTTGATGTAGTCCTGAACTTCATAGAAGGCCTTGGCCTTGATGGTGGGCAGTGGATTTTCCTGAGCATCGACCACTCCCTGCTGCAGAGCCAGGTAGGTCTCGGCAAAGGCTATCGGTGTGGGATTGGCGCCAACCGCCTCAGGGAACATCATGTACATCGGCGCATTGGGCACACGGATCTTCAGATCCTGCATGTCAGCAGGGGTATTGATGGGCTTGTTGGAAGTGGCATGGCGCCGTCCATAGTAGTTCATCGCCAACGGTACATTGCCGGTCGCATCTTCATAGCCCTGCGCGATTTCATCGAACAGATCACTCTCGGCGTAGGCCTTCCAGTGGTCGAAATCACGGAACATATAGGGCGCGCCGGCGATGCCGATCGGACCATAGGAGCGGCCAGCAAACTGGTTGCCGGTGTAAATCAAATCGACAGTTCCCAGACTGAGCCCCTCGTTGATATCTGCTTCCTTGCCCAGTGACGAAGCAGGATGCACTTCGATGCTGTAACGGCCATCGGTACGCGTCTCTATCTCGTCCGCCGCCCATAGGGCCCACTGGTGGTATGGCTCGGAGGTTTCATAAACATGTGCAAAGGTGAGGGTCTCAGCGGCAGCCGTGCCGGCGAGGCCGAAACTGGCCAGCGCGGCGACCAGTACGCGAGGAGTAAAACCTGAAGGGAAAGGTCGGGGAAGGGTACGCATCTTGTTGTTCTCCTGTAGCTCCTGGATGTAGCTCCTGGAACCAGAACCCTGAGCCAGACCCTGGAAACAGGCCATGGCGTCAGGTTCCGGCAACATTTCCCGGTAGCCCGGGGCATCGAGCAAGCCTGACTACAATCACCCCACTCCAGCACGCAGATCGATTCGACCTGGTGCCGGATAGTCACCGGATGCGATGACCAACAACAACATAGGATGACTGTATACGTGTCATACCATCACAGGGAATCTAGTCGGCAGCCCACCCCCTGGCAAGGCATAAACCGCGAGACTTTCGTCCAGGCGCTCATCGTGCTTCGATCATGAAGCGCCCGACGGAGCTCGGAATTCGCGCATTGCAAAAATGTGCGCCTTTATCCATGAATAGCGTCGAGTGAATGGCACACAGAACGCGTAGATAACGCCCTGCTTCGAGAACCCTCAATATACTCACCAGTACAATGTGTGCTGATGCATTGATACTCGTCATGTTCCCAATTCCCCTTGGAAACAATCTGTGACAGTCTTGGCAGTACATTGAAGGCATAACAAGGCAAAATAACAGGCATTCTCATGCGCCTCACCCCAGTATCGGCGTCACCATATTGATCTTATCTTTCAGGAGCAGCGGCTTTGATTAGGGTTCTCGTTGCGGATGACCATCATTTGGTTAGAACCAGCATTGCACACCTGCTGAATGCGGAGAAGGACATCTGCGTCATCGGTGAAGCCGCCGATGGTGAGGAAGCCATTGCCCAGACACGACGCCTGAATCCTGATGTAGTGATGATGGATATCCGCATGCCGGGGATTGGCGGGCTCGAGGCCACACGCAAGATTCGTCGCCTGACCTCAGACATTCGCATTCTGGTACTGACGGCCTTCATCGAGGAAAGCTTTGCTCAGCGCCTGCTTGAAGCCGGTGCTCACGGTTTCATCAGCAAGGGGTCTCATCATGACGAGATGGTGCTGGCGATTCGCAGCGTATTCGCCGGCCAGCGTTTTGTGAGTCCAGAGATTGCCCAGCGTCTGGTCATCTCGCGTATTGATCACGAGGAAAACCCCTTCGACCAGCTATCCCAACGCGAGCTCCAGGTAGCGATGATGATCGTCAACGCCCAACGCGTCTCCGATATTGCCGATCAGATGTTCCTGAGCCCCAAGACGGTCAACACCTATCGCTACCGGATCTTCGAGAAACTCAGTGTCAATTCGGACGTGGCCCTGACTCACCTTGGGCTACGCCATGGGCTGGTGGAAGGCTTCAAGGAAGACTAGCTCACTCAGATCTGCCTCTCCGGTGGCAGATCGATGCACGCACCACTGAAACCCGGCGTGACAGTGGGGTCCGGACGCCAGAGTCTGTTAGCATATGCCAATACGTCCAGATCGCTGACCTCAGCCAGCACGACCTCACAATGACCTTCGACTCACGACGATTTCTCGATACGGTAAGCGAAGCACCTGGCGTTTACCGTATGTTCGATGCCGAGAGCAATACGCTCTACATTGGTAAGGCACGCCGTCTCAAGGCTCGCCTTGCCAGCTATTTCCGCGGGGCGCTCAACACCAAGACTCAGGCATTGGTGGGACGCATTGCCGATATACAGGTGACCGTCACCAATAGCGAAACGGAAGCCTTGTTGCTTGAGCAGACGCTGATCAAGCAATTACGGCCGCCGTACAATATTCTGCTGCGCGACGACAAGTCGTACCCTTTCGTCTTCGCCAGTGACCACCACCCCTTCCCGGCTCTCGAACACAAGCGCGTACGTACCCGCCATCAGGACGGTCGCTATTTTGGACCTTATCCCAGTAGCGGTTCAGTACGTGAAACGCTGTCACTGATGCAGAAGGTATTCCGTATTCGCAACTGCGAGGATAGCGTCTTCGCCCATCGCACTCGGCCCTGCCTGCAGTACCAGATCCAGCGGTGTACCGCTCCTTGTGTCGGCTATATCAGCGAAGCGGACTATCGCCGCGACCTGGAGCATGCCATTCAGTGCCTGGAAGGTCGCAGCGAAGCCGTGAGCGACGAACTGTCCCGGGAAATGGACACCGCCAGCCGCGAGCTCAATTTCGAAGAGGCCGCCCGCCTGCGCGATCAGCTGCAGGACCTGCGCCGCCTGCAACAGCGCCAGATCGTTGATACCGGAAGTGGTGATGCCGACGTGTTCGCGTTAGCCAGTGAGTCCGGCGCCCTCAGCATCTCGTTACTGACCATTCGCCAGGGACGCATGCTCGGTGCACGCCACTACAGCCCCAATAATGGGCTGGATATCGGCGAGGCTGAGGTTCTCGGCGAATTCATCAGCCAGTACTATCTGGGCCAGCCCCAGGAAATCCCTACGGAAGTCCTGACCAGCCATACGATTCCTGATGCCAACTTGATCTCCAGTGCACTCAGCGAGAAGGCCGAGCGCCAGGTACGAGTTACCGACAAGGTGCGTGGCCATCGAGCCCAATGGCGAGAACTGGCGCGCACCAATGCCGAGCAGCAGTTGGCGGCCCAACTGGCCAACCAACAGCAGCTGGAGAAACGCTTCGAGTCACTGCGCGAAGCACTGAACCTGGAAGAAACGCCGCAACGCCTGGAATGCTTCGATATCAGCCACAGCCAGGGGGAAGCAACTGTCGCGTCCTGCGTGGTATTCGATCATGACGGGCCACGCAAGAGCGACTATCGACGCTTCAATATCGATGGCGTCGCCGCTGGCGATGACTATGCTGCCATGCAACAGGCATTGACGCGCCGCTTCAAGCGACTGAATGCAGGCGAAGGCGTCATGCCGGATATCCTGGTGGTCGACGGCGGCAAGGGCCAGCTCAACATGGCGCGGGACGTGCTTCTGGAACTGGGGATCGAGAATCTCATGCTGCTGGGGGTCGCCAAGGGCACCACGCGCAAAGCGGGCCTTGAGACGCTATTCATCGAGACCGTGGATCAAAGCCTGGCGCTGCCACCTACGTCACCTGGCTTGCATCTGATCCAGCACCTGCGCGACGAGTCGCACCGCTTTGCAATCACTGGGCACCGCGCGCGGCGCGACAAGGCCAGACGTACCTCGACTCTGCAGGATATTCCGGGAATCGGCCCCAAACGGCGGCGTGAGCTATTGCGCTTCTTCGGCGGTCTTCAGGGAATTCGCCAGGCGACGCGAGACGAGCTGGCCCGTGTTCCTGGTATCAGCACCACCATGGCAGAAACAATTCATCGTTCATTGCATGGATGAGTTGCATCTTCGCGGATAGAATAAGGCACCTCCAATCGGGTGCCTGCCTCCATTGAACGGCACTGCAGCAAGGATAGCGGTTACCATGAACATTCCTAATCTCTTGACACTCGCACGCATCGTTTTCATACCCTTGCTGGTGGTGCTGTTCTATCTGCCCTTCTCATGGAGCATGCCGCTGGCAGCGGTATTGTTCGCGCTGGCATCGATTACCGACTGGCTTGATGGCTATCTGGCCCGCCGCTGGGATCAGTCGACGCCTTTCGGTGCGTTCCTCGACCCCGTGGCCGACAAGCTGATGGTCGCCGTTGCACTGGCCTTGCTGATCGAAATGTACGACTCCATGTGGCTGACGTTACCTGCGTTGGTCATCATCGGTCGGGAAATCGTGATCTCGGCGTTGCGGGAGTGGATGGCTGAAATGGGCAAGCGCGGCTCAGTGGCCGTGTCGTGGATCGGCAAGGTCAAGACCACCCTGCAGATGGTTGCCCTGCTGGTTCTGCTCGCCTTCCCTGCCGGCACTCTGATCGCAGGTCTCGGGGTCGTAGTTCTGTATGTCGCGGCCATTCTGACGCTGTGGTCGATGATTCAGTACCTGCGTGCGGCCTGGCCGGAGCTGAGCCGCTCGATGTAGACGAGTTCGTGAAAAGCGTTTGACAGTCACCGACTTATCCTTATAATACGCTCTCGAGTCAGGCGGGAATAGCTCAGTGGTAGAGCACAACCTTGCCAAGGTTGGGGTCGCGAGTTCGAATCTCGTTTCCCGCTCCATCTCGCAAGAGATACGCCGACTCCTGAGGCTGGATGGCAGAGTGGTTATGCAGCGGACTGCAACTCCGTGTACGCCGGTTCGATTCCGACTCCAGCCTCCATTTTTCCTTTCTTGATGTGCCCTTCGACACGCTCGAATTCCTTGCCCGGATGGCGAAATTGGTAGACGCAAGGGACTTAAAATCCCTCGGTGGCAACACCGTGCCGGTTCGAGCCCGGCTCCGGGCACCAGCATCATCAATGCATTACAGTATTTTCAGCCTCCTGATCTGCCCGCACTTTGTTCTACCCCTATCCGCGCTTATTCCGCACAAGACAATCACCGACTCCATCTCGGCGAACAGCGCTGTTGACGACCAATACCGCTCAAGCCAAATAGGGTACGCCACCCGCAGTGCAGCGCATTGATTTCGCAGAGCGCTGCAACCAGAAAAGCTGGCTTGAACAATCGGGCCTGAATAATGAGACATGAGCGACTGGAGCGCCGGTCGGGATAGCGTCTTGAATACCCACGGCTCGACCGGCGCGAATTACTACATCTGGCGAGGCTGGCTGTCCGGATCAACCTATTACGCCAGTATCGAGTCAAGCACCTGGCTGGTGGTCTTGGCGGTAATGCTCAGCATGATGCTCGCACCGTTGGTGCGATGACTGGAAATCCTGCCATTGGGCGCGGCTACCGCTTCTGCTCTGGGAGTGCGCACAACCGTCAGCCGTGCCATTCCACTGGCGATCGTGGCCTTGATGACTCTGGCCGCCACGCTGACCGTAGGACCACTGACGTTCGTTGGTCTTCTGGCTCCTCACATGGCCCGGGTCATAGGCTTCGCCCGGGCACAGGGTCAGCTCCTCGCCGCCGGGTGTCTGGGAGCGACCATCATGGTTCTCGCCGATTGGATCGGGCGCAACCTGTTCATGCCATTCCAGTTGTCCGCTGGCATGGTCGCAGCAGTGATTGGGGGTTCTACTACATGTGGGGTCCAGGACACCGGCCTCGCTGAGTATGGTCAAGTGTCCGACGCCCAGGCTCCTGAATCTCATAGAGTGCCTTTACGAGCCGATCATCAAGTTCGATGCTGCTCCCACTCTCGGAGCATTCTAGAGTACTACAGCTCCAAAACTCCGATTTTTCCTTCAGCAACCAGCAACAGAATTAACAGGAAGAAGCTCGAACAACAGCACTCCACGAGTTCTTCTCTGGTACCAGTGCGATAACGCATACCCACGAAAAGGCCTGCCAGATCACCTTCTGAAATAAAGTACCGGCTACGTACCACCGCAGCCAATATACGCTCAGCTTGCGCCTTCCAGCCATCAGTCTGCCCCGGCTGATTGGACAACCCCAACATGGCAATGGCAGAAAGGACGGCGGCACTGGGGTCTTCTCCTTCCTGCGGTTTATCGAGATGACTTACCGGAATAAGCTGAGTGCGTGATGTCAGCCAATACTCGCAAGCTCGCCGAGCCTCACTCAGGAACGGTTCTCCATGGAGCTCTGCAGCCTGTGCCAACGCCAGCATCGCCCAAGCTTGGCCTCTAGACCAGCGCCCGGCGGCCTCCGTTGGATTCTGATAGCTTGGTCGAGTCACCTGCCCATGATAGGCCCCTTCCCGAGTACCGCAGCCAGCGAGGGTCCCACCAAGATGCGCTCCTCCAAGCCTTCGGATGGATTCCCTGGAGCTATGTGCCAGCAGACGTAAAGTGGGAGCTAAAGCATCAATGGAGATGCACTGCTCCCCGGCGTCTCCGCCTCCCATACCTGACCCTAACGGGATACATCCCAGTCTGTGGCTGAAGGATTCCGCCACCACTTCGGCGGCGGTTTCAAGCATTTGGTGAGACGTTCGGTCATCGAACCACAAGGCTCCCGGCGCCGCTCCATACCAAAAAACCATGCTGCGGTTAATGGTCTTCACATCCATCTGATCGACAAGTCGGCGACGGATTCTCTGCGCGGTATCCCTATCAACAGCTGCTCCTGAAATTCTCGCCCGCAGCCACCAGAGTCCCGCCCAGAACCCTCCCATCCATGAACCTCGTCGAGAGAACACCCAACGATTGCTCAACCCTGACGAATACAGCGGAACCCCATCCTCATTGAGCCTCGCAATCGCATCCAGCCGCATCAGCAATGAATCAATGGCCTTTGTGCGTTCTGCCTGGCTCAACGGAGAGATTGCGTTGTTCCCATCCATAGTGCTACTTCCCTTCCACCGGCTGAGAAAGAACCTCTCCAGCCCATCCATTACTGCGGCATCGAGAGAGAACCAACGCCACGATGCTTCCCAGCACCAGAACTACTACCAGAGCAGTCCAAGCCCCCGTGAACCCCCAGATACTCGTAGACAAGCCACCAAAGCTCGGAGGCCCAACCGCAAACCCTGCGAAGAAAGCTGCCGATAGCATCCCCGCCGACGTTGCCGGCGCGCCGAAAGCACGATCCTGCAGTAGCATGCTCATGGCGACTGCATTGGTAGCCACAGCAGTCAACCCCATCCCGATCGTACCGGCCCAAAGAGTCCACTGACGATCGGGTGACGTCTGTATGATCACCCCGATCGCCACCGCCGACAGCACCAACAGAAGCAACAACAACCAGGATGCATCGCGCATGCGTCCTGCAAGGGGAGTCAACCCGACTCGTGCCAGAATGCCCATGACACCGAAGACTGCTACCAGGCTACCGGCGGTTACCGATGACATCCCCTGCTGGGTGGCATACACCCCCAGAAAGGTGATGAAAGCCGAAAGAGCAACCCCAGCACAGAACTGGATTACCATCAGTAGCGCCAGGATACGGCTCGGCCTGGTCAAACTGAATCGAGCCGCTGCCGTCGGCCTGTCACCAGCTGTCACCTTCCAGGTAACAAGGGCAAGCAATAGACCACAAGGGATCAACACGGCCAATGCAGCTCTCCAACCAAGCAGCTCAGCAATTCCCGGTAACGACAACCCAGCAAACAACGCCGAAATCTGTACGCCAGCCTGCTTCATTCCCACTACCGAGGCCTTCTGATGCGGCGGTACAGAGTTGGCAATCATCAGGTTGGTTGCGGGATTGGATAGCGCCTGAGCAATGCCGCACACTGCTACCGCCAACATTACGCCAGTAAAGCTGGTTGCCAGCCCCAACAAGGCATAGGCCATGCTCGCCAGCAGAAACAGCAACACCAGAGACTGCCGTGCGCCAAGTCGGCTCACCAGTGGACCTGCCCACAACGACAGCAGCGCGGCAAGGCCAAAGGAGCTCATGGTCAGATAGCCCAACCACCCCGGCACCACATTGAGGTCATCCACCAGATAAGGCCCGAGAGTACCGATGGCGTAGAAGACCAGCATCGGTAGCGCCATGGCGCTGATCAATACACCACGGAACAGCAGCGAATGTCGCCTGTTGATAATGCCCTCTGAGCCAGCATCATGAGTCATCGAGTTCTCCTATGACGGTGTCCGTGTTGCCATATCCCCATGTGGCACAGTCGATATTGACCAGCCAACATCCTTGCTGCCGTGGTTGAGCTCCCCCTCCAGCAATCGTCGTCCGACGGCGCTGATCAGAGCATCATCAGTGCCGTCGAGAATATGAGCGGCACGTGCGGCTCGATAGATACTGGACAGTGGTGTCAAATGGCTGAGGCCTTCAGCACCGTATATCTGAATCGCTGAGTCCACTACCAGGCTGAGTGCTCGCGAGACAGCCACCTTGGTCACGTTGACATCAATGTCATTGCAGGCCGACGCATCAAACTGACGTACGGTATCTCGCAGCAATCCTCGTGCCGCAACAATGGCGTGATATGACTCGAAAGCCCGTAAGCGCACCAGTTGCTTATCAGACAAGCAAGCCTGCTTCCCTCTTATGGATGCCACCCGAGAACAAAGCAGATCAAAGCAGCGCTGAGCCAAACCCAACCAGTGAGCAGACCTCAGCAGACGTCCCAGTTGGAGGCGCTCCTGCATCAAGGCCAGACCTGTGCCGGGTTGACCGAGGATATGGGTAGACGGAACACGCACTGAGTTGAAGACGAGTTCCGCCTGGCCATGAAAGCTACCCAACACATCCAGTTCACGGGCAACGGAAAACCCGGGTAACCCTGAAGGCACAACGATCATCGACAGGCCATCAGCCAGGTCTCCCTGAGCTGTGCGAGCCACCACAGTAAAGAAGCTGGCCCGATCAGCTCGGCAGATGAACCACTTACGGCCATCCAGACGCAAGTAACCATCCCCTATTGCAGCGCGAGTAGTGAGAGTAGCGGGCACCGAGCCTATGCTGTCAGGCTCTGACATGGCATAAGCAGAGACGGCCTCTCCTCTCAGCAGAGGCGTCAGAAACTCGCGATGAATCTCAGCATTCCCATGACGCGACAACATGTGTGCATCCAGAGTCAAATCAGCACCGAAGATGGCCGGCCCATACTCAGACCGACCTTCCTGCTCGGCGACCACCAGATAGTCCTGCAGGCTCGACAGGTGCCCCGGATGGAACAATCCCCAGAGCCCCTGTTCTCGGGCTCTTCCCATCAACTCATTGTGACAGGCCTCTGCCACTTCCGACGGCCCTGCCAGTTCCGATTCACGAGGCACGATACAGGAATCGACAAAGGCTCTCGTGCGCCGTGCCAACGCCTTGACGTCCGCGCTGGAGTGCATCTGTGAAATATCCATGAACACTCCGCTAGATGTCCGCGCTGGCCCTGTGCCCCAGGCAGGACACTTCGGCAGTCAATTTCTTCTTGTCCACCTTGCCCGCTGGGCTAAGTGGCAACTGTCGATAGAAGCGCAGATATTCGGGAAGCTTGTGAACCTCCAGCCCCTGATTGGTTAGAAAATCGGTCAGTTCCGAGAGAGAGAAACGGGGCGCCCCGTCCCGTAGGGTGATGCAGATACATACGCGCTGTCCCATGTCGGCATCCGGTACGGCAACGCAGGCCGCACTGACCACATCGGGATGGCTGGTCGCCAGTCTTTCGATCACTACCGGGCTGATGTTCACCCCGCCGCGAATGATGATGTCCTTCTTGCGACCAGCCAGTACTAGATACCCATCGCGGTCAATGCAGCCCAGGTCACCGGTACGGACCCAACCATCCACATCGCGATAACGTGCATCCAGTTCGGGAGCATTGACGTATTGCATCGGGCTCAGGGGGCCTCGGGCCTTGATCTCTCCGATCTCTCCCTGAGGTAATTCACCCCCCTGATCATCAACAATACGAATTTCACAGACACTGGGGTTGGGTCTTCCCACACTCCCCAACACACTTGGAGTATCGTTCAGAGTGTTGTGGCAATTGACGCCATCAGCGGATCCATACAGGCTGATGAAGCCGCAACCGAATGCCTCCGTGCAGCGCCGCACACTGGCGTCATCGATCAGTGCCCCACCGCTGACTAGACTCACCAGACTGGATCTGTCCACCTGAGTCAGTGCTGGATCCGCAGCAATTCGCTGGAACATGGTTGGCACGCCGAGAATATGCGTCGGACGAAAACGCTCAATAGCCTGAATCGCTGCTGCCACATCAAATGTCGGTAGCACTACGATAGATCCCCCCAACCATGACAAACTGCCGAACGTGGCAGTGGAGCCGAACGCAGACCCCAGAGGCACGAGATACAATCCACGAAAGTCGTTTCCGGATGCATGCAGGCGTTGCAGGAAGCGCCCTCGCCCCCCAAGTAGAGCATTGTGGGAGTAGGCCACCAGCTTGGGTTCCGACTCAGTGCCGGATGAAACCAGCAGGCGCACCGGCGAATCCGGACAGACAGCAGGTAAGGATGCCATCTCCAGCGGCTCTGTCTTCATCAACTGATCCAGTGACAACCAGCCTGGCTGGGGCTCACCACCTTCGACAATAGGGATTCGTACGGAGAGGAGTGTCGGGCGCAGTGACTCGATAAGCTCACACAGGTCTATACCAGCAAACTCAGCGGGTACAACGACCGCTCTCGCGTCACAGCGGCGTAACAACGATTCGATGTCGAGACGTCCACGGCCTGGTGGAAAAGGTGCAACCACAGCCCCCAAGGCAGCGACGGCAAGATCAATGGCACAACAGCGCCAACTGTTGGTGAGTTGATAGGCCACCACATCTCCAGCCACGATTCCTCTCGCCCGCAACCCTGCGGCCAAGCGCAAGGAGTGATCGAGCAGATCTGCGTAGCTGATACTCTCGTCCGGCGCCAGGACCGCCTCTTTCATGGGGTGGCGCTCTGCATGCTGCCGGAATAGCTGAAACACCGATGCATTCGGATACAGGTCATTCCGGACCCACTCACTACGCACCGCAGAGGGCACCAGATCGACAATGCCAGAATCGTTCATGCAAACCTCCAGGGAGACTTGACCAAGGTGTAGCCATCGGTTTCCAGACACGCCGCGATGCGTTCGTCCTGGTGCAATGCCGACAGGTCTTCCTGCACGCAGGAAGCCATCAGACCAGCATCACGCAGCAGACTCTGCCACGTCGCAGCATCATGGGTGGCCAGACAGCGGGTGATCTCTTCATCACGTACTACGGGTTCGGTATCCAGTCGACAGTCCAGAATGGCCGCCAGTCGCTCTAGCTGGACCTGATCATGACATTCCAGGATCAGGGGCCCCTCCGCGGTGGGATAGACACCGGCAAGTACCGGCTCACGCAACGGCCGGCAGTTACGCAGCGTCTGGAGTGTTTCACAACACAGCAACGATGCCGCCCCGAGCAAGGAACTATCGACTCTTCCTGACTCCCCATTCAAGGCTCGGCCCAACAAGGCTGCCCCAATGCCCTGAGCGGCAACAACACCTCCCATTATATCCAGTACCGTAAACAGCGAGCCGCCGATACTGGGAGAGTTGTGCGCAATCTGGTGAGCAATGCCAGACCAGGCCTGGACCATGAAATCAGTGCCGGGCATATCATCCAGACCGTTGTTTGCCCCCCACCCCCCGGCATAGGCGTAGATCAACGCAGGGTTGGCTCGAACCAGATGCTCATGGTCAAGTTGCAGCTCAGCCGCCTTTCCCGGAGCCCAGTTGTGCAGGAAGACATCCGCTCCACGAACCATTTCCAACAACTCGCTGCGCCCTCTCGCCGACTTGATATCCAGTTCCAGGACTCGCTTGTAGCGATTGAGCGCATCGAAACGTACCGAACACCCATTCATCAACGGAGGCATGCCACGTAACGGATCGCCTCCCGGCATCTCAATACGTACGACCTCAGCTCCCAACAAGGCCATCAAGTGCCCTGCTAACGGCCCTTGAATACGCCGGCAGGATTCGACGACTGTGATCCCCTCAAGCGGTAGACCACCGCCCTCATGGCGCTCGAATGGCGGCAGATTCGCCATTCCGGGAGTGAATTGCCAAGGCCCCTGCTCCAGCAACTGGGGCAAGTCCTGGTCCATGAGCCGGTCGGTGAGCCTGCGAAGCGGACAGATGGATACCCCGGCTTCCCTGCAACGTTGTGCAATCAGGGCATAAGGCAGCCTGGCCAGCACCTCCATCATCTCGGCAGGTATCGGTGACACCGCCTTCGCATAGCGCATCAAAAATGCCTTCCATCCTCTACCGGCCACTTCGTCGACAACCCCCAAGCCATTCCAGAAGCGCCGCCAGGGGTCCGCGTGCAGGCTTTCCAGTTCGAAGACCACGCCATCAGCAGAAGTGAACGGCGGTCGTTCATGAGGAGAACTACAACCAGGCAGCAGTTGCTCGGGGTTGTCCGCGGCGGTAGCACCGGCAAGATACTGGCCGATACTGAGAGCAGCAGCTGACGCAAGAGACATCTCCACCCGGGAATGGCGCTTGCCTCGCAACTGGCCAAGTGCGCAGGCAAAGGTCCCCAGAAGCGTCAGGCTGGTCGCAAGCGTAGAGACATAGTCGATACCCAGTGGCCTCGGCCCCCCACTGGCCCGGCCATGGACTGCCATGAGCCCAGAAGCGGCCTGTATGGCCAACTCACTGACCGGTTCTCTGCAGCCTCCGCTCCAACCCAGCAAGCTGCCATGGATCGGCGCAAGGCCAGGCACTTCGAAATCCAGTTCAAGACCGTGGATATCGACAACAGGCTGGCTGGTACTACTGATGGCCAGTGCTTCAGCCTGAGCATGCAATGTAGACGCACAGCGTTCGAAGGCCGACGAGGCATGATCATAGCGGCCGGAAAGCAGACATCCGGTTAATGGAAAAGTCATAGGATTACGCCGGAATCAAGCGAAGACCAATCCCGTGAGCCGATGAGAAGCGGATCAGCAACACAGGAACGCAAGTGCTACCAGGGCATATTCAGCCGCCCGCAACGGCTGGCAGGATGGTCACGTCATCGCCCTCTCTCAGCCGCGTATCCAGATCATCGGCAAAGCGGATATCATTGTCGTTGATATAGACATTGACGAAACGGTGCATCCTGTCGTCATCCATGAGGCGTGCCTTGATGCCGGGATAACGGCTCTCCATCTGCTCTATCAACTCACGTACCGTGTCACCCTCAACCTCGACACGCTTCTCATTCCTGGTTAGTGGACGCAGCAAGGTAGGAATCGAAACTGAAACAGACATACTGACCTCCTAGAGGTTTGATGGTGAAATACTTGAACGGTGAGTCGTCAGACAACGCTGACAAGTGCTAGAGCTCAGCCGTTTTTCAGGCGCGAATAGGTCTCCATGGTGCGAATCGCTTCCTCGGTCACCTGGTGATCAACAATGCGGAAACTGCGCACAGAAGGGCCGTGTCCTTCGGCAGTACACAGGATCACGTAATGAGTCTGGGGCTCCCCGGCCAGCAGGATGTCAGCACGACTTGGGTATGCGGCCGAATGCGTATGTGAGTGGTAGATCACACAAGGCACTTCGTCGAGAGCCTCCATTTCTCGCCAGACCTTCAAATGCTCTTGGGCGTCGAACTGAAAGAAGGTCTCCGACGATGCGCTATTACGCATCGGCACCAGGCGTGTCGGTAGCCGCGAAGCCCTGGGGCCGGCAATCACACCACAGGTTTCCCGTGGATGGTCATTGCGCGCCTGCTGAAGCATGGCATCGAGCAACTCGGAAAGAATGATCAGCATGGAGGTCCATCTCCTGCGAGTAACGGGCCAGGTGTCGCTGGTATCAATACGTCGGTAGCGAACTATCTACCTCTCGAATCCAGGCCAGAATTCCCCCTTCCAGGTTGTAGACATCCTGAAAGCCGTGTCGCTGCAATTCCTGCAGCACCTTACGTGAACGCACACCTCCCTTGCAGTGCAAAATCAGCGGCTGTTCCTTGCTGAAGCGTTCTTCTATATGACCAATCAACGCTGGTCCGCCAGGAACATGATGAGCGCCCTCGATGCGCACGATGTCCCACTCGGTCTGCTCCCGCACATCGATCAACCAGTGCGGGTCGCCACGCTCACGCAACGCCTGAAGCTCCAGCGCAGTAATCGAGGGAATCCTGGTATCTGCGTCGGGCTCCAGCGGCCCCAGACCACAGAAGGCCTGGTAATCACCCAGAGCGGTAATAGGCTGGCGGGTCGGTGCACGGTGCAGCGGAATCTGCCGATAACTCATGTCTAGCGCATCGTAGATCATCAGTCGCCCCAGAAGGCTGTCACCAATGCCGGTAATCAGCTTCACCGCCTCTGTTGCCATGATCGAGCCAATCGACGCACAGAGAATCCCCAGCACACCTCCTTCGGAGCAGGATGGTGACTGCTCCGGCGGCGGCGGCTCGGGATAGAGATCGCGGTAATTGAGCCCCACATCACCCGGCGCATCTTCCCAGAACACTGACGCCTGCCCTTCGAAGCGGAATATCGAACCCCACACATAGGGCTTACCGGCCAGTACGCATGCATCATTGACCAGGTAACGGGTCGCGAAGTTATCGGTTCCATCGACAATCAGGTCGTACTGTGTGAACAGCTCTACTGCCATATCCGGCTCGAGACGCTGATCATGCAGCCGCATTTCGACATAGGGGTTCAGCTCACGAATGGCATTCTCGGCACTTTCCACCTTGGCCTTGCCGATCATTGAAACCCTGTGAATCACCTGGCGCTGCAGATTGGACGCCTCAACCCTGTCGAAGTCGATGACCCCAAGAGTGCCGACTCCGGCCGCTGCCAGATACAGCAAGGCTGGTGAGCCCAGCCCCCCGGCACCAATGACCAGCACCTTGCTGCTCTTGAGACGACGCTGTCCTTCCACACCAACATCTGGAATCAGCAAGTGTCGGCTGTAGCGGGATATTTCGTCCTTGCTCAGTACCTCAGAGGGCTCAACCAAAGGGGGTAATTGCATCACCTCAACCTCCAACACTAATAAGTCCCATTATCATATCAACTGACTCAGTAGACGCGGTGAATGATTCATCTGCTTTAGGGAGTTATTCGTATGCAGACCGGAGGACGCAATATCACTCGATGACGGTCGACATATCTCGGCATACTTCGGCGAAGGCATCGACGAAGCGTTGCGCCTCCAGGTCACTGAGGACCAATGGGGGTTGAATGCGCAGCACGCGGTTATTGTTGGCGGTGACGAACGTCAGAATGCCGTGCTCTCGAGAGAGCTTTGTCACGCAACGCATTACGAACATTTCCTCAAGGCTCTTTTCCAGCTCCAGGCTGGCTTCCTGAATCAGCTGTCGAGCCCTGTCAGACATCATCCGATAGGTGGCGGCCATATTGCCGGGCAAGCGACCGGCAAATTCACGTACGCAGGCCTCCACGCTGCCGACAAAGCTATTGTGGAATTCGATGGCGATCATCAAGCCCTGACCGCGTACCTCACGAATGAAGGGATACTCGGCCGCGACTTCACTCAAGGCTGACTGAAGCCTGGTGCCAACTCGTGCAGCATTGTCCGGCAGGTGTTCGGCCTGTATGACATCCAGCGTTGCCAAGGCCGACGCCGCCGCCAGATTGCCACCGCCAAAGGTCGAGGTATGCAGGGCAAAGGTACCGATGCTGCCATAGGCACGGTCCCAGAGGTCCACGCGCGCCAGCGTCGCTGCGATGGGAACGGCGCCACCGGAAAGGGATTTGGCCAACACCAGTATATCCGGCTCCACTTCCTCCCATTCACAGGCAAACAGCTTGCCGGTACGCCCCAGTCCCGTCTGAATCTCATCGATGATCAGTACACAGTCGTGGGCACTACACAGCTCGCGCACCTGTCTCAGGTAACCCGCGGGAGGAAACAGCACGCCCCCTTCACCCTGGATAGGCTCGACAATGAAGGCTCCAACATTGCCCTCCTGCAGAGCGCGTTCCAACGCCTGCACATCACCGAAGGGAATCGCGCTACAGCGTGACAGCAGCGGTTCGAATGGCTGACGATGTTTGTCTCGTCCGGTGACGGACAGGGCGCCGAGGGTCTTGCCGTGATAACCGTTCTCACAATACACCACCCGGCAACCCGGCCTGCACGCCATGGCCAGTTTCAGCGCCGCTTCTACCGCTTCCGTTCCCGAGTTGCTGAAGAACACTCGCCCCAGCCGGCCTGGCGCTATCTCGGTCAGGCGTTGCGCCAATAGACTGGCCTGCAGTGGCACCGATACGTACTGGACAAAGGTCGGGCATTCGTCCTTCAAGTACCTCTGCAATGCGGTGTTTACAGCAGGATGGTTATGCCCGGTATTCAGACACCCATATCCCGCGACAAAGTCCAGATAGCGCGAGCCATCCAAGTCTGTCAGCCAACACCCTCTACCATGCTGGAATACCCGCTCTATACTGTTGAAGGCATAGAATTCATGCAGGATAGGGTTGATGTGTGCAGCAAACTGATTCAGCACCTGGTTACGCAGCAAGGTACCGCCCTGCTCCCCCCGAAGCTGATGGAACTCGTGGTGATAGCGGCGCAACGCCTCGAAGGCTCTGTCATCAAGACGCTTTCCCCAGGACGCCATTGGTGTTGTCAGGAAGCCCTGACGCTCAGCCAGACCTCCGATTTCCAATACGTGCTCCTCGGCAAGTTCGCGACCGATGGAAAAAGCTTCAGCCCGCCCTTCCAGGCTCAATACCAGGGTCTCTGCCAGACAGCCATTGATGAACTTCTTTGGAGCCAGCCCCATGTTCTCGTCACCAAAACGGATATCGGCGCTGGCTGACACCAAACCACCATCAATGATTAGAATGTCGTCACGATCCTGGTGGTAATGCATCACATCACGCGGCAATGCGGCATCCACCACCACCGACCCCGGCGCCAGACGGTAGGGATCGATAAGCCCCCCACTCGAAGATGCGGCCACAAAAAAGCGTACGCTGCTGTAACACTCCTCCAGATCCTGGGTCATGCGCACTCGCTCGCGCAGCCCCTCCTCCAGATACTCCAGACCCTGGCGTGCGCGCTCGGCGCCGCCGCGATGTACCAGGCACAGCCGACACCCCGCTCGCCCCAGCAGCCTGGCGATCACCAGAGCAATGGAACCAGGGTAGCCGATGATCGCGACCTCAGTCTCCACAGGATCAACCTCTAGACGCTCCATGGCCTCCAGTACATTGCGCCAGGCCGCATAGGCAGTGAGGGAGTTGCCGGTGGTGACCGGTACGCCCGTACGCTCCAGAGTCACCAGACCACGATTTCCGACAATGGCGGTGAAGCCACCCAATCCCACCAGTTGAGCACCCTGCTTCTGTAGACTGTGCACACCATCGATCACCCGAGCTGCAATGGCTCGAGGCTGGGACAGCATTTCATCAGCAGTCAGAGGCATGTAATGCACAATGCCTTCACAGACATCACCACTGGCACCGACGATACGTCCAAAATCGGCACAGGGTACCAGGTTGCGCCACTGCCAGAGGTCTCTGCTGTAGCCTCGATCCTGCTCTCGAATATTGCGCTCCAGCAGATCCAGCATCTTCACATGGCGTTTGAGTGCCCCCGAGGTTGGATGGGCGATGAAACCAAATTTCATGATTTGAGTATCCTTCACCGGCGGCTCCAGGTAGTTTCCGAGACCAGGCTCAGCCCGTCTCCATCAGAGTTGTGCGCGAGTGCGACATCGATGATGTTCAGTTGCCCCGGCGTCGCCAGTGCCTTGTAGAGAGCATCACGATCAAACTCCACAACCTGCTGCCGCGACAGCTTGATTGACCCAACCTGTTCGCTGACCGGTGATCTCGATGGCATGGGCACCATCACCTGACGCTCTCCATTGCAGGCATAACGCTTGTCCAGGTAAGTCTGGATCATCGACAGCATGCCGTTGGTCAGATAGAACAGTGTGACATTACGTTGTGCACTGCGCGGATCCCGCGCCAGTCCTGCAATCAGGTGTGCTTCGATGTCCGGCACCAGATTGCGCGCACCGTCACCGATAAAGGCCAGCACATTGCCGTCGGTGGTCGTGGCGATGTATGGCAGCGCCATCAGGCCGTCGCCCATCAGTGCTCGCCCATACCACCCGGAAAACCCTGGGTTAGTGCGCGGGACATTGCGCAAGGCGGAAATACCGCACCGGCCGACATCGTAGACGCCCGTATAGCGGTAACCCTTGGCTTCGACCAATTCACCAACCAGTTGCCCGAGACGCAGGAAGAAATGGTTGGCAGACATCGGCAAAGTGGCGATGTGATCCACCGTCACCGCCTCAGGAAGAGCTCGCACGCGATCCAGCCGCTCCCTCCTTGAGGTCAGCACATCCGACTCCACCGCAAGATGGGTATGGATATAGTCGAGGAACTGATCAACCGGAATATCCAGCGCCAGGTCAGTGAATGGTGATATATGGCGTGGCTCATGGTTGACCTGCACCACCTTGATCTGACGTTTCAGCTTGCCTTCGGAAAACGGTGTGGCCGCCTGGTCCACTTTGCTCTTGAGAAAGAACAGACACTGTCGCTGTGGACCCATGACGTCATGGTCATCGTGCAAGAAGTGATATACACGGCGGCTGAACCCGTACAACGACAGAGGGCCGAGATAATTCTCTACTGTCGTCCCCTGATGATAGGCACCGACACTACCGGGCCTGGTAATCGCATCGGTCAGGGCAATACCAGCCCGATCAGCTATTTGATAGACACGATTGCGTTGCTCCTCCGAGAGCTCGCCACACTGCCAGAGCATGTGCATCGGTGCCCGGTTGATCAACTGCAACGACTCATTCAGGCGGACCTTCTGTTCCTCGTTGATGTGACGACATATGGGCTCGACCTTCGAAGGCAGAGGTACCTCAAGCGCCCTGCTGGCACGTGATTCCAATACCGGCTGACTGGAGAGGATAAACACCGGCTCGGGGCGCTCAGCGAGCATGGTGAATGCCTCTTCAAGCTTCGCTGCCAACTCGCTCGTCTGGCGAATGAACACATAGCGCAGCCCTCGAGCCTCAATGACTCGACGACCATCATGGTCGATGTCCATGGTTCCCTGGAAAGCAAACCAGGTCTCCTCTGGAACATCACCGCAAATGATCAGCCCCGGCGCCCGAGCACGTTTGAGATTCGTCAGAGTGCCACGAAACTCATCGATCATTCCGGACGTGACGGCAATGACATAGGTTCGGCCATAAAGCTGCCAGCCTGCCAGGGCACTCACGGCTAAACTGTGCTCATTGCAGCCATGACAACAACGAACGGAAGTTCCGGCGACCTGCTGCTGCACGGACTGTATGAAGCCAGCCACCATCGAACCGGTATAGGCATGCAGATCCCAGTTCTGCTGCCAGCGATCAGACATGAAGCGCACCACCTCGCTCGCCATGCTTACTGGCGGTAGGGTGTGACAAACAGATCTGGCCAGCATGCGATTGAAGCGCGAATGCTCGAGGTGATCCACGGCGATCCGCAGTATATCGGCGCGACTCGCTGAGCGATCCTCCAGCGGCACTCGCAAGTGGCGATTGCTGCCGATTCGCTCCATCCACATAGGTAATGCCTGACGCGAGCAATAAAGTAGCGCCGAGTGCGGTGAACAACGCGGCAATGTGTCCCTACCGCACTGACACAGCTCAAGTAATGGATCGAAAGGGTCGCTGTCTGGCGCATCATCATTGCAGGCATCGACAATGATCATTTCCACCTGCAGCCGCTGGGCGTCTTGCGGAAGTCGTTCCAGCGCACTGTCCAGGCTCTGGAAATGAAGCAGAACAAATTCCAGCGAAACGCGGCTCGCAGACATACTCTCACGCAGATAGCCTTCTGCCTGTGCCATCAACGCTTCCAGTACTCGCCCTCCATGGGTGCGCTCAAGGTCAAGATGTCCTGCACCGGCGCAACACTCGGAAACGGATGGAGGTTCATTCTCCTTGATGGCCAGCCCGTGATTGAGCTGCTCGACAACGAAGGACACATCATCAACCAGCACCGATGAACGGCTGACGAGACATATTCCCAGCGTTTCCTTCGCCGCTCCCACCGCGTCACTTGTCATGGCTTCCCCCAGAGTCTTGCGTAGCTACAAATGAGGACTTGCTCTCGGTAAGTAATGGCTCGGAGGGCGAAGCGGGTTCGCGCACTCCTTTGCAGATACCACTTCCTGAATGACGTCGAACTGCGCTTGCCAGTACATGGCGGCACCTCACGGCCAGCATGAAGACACCGCTCATGGCCAGCGTCAGGCCCAGCAACATGCCGATGTATCCCTGAACATCGAGAAGTATTCCGGCAACCACCGGGACAGCCAGCCGCGATATCACGAACAGGCTGGCCTGCAATCCATAGTCGGACGCCTGCTGCCGAGGGCGGGCGAAGAACATCATCAGGCCAAACAGCAGCGATGAAGTCGCCCCCATGGCAATGGCCACCAGCGCGACACACAGGATCAATCCGGCACGACCAGCGTCGCTCCAGACCGCACCTGTCAGGCAGACCAACGCGAACAACGACATGGCAGTAAACAACGGAATGGTGCGCACAAGGCCCATGCGACGTGCGACTCCAGCCCCGGCAATACTAGCCGCCGCGCCTAGCACTCCCCCTCCGACACCCACCCCCCAGGCCACCTGCTCAACAGGAATCCCCTGATCCAGCAACAACGGCTTGAGATATAACCAAGCAGCTCCGATGAAGGGAAAGCCCAACACCAGCAGACAGGTCCATGACCCTGCTCCGGGTTGGGCGAAATAGCCCCGCCAGTCAACACCAGCACGTCCCGGTCGGGGGTAGGATGTCGCTTCCCGAGGCGCATCTGCTGAACACATCAACCCCGGCATACCGAGTAGCACTACCGCACTCATCAAAGCGAAAGGGGCTTGCCAGCCCCAGCGACTGTGCGCCACCAGCATCAATCCTCCGCCGACAATGGCGGCCAGGAACAGCGAGGCCGAGCGAATCGCCCCGGCGCGCATCCGCTCACTCTCCGGCAACAGCTTGATTGCCAGAGCGTTCACCGGAACATCAGCCCAGGTCGCCAGCACACCCACCAACAGGGCCAGCCCAAACAGCCACTCTCGTTGACTCAACAGACTCTGCTGGCCGATCCCCCACAACAGCGCAGCCAACAACACGCAGAGCAACATGGACCAGCCCTGGTAGTGCCCCCTGATCAGGCGCCATCGCTCAACAGGTACTGCCAGGCAAAGCTTGAACACTGCCGGCAGCCCAGCCAGTTGAAACAGGCCGATATCGGTACCTGACCAGCCATACTCGCGCATGATCAGTGGCATCCCCAGCAGCAGGTAGATGCTGGGCAGAGCCAGGGCAAAATTCATCCAGCCAAACAGTGCCTGTCGCCCCAGTAGAGATAGCGAGATTGTCGTCATGTCATCTTCCTGCGACCGACCAGAACCGTAACCGGCGCCATGGGAAACGGCACCAGAGAATGGCTGTCCAGTTCGCTGAAACCCACCGACTGCAGAGCCTGGTACAACTCACCATCCCTGGTGACGAGACGGCCACGCATACGCAATGACAGGTAATAGGGCATTACCTTGCGCGCAGCAGAGGGAGTATCGGATAACTCCGCGTGGGCGCAGACCAGAACGCCTCCAGGGCGCAATGCGGCCTTTATCCTACGCAGCGTCTCCATCAGGTCGGGAACAAAATGCAACACCGAAGAACACCAGATCAGGTCGTAACCTTCGCCAAAGTCATCGCAGGTCAGGTCGCCCCCCTCGGCCTTCAGTCTCTGCTCCAGGCCCTCCCGCTCGATGTTCTCCCGCGCCACCGCAGCCGCTTGAGGCAGGTCATACACCACGCCCCTCAACCTCTTATTGGCACTGGCCAATGCAATGGCCACCCATCCCGGGCCGCCCCCCAAGTCAAGCAGGCGCTCGGCCCTGGCGAACTCGGGAAGACGCAGTACCAGACTCTTCGCCGCACCAGCAGTCGCCGCACGCTGTTCCTGGCAGATCTGCACTCGAGCGGCAGCCTGCCAGGCACTTGCTGTCGAGGATTCGGAAACCTCTCTGCCGGGTTGGCCAGAACGCAGTAGCTCATCCATCTGCCCGCCGAACTGCCTGAGTGAACGCAGTCGAAAGCGCCAAGCGTCACCGCAGTAGCTGACGGAGTCCGGATTCAGATACTGTGCTGCGATATTGCTGGCGTAATACCGCCACTGCCCGGTCGCATCGCGGCAGTCCTGCCGCTCCAGCAGTTGCATACTCCACAACAGCTCCAGCAGATGAGCGGTATTGTCCACGTGCAAAGATCGTTGCTGCGCGACTGCACTGGCCGGTAGCGGCTTCGACAGGAGCCGAAAAACATCCAGCTCAAGCGCAATGCGCAGCGCATCAGCTTGTACCGAAGCCAGAGCCACATCCCAATAGGGCTGAAGGACATGACAAGCCCCTGTCTGCGACGCACTCATAGCTCATAACTCACGGTCAGCCCCACTTCACGCGGCTCGCTATATACCCGTGCCGTGCCGTTGAGAAAGCCTATGGCATCGTGATCCTCGTCGGTGGCGTTATCGACGTAGAAGGTGACAGCGTAGGGCCCCCGCTGATATCCCGTGCTGACATCCAGCAAGGCATAGCCGTCCTGGCGATAGTCATTTGCGGCATCGAGAAAGGTGCTGCCGATACCGGTCAACCCTGCCTGAGCAAACCACCCTTGCTGAGCGTCGTAACGCACGCCTAGATAGCTGGTCATCTCGGGAGCGAAGGGATTGCGATTCCCTTGGTAATCTCCCCCGGAATCATGGAATTCCTCAAAGCGGGTACGATTCAGTCCCAGAGAAGCCTGCAGCCACCAGCCCGCATCCAGCAGATAATCGACGGACAATTCCAGACCCGCAGAATAAGCTTCGGCAGCATTGGTGATGAACACGACACCGGGCTGGACGATCTGCTGGACCTGCATGTCACTGATGTCCATCCAGTACACTGCTGTTTCATACTGCAGGCGTCGATCAAATGCCCATCCCTTGACCCCGATCTCATAGGCAGTCACCCGTTCAGGGTCATAGCTCGGATAATCCGCAGCTCCAGCAAAGGCGTTGAAACCTCCAGCACGAAATCCCTGCGTATAGCTGGCGTATAGCTGAGTCTCATCTGACCACTCGTACTGCAGTGCCACCTTGGGTGTAAATCGCTGCCAGTCGCGGTCCCTGCTGTCGCTGCCTTCAGGTGATAACGACACCTCGTCATGCTCGTAACGCCCGCCGAGAGTCAACAGCCAGCGATCCGACAGCGGCTGGATCCACTGCCCGAAAATCGCTTGGGTATCCCCCCCCAGACTTGTCTCCGTGCGTTGTTCTCCCAGCGGCGCATGCTGGTGAAAGCCCAGATCGTGATCGGCGCGGTCCGCGTACACCCCCAGCAACCACTGGTGCTCCTCCGAGCTACCTTCCAGGCGCAATTCCTGGGAAATCGTATTGAAACGAAAGTCACGTTCGAGGTGGGTGATGTCAGCAGGCAGGAAGTCGGTATCCTGACGAACGTGGTCATGGAAGTCGTTTCGAGCACTGATGGAACGCAATCGCAGTCCGGGCGACAGCTCAAGATCGGCATCCAGCGCCAGCGTACTGCCCTGTGAGCGATTCCAGCTGTCTGTTCCCGAACGAACCTCGCGCTGAGACGAATCCACAGGGCCCCAGAGAGACCCACCGTCATCATGTTCCTGTCGACTATAGCGAAGTGTCGCGCTGCTCGAAGTCGTCGGCTCCCAGCGCAATACGGCACGACCGTTGTAGCGTTCACGGTCATCTTCCTTCCCGCCCTGAAAGCGGTTGTCGATGAATCCATCCTGAGCCAGCCACTCCCCCGCAATGCCGGCATAGAGCCTGTCTGTCAGCAACGCTCCGCTCGCATCGAAGCGTACAGAGCGCTTGTCCCGACTTCCGACACCCAAGTCGACGCGGGCGTGAGGCTCATCACTGGGCTGAAGGGTATGGATACTCAATACCCCTGCCTCGGCATTGCGGCCATACAGCGTCGATTGAGGCCCACGCAGAATCTCCACACGCTCCACACCGACCAGACTATTTTCGAACCCCTGCCCCATAAGCGTGGGCACCCCATCGACCAGCATCAACATGGATGAGGAGAACGCAGTGGCACTGGAGGACAGACCACGCACTACCGGCAGATTGGTCCCGGACTGCCCAAACGGCTGAAAGGTAAAATTGGGCGTTCGCCGAGCCAGACCATTCAGATCATCCACTCCAGCATCACGAAGATCTTCTCCATAGAGTACCGATAGTGACGCAGGAACGCGTTCTTCCTTCTGCTCAATCTTGTTGGCCGTTACGGTTACAGCCGGCAGTACCTGTGCCTCTGCCACAGGTACTGCCAACAGGCTCGCCAGTGTCCCCACCCCGATATATTGCCTACCTCTCATACATTCCCCTTACGAGAAGGGGACGGCTTGCTCAGCCGTGCCCTTTATCACCTACAAGAATGCGCTTTGCATTGACATGGGCAGGATTATAAGAGCAAATGTGAATCAATAGCATATGAGATACATATTCATTTCGTAGTAATCCGTATGATCCACGGAAGGAGAAATCCGGTATGGCGGTTTCCAACGCGATGACTCAGTCTCCACGTCACCTGAGAATGGACCAGGTCAGGCTGGCCAGACGCGAAGATTCGAATCGCGAGTACCTCGAGCTTCCTGAAGACGTGGGTGCATGCTACTGCGAGCGCATTTCCCTGGAGAACGATTTGATTCTGGTACGACTACGCTACCGTCCCACCTGCAATCTGAAGGAAGAGACCATTAACCCCCATGGTCGGCATATGCTGGCCATCACCTTCGGGCTCGAAGGACAATCCGGTTACCGGGGTACAGAAGGGACGGAGTTACTGTTTCGCGCTGGTTTTACGACTGTCGCTGCGTTCTGCAGTAGTCATGGTGAACGCCACTACGTAGCCGGCAACACAGTCTCACAATTGCGCCTGCTGGTCGGTGAACAGACCTTGAGCAAATATCTGGGTCAATCCAGGGCCAGGGCCCTACTGGGCGGGAAAAGCATTCAACAACTGGCATTCCGCAAGAGCTCGCGAGTCAGTCAAGGACATGCCACAGCTCTGGCCAGCGCTTTCTGCATGTCCAGCCCCAATCTGCTGGACATGCACTTTCACAGCCTTGCCCTGCTTTCCGAACAACTACGCCCAATTGCCCCACCCACACCGGAGTCCTCTTCCTTGAGCTGGCAGGACGTCGAAGCTCTGGAAAGCGTTCGCGACCTGATGCTGGAACGTCTTGACCAGCCGTTGACGATCCCTCACCTCTGCGCAGCGACAGGGCTCAATGAATTCAAGCTGAAGGAAGGCTTTCACAAGCATTTCAACACCACTCCACACCGCATGTTGCATGACCTACGTATGCGCAAAGCCCATGCTCTGTTGGAGAGTGGTTGCCAGGTTGCCCAGGCAGCCTACCAATGCGGCTACCGACACCCCAGTAATTTCAGTACTGCATTCTCGAGTTTCTTTGGATACCCCCCCAAGTCTCTCTGTAGAAAATTCCGTTGACCCATTCCTGTACATAGTAGCTACCCGCTGGGTCTCGGATCACAATCATCGAACTCTTAACCAGCCTCATCTTCCGTGGCGACTGGCATGCTGGGAATGCTCATCTCAAACCGGTAACACTTCAAACAGGACATCACTGCCACTGAGGTAGCGCAGTTCCTTGTCGGTCTGCTTGCCCTCAAGCACGGACTCGCTAATCCCCTCTGCCGTCCAGGTCACCTGGGGTGGCGCAATTTCTTCCAGAGACTGCCGCCTCTCGCTCTATCCCGCCCAGATGAAGGCATAGATCCATTGGTAACTGACACTTGCCCCTGGTGTGAGCTTCATGAACTAGCTGACTTGTTCAGGGCTCCAATCCATGAGCAACAATATGGTCACCCCGCTTCCATCATGCCGGGTAGTTGCTTCGTCCACTTCCACACACTGCAGCGACGCTGATCACTGAGGCCCTGAGCCTGCATTCCCCCTGACGATGCATTTCGGTACAGCTCCCGGAAGACAGTACTGCTGTGAATTCCAAGTTATCGCGATCTGCGTCTGGATCTTTCCAACATCCATGCAGGCATGAACCTGGTACCGCTGGATCCAGGCCAGTTGCTGGTGGCCCAAAGTGCTGCGGTCATTTTATGAACTCAGAGTTATTCAGAGATTCTTTAACAAAAGATTATGATAAGTAAATTAGCTAATATTTTCGCTCTCACAATCCAAATAAAACAATTAAAACTAATATCTTATATATTCCATGCCAAATTATCACTACACAAGCACTTAGCATGTGCGGATTCAGGCAATTCCTCCTCCTGCACTATACCTTCCACTCCTCGCCTATTATAGTCATTGGCAGACAGTCTTATGAAAAAAGATGGCGACACCTCACAAAGGTGACAGCTGCATTGTTGGCCTCAATTCAACTACCGGCATAGGGTTGTTATTTTCCGATTAGTGGTCCAAACCCTGGAAATTGCGGTCATGCTGCCATTTGCAGCTCTATTTCTGCTGTTGGCACAATTTCAAGGGTTGGGCCATCTGTTTCTTCAATCGAACACCGGGGATCTACTACTGGTTGCTACAGGTCTGATCACGGCGCTGCCGTTATAGTGGTATAGTCTGGCAGCTAAGCAACTATCAATAATCACTCTGGGCTTCCTGCAATTTTTCCCGCCAACCTGCAACTTCCTATTGGCAGCATTCATTTATGGTGAGCCGGCCTCATCGTTAAAACTAATGGCCTTTTCGTTCATCTGGTTGGCGCTTGCGCTGTTTACGTGGAACTCCATACGAGTTCAGCGTGCAGCGGCAGCTGCTAGGTTGGCGGTGCCAATGCGCACGACATGACATATCCGTTTTCGCCGTTTCAGGACGGTGCGTTTTTTAGACAAAGGAGCTGAAATGAAGAAGGTCGCCGTGGTGGGTTGCACTGGTGCAGTGGGCATGACCATGCTGCAGTTGCTTGAAAGCACAGACTATAATGTTGTCTGCATGGCCTCTGAACGTTCTGCCGGCAGGAGACTCAAGGTCAGGAATACCGAACACTTGATCGAAGCCTTTACGGTCGAAAGCTGTGCCTTGTGTGACATCGTCTTCTTGTGTGTTTCCGGGGATTTTGCCTTGGAATATGGCGAGCATCTAGCTAAAAACTCTTATGTCATCGATAACTCGTCGGCTTTCCGCTATCACAAGGAGATCCCACTACTCGTACCTCCGATCAATGGCCAGCATTACAAGGGTGAAAAACTCATTGCAAACCCCAATTGCTCTTCGGCTATTGCATTGATGGTGCTGGGTCCATTGCATAACGCCTTTGGACTAGACAGTGTGATCATCTCTACTTATCAAGCAGCCAGTGGGGCTGGGCAACCCGCGATGCTGGAGTTGCGGGAAAAGGCAAGGGACTTTAGTGACTATGGCGACCAGAATGATAGTGAAAGCTTTACCCATAACCTGGCCTTTAACGTAATTCCCCATGTCGACTCGTTTGAGGACAATGGCTACACCCGTGAAGAAATGAAAGTAGTCTGGGAGTTACGCAAAGTTCTGGGCGACCCCGGGCTGGCTATCAGCACCACAGCAGTTCGTGTGCCATCCCTGCGCTCTCATGCAGAGAGTCTGAGCCTCCACTTCAAACAGCACATCCAGTCACTGGACCAGGTTCGCGATTTGTTGCACGCCGCACCGGGGGTTGAGGTTGTGGATGACCCGAAGAAGGGGGCTTATCAGATGCCGATGACATCGACCTATAAACATGCGGTGGAGGTTGGGCGGATTCGCTACAACCTGATCTACGGCGAACACGGGCTGGATCTATTCATCAGCGGTGATCAGTTGTTACGTGGCGCAGCGCTGAATGCGTTCGAGATCATGCAGCTGGTCAGCGATTAGGCAAGCTCTGAATAACCTACAGACTGAAGCATAATGCCAGCATCGACAGCGAGGATGTTATTCAGGGTGTCCTGAATTCTCGGACCACAGGTGCCAATTTCAGATCAAAATCGGACTGGGAGTGTCGAACTCGGGTGCTCTGTAACAATGCGCCCTCGCGGAAGGTGATCGGGCGCGGATACAGGCTCTGATGCGAAGTCACTACGCGGTAACGCTTCTCAGCCATCAAATTTCTCCAGTTCCGAAGGTATGATACCAGCCTTCGTGGGCAGCAACCGTTTATACCGATGCAACTCCATCACCTACCGAGCCGTTGGGGCTACAGCCAACCCTTGCGCTTGAAATACCAGTACGGCGCAATGCCTGCACCGATCATCAATCCGATGGCCCATGGATAGCCCAGCAGCCAGTCCAACTCCGGCATATGCGCGAAGTTCATGCCGTAGATACTGGCAATCAACGTCGGCGGCAGAAAGACCACCGCCGCGATGGAGAATATCTTGATGATCTGATTCTGCTGAATATTGATGAAGCCCTGGGTGGAATCCATCAGGAAGTTGATCTTGTCGAACAGAAAGGTGGTGTGCGACATCAGTGTCTCGATATCACGCATGATCTCGCGCAGCGTCTCCAACTGATCCGGCTGGGTATGCAAATGGCGCAGTAGAAAGGAAATATCGCGCTGGGTGTCCATCAGGCACAACCGTGCCTTGCCATTACTGTCTTCCAGGCGCGCCAGCTTGCTGATGGCATCTTCCAGCTCGGAGTCTTCATCTTCCAGCACGGAATAGCTGACGCCTTCCAACTGCCGATGTATATCCTCGATGGTGTCGGCCTGGTTCTCCACCTTCTGCTCAAGCAGTGTCACCATCAATCCCTGGGGGCTCTGCACCTCGACCTGTTGACGACGCGCTCGCATGCGGAGTAGACGAAAATCCGCTATTTCGTCCTCGCGAATCGTGATCAACCGGGTCGTTTGCAGAATGCAGGCCACGGAGACGGTATGGTGACGACCCTCGGATGGCGACAGGAACAGAGAATGGATATGAATACCAGCCTGATCCATGAAGCAGCGTGCCGATGCTTCAATCTCATCGACCTCATCTGACTCCGGGATATCCGTGTGCAGTATTCGCTCCAGAAGTGAACGCTCTTCCTGATCGGGCTCGTGAGCATCAATCCATTGAGCGTCCTTGAGGTGCAGTTCCTTCTCCTCGTCGGCACATTGGATCTCTTGAATCAGCCCACCTTCTATCCTGAATAGCCTCAACATCAATTCACCTCCAATGTCTGCCGTGCACACCAGCCATCGTCATGAGCTCGCCCGATGGCCCCCGATAAAGACGAGCCCTACTCACATTGTACTGCCCTGCAGCGCCCACCACGCGACTCGACGCCGACCACATGGTAGAATTGTCGACCATTCCTGTTCGTAATTCAGTCGGCAGATCAACAACCTTGAGCACCTATTACGCCCCTCTGAGCCCCCGCCTCCAGCGCCTCTTTTCTCGACGCATCAGGGAGACATACTGAATGCTGCTGGGCCGCCTGCGAGACCCATATACCAATTACCGTTACCGGCGACTCTTTCATGTGCTGCGGGTCAGCCTGGCCCTGACAGTCACCTTTGCCATCGTCCACCTGTTCCCCATGCAACACAGCGGTTGGGCGTTGGTCAGTACCGTGATGGTGATGGGCAACCTGCCGCATATCGGTGGTGTCCTCGACAAGGGCCGCCAGCGCCTGGTAGGCACCCTCGTCGGTGCCGGTATCGGGCTGATGCTGATCAGCTTGCCGATTCCCGGCTGGGGAGTCCAGGTCGGGGCGCTGATCGCCATTGCCATAGCCACCTGGGTGGTGTTTTCCAGTCGACAGGCCTATGCCGGACTGATGTTTGCCATCAGCCTGTTGCTGGTCATCGGCAATGGTGCGCCGGACTTCAGCGTTGCCCTATGGCGCAGTGCTGATGTCCTGATCGGCACCTTGATCGGTATCGCCGCTACCCTGGTCGTGCTGCCCCACAAGGCGACTGACGTGATGCGTTTCATGCTGGCTGACAACCTTGACCGACTCGCACGCCTCTATCATGCCCACACTTCTGCGACCGCCGCGCCAGGGGTAGATACTCGTGAGCTGCTCAAGGCCACCACTTCTCTGCTGGTAAAACAGCGCGGTCTGACCGACGCAGTTCACCGCGAAGGCCGCCTGACTCGCCAGGAAGTCGACGAACTGGTCTCTTATCAACGTCGCATGCTGTCAACCATCGAGCTGCTACTCGAGTCCCACTGGACGACGCGCGAGGGGCACGACCGCATCGATGCGATGCAAGGATTGCGTGACCAGCAACATACTCTGGCCCGGGACCTCAGCACCCTCGCCTTTCACGTCCGTACTGGGCAGACCGTCTCGGCAGATATCCGGCCCTTCGAGCTACAGGGTTTCGCCGATCTGGCCAGCGGTGCCAGAGGCGCCGATGGCCGTATGCTGTTCAGTCCCAGTGGCTATCTGTGGTTGAATCGCGAACTGGCCCGAGTCGCCTCGAGCACCGCCGTGCGACTCGCCAGCCTCGAGCGCCTACCAAGCAAGCGCCTGCGCCTGCGTGCAGGTCGCCACGGGCTTCACGAGGCCTCGCACCTCGACAGCAAGGAAGGAAGTCAGCATGAACCAGGCCCCCATTGATGTACTGATAATCGGCGGTGGTGTCGCCGGCCTGTCCATGGCGCTGGAGATCGCGGATCACCGGCCCGTAACCCTGTTGCGGCCCGGTGAAGAAGCACAGGGCGCAAGTCGCTGGGCTCAAGGGGGAATTGCCGCGGTACTGGCACCGACCGACAACGTCGAGGCCCATATTCAGGACACCCTGGTTGCCGGTGATGGTCTCTGCGAGAAAGCCGCAGTGCGCTTCACCGTCGAGCAAGGACCTTCAGCCATCCAGTGGCTACTGGCGATGGGCGTGCCCTTCACTCCCGACCCCGATCCCGACGCGAGCTATCCTTATCACCTGACTCGAGAAGGTGGACACAATACGCGGCGCATCATCCATGCCGATGACGCCACTGGACGCGCTGTCACCGACACCCTGCTCGACAAGGTCGCATCACATCCGGAGATCCAGATCCGCGACGACCTTACTGCCATCGAGCTGATCGGTGATCTCGCTGGTGCCTGTCGCGGCGCCCGCTGTATTGATGTCAACGGCGAGCTTCATGAGCTTCTCGCAGGTGATACGGTACTGGCAACCGGCGGCGCCAGCGGCCTGTATCGTCACACCACAAGCCCCAGCCCAGCGAGTGGCGAAGGCATGGCGATGGCATGGGAACTTGGCGCGGAGCTGGCCAACCTGGAGTTCCAGCAATTCCACCCCACCTGTCTTTACGATCCCGAAGGGCCACCGTTCCTGATCAGCGAGGCGGTACGCGGCGAAGGTGGAATCCTGCTCGACATCCATGGCCAACGTTTCATGCCGGACATTGATGAGCGTGCGGAACTGGCGCCCCGCGACGTAGTGGCCCGCGCCATCGACTCGCGGATGCAGCAGTGTGGCAGCGATCATGTGTTGCTGGATGTCCGCCATCTGGGAGCGGAGAACATCCGCCATCACTTCCCGACCATCTACGCTCACTGCTTCGGTCGCGGCCTCGACATCACCCAACAGCCGATTCCGGTGGTTCCCGCCGCTCACTACAGCTGTGGCGGCATCGCCACGGATCTGAACGGCGCCACCGGCGTCCGTGGACTGTATGCTGTGGGCGAAGTAGCCTATACCGGGCTGCATGGTGCCAACCGCATGGCCAGCAATTCTCTGCTCGAATGCCTGGTATTCGCTCGTGCGGCAGCACAGCATCTGCATCAGCCAACCAAGAACCACACCGCAGAGTTGGTCGGCACCCAATGGGGTGGCCCCCAGATCGACAAGCAACAGATTCAGCAATGGCGGAGCCGTATGCGCGAGATCATGAGCGCAAGAGTCGCCATCGTGCGCAGCGATACAGGACTCGATGAAGCGTTTCAGCAACTCCAGCAACTCGAACAGAAGATGCAGAATCACTGCCGGAATGCAGCACCCAGTACCGATCTGGCAGCCTGTCGCCAGGCACTGACACTATCGTTGCTGACGGTCACCTGCGCGCGGCAACGGCGAGAATCCCGTGGCCTGCATTTCAATCCAGACTGCACAGTTCACGCCGATCCTCACCCCCAACCTTCTCGGATGCGCCGCGGCTGAAGCCGCGGCAGACGTATCCGCCCGCAGCCCAGGCTAAAGACCACCGTTTCAGCCTGGAACCACGACTCTCGTCACGGCATACCGGTCAGGCAAAGACCACCGTCTTGTTACCGTGGATGATCACACGATCCTCGAGGTGCCACCGCAGGCCACGTGCCAGTACTGTCTTCTCTACGTCACGACCAAAACGCACCAGATCGGTGGGCGTGTGGCAATGGCTGACACGATGGATGTCCTGCTCGATGATCGGGCCAGCATCCAGCTCCTCGGTCACATAGTGGCAGGTCGCACCAATCAGCTTGACTCCACGCTGATAGGCCTGGTGATAGGGCCTGGCTCCGGCGAAGGATGGCAGGAAGCTGTGGTGGATATTGATCACCCGGCCCGCGTAGTTGCGGCACAGGTCCGGCGGCAGTATCTGCATGTAGCGAGCCAGCACGATGGTGTCCGCCTGATACTCTCCGATCAGTTGCTCGACCTGAGCAAAGGCCTGAGGTCGGGTCTCCGGGGTCACCGGCACATGATGGTAGGGTATGCCATGCCATTCGACCATGCTGCGTAGGTCATCATGGTTGGACACCACCGCCACGACATCGCAATCCAGTCCTTCCGCCGTCCAGCGGTACAACAGATCCACCAGGCAGTGGGACTCTCGCGACACCATCAACACCACCCGTTGACGCTGCTGGGTATCGCGCAACGCCCACTGCATATCGAACTCTCTCGCGACAGGCTCAAAAGCCTCACGAAGTTCTTCCAGCGTCATGCCAATCGAATCAGCAAGAATCTCGTAACGCATGAAGAACCGTCCGGTTTCGAGGTCCGAGTGCTGGCTGGCCTCGGTAATGGATCCCCCGTGACCGGCAATGAAATTCGACACTCTTGCCACGATGCCCAGACGATCGGGGCAGGACACCACCAGACGATAAAAATGTGACATGACTACACTACTCTCGATGAAACAGGGGTGGATAAAACAGGGCTGGGTAAAAACAGAGGCCGGCATTGTAACCAAAAGCCCAGCTCTCGGCACGGCGCCTTGATTCAGAACAGCCACGCGGATTGAGGGGACACCAGGGCTTCCCGTATAGTGGGGGAATATCATCAACGATGCCTGATGCGATGCCGACACCCAAGGTTCAGATCCGCCGCCGCCGCCGACCACCATTACGCATACTACCGCTGGGGGGTTGTGGCGAAGTCGGCATGAACCTGACCCTATACGGCTATCTCGACAGTTGGATCGCCGTAGATTGCGGCATGCTGATTCGCCAGGACCTCGACGGCAACCCCCTGCAGGTTCCCGATCCTCAAGCGTTCAAGGCATGCAATATCACGCCGGAAGCCCTGATCATCACCCACGGACATGAAGACCATATCGGTGCAGTGGTGTGGCTGTGGCCAAACTGGGGCTGCCCGATATACGCCACACCACTGGCGGCGGAAATGCTTCGCACACGCTTCGCCGAGCATGGGCTGGCTACCGCCTCGATCAAGGTCATCGAACCCGGTGAAGCCTGCAGCAGCGACGCCTTCAACGTACGCTTTCTCCCAGTGACACACTCCATCCCGGAGAGTTGCGCACTCATCATGGAGGCTGGGGGGCATCGTATTCTGCATACCGGTGACTGGAAGATCGATCCCGACCCAGTGATCGGTGCTCCGGTCGATGAGCAGTTATTCCGTAGTCTGGCACCGGTAGACCTGGTGGTTGGCGATTCCACCAACGCCAATATCCTCGGCCGTTCGCACAGCGAACGCCAGGTGGCCAGAGCGCTGACCGAGACCATCGGTAAATGCTCTGGCCGTGTCGTGGTCAGTTGCTTTGCCAGCAATCTGGCTCGAGTGCTGTCGATTGCGCGCGCCGCAGCATCCTGCAATAGACGTGTCAGCCTGCTGGGTCGCTCGATGGAGAGAATGGTCGCCATCGCCAGGCAGCTCGACTACTTCGACGACTTTCCAGCATTGGTTCCCGCCTCCGATCTCGGCTATCTACCTGCCGACGAAGTGCTGGTAATTGCCACCGGCAGCCAAGGCGAGCCTCGCGCCGCGCTATCGAGACTGGCACAGGGGCGACACCCCCATTTCGAGCTGACCACCGGTGATAGCGTGATCTTCTCGGCCAAGGCCATTCCGGGAAATGAGCATCTCATTGAGCGACTCAAGAGAGGATTGAAACGTTTCGAGGTCAATATTCTCGACGAATTTTCACATCCGCAACTGCATGCGTCAGGCCATCCTGCCCAGGAGGAACTCGAAAGCCTTTATCACTGGGTGAAACCTGCGCATCTACTGCCAGTACACGGTGAGCCTGTTCACCAGACTGCGCATGCAGATCTAGCCAGAGGCATGGGTATCACCGCAAACCTATTGCCGAGCAATGGCGATATGATTCATTTCGATGACAGCGGACTACGCCTTGAACAGCGGTTTCCCCAGCAAGTTCGCCTCGTGCAACGCAATGCACTGAGTCCCGTGAAATCAGACACGCAAGCTCGAATCTCTCGACATGGCACCCTGTTCATAGCCATTACCCTGGCAGCCACTACGACAGGCTGGACACGCATCGGGCGCCTGCTACTTGATACCAGTGAAAGCAGCCCACTGGACGAAGATAGCTTCTGCGACTGGCTGGATGAACAGCTCGATGATATTGCCACAGACACCCTGGCAGGACTGAGACGACTTCTACACCCCCGAATCGGAAGTTGGCTATCTGACCATGTACAGCACACTCCGGATATCCAACTGCAATTGATGGCCACCGAAACAGAATATCTTGTCGATAGCGTGCCCTAGGCCCATCACCTGCTGGAAGTACTTCACCTACTGAAGCACTTCACCTACTGGCATCCCTTATATGCAACAAGCGACTCGAGAGGAAAGCTCTCGAGCCGCTTGTTGTTTCTCTGCCACGATACGTGCACTGACATGAGAGCGTTCAATATCGACACTCCGGCGTACCCAGGTTCAATCCATCGTTACAGATATATCAAGGGACGAAATGCCACCGATCACTTCTTGTTCTTCGGCGGACGGCCACGCTTGCGCTTAGGCTGTTCCGAGACCAGATCATCAAGCGACAGTCCTGCTTCGGTGATCTGTTCACGAATCTCTGCCAGCTTGCGTGCCTTTTGCACCTCTTCTTCCTGCCGCTGACGATCCTCGCCCTTCTTTTGTTCAATCACTTCTTCAACAACCTCAGCCAGCTTCTGCAATTGCTCCATGCTCAGCTGACGGGCTGCGGCGCGCGCCACATTCTTGTTCCGAGCAATACGCTCAAGAGATTCACTGGACATATATCCCTCCATGCCTTTTTACACGATCACAGGATAGCAATATTCACTTGATGAAAAGTATATGCTCTACGCTTGTGTTGGCAAGAATATCGACAAGGTTTTTTTGAATATTTCAGTAGAAAACCTGTAACCCTATACCCTGTTTCGACTGTTGATACGGTCAAGCTGTTCACCTATCCAACGCATTTCCATAGTCATTTCGAACAGTACTTGCGCATTCATGCACATCGATTTTGCTGGATAGCCAGAGTAGTGGTCACGAGCCGTACGGGTAAGCGCCCATTTTCAGCAGGCGTTCAGCACAAATACGGACACGGCTTTACACGCGTAGCAGCGCATAAAGCCGTGTCTGTTCACCAAGGTAGAATAAGAGATGACAGCCCGTCGGGCTCAACCACCGGTCATGTTCATGAAACGTACTATCTGAACATCACCATCGGTCTTGAAATAATGGCGCTCAGGCTTCAACGCCATGGCTTCGATGATGGTCTGCTTGAGGCGCTCACCATCACCGGGGTAGCGGCGAAGCACAGCGCGAAGGTCAACAGAATGCTCGTTGCCGAGACACAACAGCAAGCGCCCTTCCACGGTGACACGAACACGGTTACAACTGCTGCAGAAATTATGGCTATGAGGCGAAATGAAACCGACCCGAGTACCACTATCCGCCATACGGAAGTAACGCGATGGACCAGCCGTGGCTTCAGTGGTCTGGGTCAACGGATAATATGGCTCGATAACCTCCCGGACCTCATCACTGGAACAATAGGTTTCAGCTCTTGAGTGATCGGAGACATCGCCAAGCGGCATTTCCTCAATAAAACTGATATCGAGCTGGTGCCGGCGCGCGAAATCAACCAGATCCACCACTTCGTCATCATTGCGTCCCTTGAGCACCACCGCATTGAGCTTGATGCGCTCGAAGCCCGCGTCCTTTGCCGCATGAATTCCATCGATAACCTTGCTCAAATCACCGGTACGAGTCAGACGACGAAAACGCTCTGGATCCAGGGAGTCGAGGCTGATATTCAGTCGTGACATCCCGCCGCGACGCAGATCATCAGCATAACGGCGCAACCCTGCGCCATTGGTGGTCATGGTGAAATCCTTGAGCCCCGGCAAACTACCGATGTTACTCACCAGCTCGGAAATATTGCGACGCACCAGCGGTTCACCGCCAGTCAACCGGATCTTCTCGACACCCAGCTCAGTGAACGCTCTGGCAATCTGCGAGATTTCCTCCAACGTCAGCACCTGTGCGCGAGGCAGGAAGGTCATCTCCTCACTCATGCAATAAACACAACGAAAATCGCAACGATCCGTCACGGAAAGACGAACATAGGAAACCCTGCGACCAAAATCATCGATCAACTGCTGTGTCGTCATGATGTACCTACCTCCCACCGCTGGGCATCCGCATGATCCTGTTCCCGCTCAGACACCCAGTAGTCGCCGCTGGCGGTATGTTCCTTCTTCCAGAACGGAGCACGTGTCTTGAGATAATCCATGAGAAATTCACAGGCTTCATAGGCGGCACGACGGTGCTCACTGGCCACGATAACCAGCACAATAGGGTCGCCAGGTGCCAGACGCCCAACGCGATGAATCAGCGTCAACCCCGACAAGGACCAACGCTGATGCGCTTCGTCGGCAATCTGCACGAGACTCGCCTCGGTCATGCCAGGATAATGCTCCAACGTCAGCGCCTCGACATCCGGGCATTCATTGAAGTCACGTACCAAGCCAGTAAAACTTACCACTGCCCCGATATCTGTGCGACCAGCCAACAGCGACTGTTGTTCCTGCCCGGCATCAAACGGCTCGTACTGAACTTTTATCATCTCAACCCTCGGATCATCTCAACCCCCGGATCATTTCAGCCTCCAGTGACCGGAGGAAAGAAGGCCACCTCGTCCTCACTGGTCAAATGCGTGCCATCACCCGCCATTACTTGATTGACGGCACAGAGTACACGCCCCTGATCCAGTCCGGCAAAGCGTGGATCCATGGACTTCAGTGCGGTCTTCAGACCGGCGACATCGGCACTCGGCAAGCGGTCCAGAGGTACAACCACTTCACCAATCCCCAACCGTTCCCGCAACTCTGCAAGACATTTGACGCGCACACACTGCTCGGCGCCCGGGACCAATCCCAGATCCATCTCTCCGCTCGCGCCCTGCCCGGTGACAATCGGATCTTCGCTTACCGCCGATACGACCGCACCGCGGCCCGCCGACAAGGCGCCTCGTTGATAGACGCCGGAGCGGCCACCCTGCTTGGCATCGAGATGGATCCGCGAAATTTCCATATCCTTGTCGACGGCCTTGCACATGTCATACAACGTCAAACAGGCAACAGATACTGCCGTCAGCGCTTCCATTTCCACTCCGGTGCGCCCGGCCAGACGACAGGTCGCCGACACAAGAACACACCCCTGCTCTGTATCGATATCGAAATCGACAGCCACTCCCGACAATGCCAACTGGTGGCATAGCGGGATCAACTCATGAGTACGCTTGGCCGCCTGGATTCCGGCAATGCGTGCAGTAGCCAGCACATCGCCCTTGGGCAGTTTGCCATCCGTCAACAATGCCAGCGTGGCGGGAGCCATATAGATAGCACCGCTCGCCGTTGCCTCACGCCTGGTGGAGGCCTTGTCGCTCACATCGACCATGCTGGCCTCGCCACGTGCATTGAGATGGGTAAGCGTCATTTACTGTGCCTCACACAAATTTGGATAGTGGATGAATTGCCACCATATCACCTGGCCCAGCACCGCTGCTTTGCTCGCTGAGCTCGACCAGACAATTGGCCGCCACCATGGACGATAGAATACCGGACCCCTGTTCCCCCGTATTGACCACGCGCAAGTTACCCTGCTGATCAACACGATAAACACCACGGCAGAAATCGGTACGACCGGCCCGGCTTTCGAAGTGACTTTCGGCGATACCTTGCCAACTTTCAGTAATGGACTCCCTGCCCTGCATCACGCGTAGCATCGGTATCATGAAGCATAGCGCAGTGACCATGCAGGCGACGGGATTACCGGGCAGGCCCAGAAACGGCACTTCACGTTCCGTCAACAGACCACAGGCCATGGGCCGCCCCGGACGCAGAGCAATACGCCATACCGCCAATCGCCCGAGCTGCTCAAGCGCCGCACGGGTATGATCGGCCTGTCCCGTAGACACGCCACCGCTGGAAACCACCAGATCTGCCATAGAGGCCGCCCTCCGCAACCCCACAATCAACGCCTGTCGATCATCGACGATGATTCCCAGATCCATGACCTCTGCGCCCTGCTCGCGCAACAATCCCATAAGCGAGAACCGGTTGGCGTCATAAATGGCAGCCGCTCCGCGACGCTCGCCTGGCGCAGTCACTTCATCTCCCGTAGAGAAGACCGCCACCCGCGCCCTACGCCTGACCGCAACCTCGGCGAATCCCAGAGAGGCCAGCATGCCAAGGGCTGCCGCATCAAGACGTGTACCTGCGGCCAGCGCCGTCGCACCGCAGGCAATATCCTCACCAGCCTGACGAACGTTCTGTCCGGTTCGCACGAGCTGTGGGTCACAGATACTGAACAGGTCTCCTTGTGCTTCAACCTGCTCCTGCATGATCACCGTGTCAGTACCCGTTGGTAACGGTGCTCCAGTGGTGATCACAACGCACTCACCAGCGCCAATGACACCCGCAAAGGGACGCCCGGCCAATGCTTCGCCAACACGCAGCCATTGACGGCCCCTACTGGCCACTTCTGCATCGCCGTGCTGATCGGCCTCCGCAACCTGCGGCCAGGCCAGGGCAATTCCATCCATTGCCGCATTGGTGTGCCCCGGCACATCGAAGCTGGCGAATACGGGCTCGGAGAGCACTCGCCCATGTGCCTCAGCCAAAGCGACGCGCTCACTGGCTAGCGGTGCCTTGATCAGACCCAGCACCGCCTGCCTGGCCTGCTCGACACTCAGCATATGATCGCCGGGTTCGAAGCACGACAGAGCAAGACTCATGGCCGACACTCCCCGTTCAGAGCTCGGCACTTCGATGGCCAGTCTCGTACCCATCTGACCACCCAATCGACCATTGCCGCCTGATCATTGATGTCCAGCACCGGCACGCTGACCGACATCGCATCCGGTTCATCACAGGCCAGTGCCTGCACCCAGCGGTCCTGCTCGACCAATAACGACTTGCCGAGACCGACACGATGCAACTCCAGCTTGGGTAATGGCCACTCCTTGAAGCCCTCGACCAGGATGAGGTCGGGTTGTAGCGGCATCACCATGCGCACCAGCATCGCCAGATCGGCGTCTTCCTCGCCTGGTGTTTCCAACATCAAGGCCAACCGCTGTCGGGATGCCACCAACATGGGCGTTGCCCCAGCCTGGCGAAGGCGATGGCTGTCCTTGCCCGGCTGATCGACATCGAAGGAATGGTGGGCGTGCTTGATCACCGCACTGCGGATACCTGCATGCCCCAGAGCCGGCAACAACTGTTCGAGCAATGTCGTCTTGCCGGTCCCACTCCAGGCCGCGAGGCCAAGAATCGGTAGGGTTGGATCGAGTATCAGCCGACTGTCAGTAGTGCTTGTCATACCGCCTCCTCAGCCTCGCTTCGAGTGCGCCACGCTCAACCTCGGAGTTGAGATTCGCCAGGGTCTCGGCACAATCTGACATATCCACCGATCGACAACAGTGGCGTGCATACCAGCGGCCCACCTTGCGCTCACCGGCTTGCAACGCGTCACGCAGGTCATCATGCAGGTCACGTCTGATCATCGCTACGACTGGGTGCCATCGCTCTCCATCATGGGCGACGGCAATGTCGGCGCCAGATGCGGCTTCAGCATGGAGGCGCGCCACCAGATCTTCGGGGAGCATGGGACTATCACAAGGGACGATGACCACCCACTCGCTGCGGCTGGCACACATGCCACTGTATATGCCCATCAAGGGGCCATGAAAGCCGGCCACGCGATCTTCGATTACACGATCCGCGAAGGCAGCATACTGCTCGAGATTCCGGTTGGCACTGATCAGGACTTCATCTACATGAGGCCGAAGGCACTGCGTTGCCCAGGCTACCATCGGCACCCCGGCGAACTCCATCAGCCCCTTGTCGATGCCTCCCATGCGCATCCCCTGACCGCCCGCCAATACCAGTCCGGTCAAGACTCCAGGCTCCATCGCCACTACTCGAGCCTCCCAAGAGCTTTATATCTGGATATCAATACCATTCAGCTACCCATTCATCATGCCTTACGCTGGCCGCCACCGCCATTCGCTCATGGAAATGATCCGCTGAATGCGATGTGTCATAGACTCATCCAAGCAGGTATCATCTGTTGCACATTTTGCACAGCACGCCGCACGGCATGTATTGAACAAACCTCGGGAAAGCAGCGGCAGCGCCGCGATGGAAATCAGCATGGAAGAAGGTTTTGACGTTGGGGCGCGGTTACGCCAACTACGCCAGGAAAAGCAGCTTTCCCAGCGGGAGCTTGCTAAACGCGCAGGCGTCACCAACAGCACTATCTCACTGATTGAGCTCAACAATGTGAGCCCATCAGTCAGCTCGCTGAAGAAGATTCTTGACGCTCTGCCGGTATCGATCAGCGCATTCTTTGCCGGCGATGAACCCAATCACCCCAGTCCGTTCTACCGTGCCTCCGAACTCACTGATATCGGCGATGGGCAGCTCAGCTGGCGGCTGGTGGCTGCCAGGCGTCCGGATCGTCGCATGTCGATCCTGCACGAATACTATCCGCCTGGTGCCGATACCGGAGAGGAAATGCTTGAGCACGATGGTGAGGAAGGCGGTGTCATCATCACCGGCGAGATCGAAATCACGGTCAATGGCGAAGTCGGTCTACTCGGCCCTGGAGACGCCTACTACTTCGATTCGCGGCTACCCCATCGCTTCCGCAACCAGGGTAGCCAGCAGTGCGTTATCGTCAGCGCCAATACGCCACCGACCTTCTCGGACGGTGGCCAGGAACTGCACCACGCCTGAGACCTGAGGCCTAAGACCTGAGGCCGCAAACGAGGAGCCTGTAGCTACTCCTCTTCCTTCGCCGGAGGCAACACCAGGTTCAGCACAATCCCAACCAGGGCTGCGAGACTTACGCCCTGGAGGGCAAACTGCCCGCCGCCGATCTGCATACCGCCAATACCGAATACCAGTACCAGCGAAACAATCACCAGGTTGCGCGGTGCAGTCAGAGGTTTGCCGGAACGTACCAGAGTGTTCATGCCTACTACGGCGATCGAACCGAACAACAGCGTCATGATCCCCCCCATCACCGGCGCGGGAATGGTCTGAAGAATGGCCCCAAGCTTGGCAAAAAAAGCCAGTACAATCGCGGTGAACGACGCCACCACCATGATTCTGGGATCGAAGGCACGAGTCAGGGTAACGGCACCTGTCACTTCCGAATAGGTGGTGTTGGGCGGACCACCGAAGATACTGGCAGTAATCGTGGCCAGACCATCTCCCAGCAGTGTGCGGTGCAGGCCCGGTTTATCGAGGTAATTGCGCCCGGTTACCGAGCCGATCGCAACCATATCGCCGATATGCTCCACTGCCGGGGCAATGGCCACCGGAATCATGAACAATATCGCTGCCCAGTGAAAACTCGGCGCGGTAAAGGATGGCAGAGCCAGCCAGGCTGCTTCACGAACCGGCGTAAAGTCGACCACTCCCATCGTCAGCGCCAACAGGTAGCCGACCACGATACCGCCCATGATCGGCACCAGACGCAACAGACCACGTCCGAATACCGCCAGTATCAAGGTCACAAACAGACTCGACATCGACAGCACCATGGCGCGCCCGTAACCAATGCCTTCACTATTGGCGCCAGTCGCCATCTGTACCGCTATCGGTGCCAGCGCGAGGCCGATAACCATGATAACCGGACCAACCACAACCGCCGGCAGTAGACGGTGCAACCATGCCGTGCCCTTGAGGCGTACCGCCTGAGAAATGGCAACATAGACCAACCCTGCCGCAATCATGCCACCGAGCGTGGCCGAAACACCGAAATTGGCGATGGAACTGTTGATCGGGGCAATGAAGGCAAAGGAGGACGCGAGGAAGACAGGGACACTCAAACCAGTGACCAGATGAAATACCAGAGTGCCGATACCCGCCGTAAACAGCGCAACATTGGGATCGAGGCCGGTCAACAGTGGCACCAGCACCAGCGAGCCGAAGGCGACGAACAGCATCTGTGTGCCGGTCAGGATGACGCGTGACATGGATCCCGCGGACACAGTTGTCGCGGACGGTGGAGAGTCAGACATGAAGGGCTCCAGGGTGGGAATCATTGCAGGGAGAGGTGCATCACAAGGCAAGCGCTATGTTACCAATGCCCAGGCGATAATTGGATGCATAATCAACAGCTAGTGCATAAGCAACAGGCTCCACCTACTCAGTGGTACCCCCGGATATGAGAAGCCTCCGCTGGTGATACCAGCGGAGGCTCCGGGTATGTCGTATCGGTGCTCTACTCACGTGTACCGGCTGACATCCACTCTTCCATCAGTTGGTCATAGGGAACCGTAGTGCCCTGTGGCATTTCATTATCCAGTTTCGCCTTGGGTGCGCCAGGTTCATCGAGCCATTCCTGAGGATCACGCGGCTCATTGAGGACCGGCTCATAGGTCGAGAACACCTTGGCACGCGCCAACCGCGTCATGATGTTATCGAGGTCACTGGCAAGATTATCCAGCGCTTCCTGAGCACTGATGTCACCATTGACTGCGGGAGCAAGATTCTGCCACCACAGCGGCGCCATGCGCGGGTAATCCGGCACGTTGGTGCCGGTTGGTGTCCAGTTGGACTCGTTGGGGCTACGATAGAACTCGACCAACCCTCCCAGTTGCGGTGCCATCTCTGTCATCTGGTCGGAGAAGATGTCCGATTCGCGAATCGGTGTCAGCCCCGCCATCAGCTTTTCCAGCGAGACGGTCTTCGAGACCGTGAACTGGGCGAACAGCCAGGCCGCACTGCGACGATCCTCTGGTGTGGAGTTGAAGAACGTCCAGGCCCCTACGTCCTGATAACCGACCTTCATGCCGTCTTCCCAATAGGGGCCGACAGGTGATGGAGCCATCCGCCATTTGGGGTTACCTTCGTCATCGGTCACTGCCACGTCGGGGCTGACCATATCGGCGGTGAAGGCGGTGTACCAGAATATCTGCTGAGCAACATTGCCCTGTGCCGGTACTGGCCCGGCCTCACCAAAGGTCATGCCCTGAGCCTCAGGCGGTGCGTAGTCGCGCAACCAATCGACCATCTTGGTAACAGCGAACACCGAGGCTGGAGAGTTGGTGCCACCACCGCGACTGACGCTGGCACCGACCGGATGGCTGTTCTCATCGACGCGAATCCCCCAGTCATCAACCGGATTGCCGAACGGTACACCAGGGCTCCCCATACCCGCCATCGACAGCCAGGAATCGTGAAAACGCCAGCCCAGCGACGGGTCGCGACGTCCGTAGTCCATGTGACCATAGACCTTCTTGCCATCGATCTCACCGACGTGTTCAGTGAAGAACTCTGCAATGTCCTCATAGGCTGTCCAGTTGGTCGGCACCCCCAGGTCGTAGCCGTAGATATCGCGGAACTGCTGCTGGAGATCTTCGCGCTGGAACCAGTCATAGCGGAACCAGTAGAGGTTGGCGAACTGCTGATCCGGTATCTGGTAGATACTACCGTCAGGTCCAGTGGTGTACTGAATACCGATGAAATCCTCCAGGTCCAGCGTCGGCAATGTCAGGTCCTTCCACTCATTTTCCATCGCCTCGCTCAGGTTGACCGTAGCGCCATAGCGGATATGAGTACCGATCGAGTCAGAGTCGTTGATGTAGGCATCGTAGATATTGCGGCCCGACTGCATCTGGGTCTGCATGTTCTGGACCACATCACCTTCACCGATGATGTTGTGCGTGATATCGATCCCGGTGAGTTCTTCAAAGGCCGGCGCCAGCACATCGCGCTCCCAGGTGTGAGTGGTCAGGCCCTCGGCAACCGTATTGATCTCCATACCACGAAACGGCTCTGCGGCCTCGGCGAACCACTCCAGCTCAGCGATCTTTTCCTCGCGGCTGAGCGTCGAGTCAGCGAAGACTTCATCGGCCAGCCGCTCGATGACCGCGCTACGATCCTCTTGAGCCTGCGTACCAATGCTGGCGAGCATCGCCCCGACGGCCAGCCAGGCGCTTGTCTTGTACGTCGCTTTCATAGTCACCTCTTGTTATTGATATCGTGTGGTTGATATCGAGCGGTTGAATACCGCTACCGTGAACCCAGGCAGTTGCTCCTGCCCGTCATGCGATTCCTCCCTTGCCACTCCCCGCTGCCAGAAGCGTCATGCGGAGCCAAGCTGCCCTCTTAACCCCAGCGCAGCAGAATCAGCATCCAGACTACCGAAGTGCCCAGCGCCAACCACAAGCTGAGGGGAGTGAAGCCCACTATCAGCAGATGAATCCATGCGGCAGAGAGCATACCGATGAAGAAGCGGTCTCCTCGGGTAGTTGCCATCGGCAGGAAACCACGCCTCTCCAGCGTGGGTGACGCCAGCTCCCAGATCGTCATACCTGCCAGCATGACGCCAATTGCCGCAAAGAAGATGGCAGTAGGTAGGGTCCAGACCATCCAATCCATTATGCAGACTCCTCAGGTACGCCCGAGGGCGAAGCCCTTGGCAATGTGATGCCGAACAAAGAACACCACCAGAATCCCCGGCACGATGGTCAGCACACCGGCAGCTGCCAGAGTGCCCCAATCAATTCCCGATGCCGTCGAGGTCCGTGTCATGACCGAGGCAATAGGCTGAGCCTGTGTCGACGTCAGAGTGCGTGCCAGCAACAACTCAACCCAGGAGAACATGAACAGGAAGAACAACGTGACCCCTATCCCGGAACGGATCAGCGGCAGGAACACGCGCAGGAAAAAACGCGGAAAGCTATAGCCATCGATAAAGGCGGTCTCGTCGATTTCGCGCGGTACGCTGCTCATGAAGCCTTCGAGAATCCACACGGCCAGCGGAATATTGAACAAGCAGTGCGCCAGTGCCACGGCGATATGGGTATCGAACAACCCCACCGAGTAATAAAGCTGGAAGTAAGGCAGCAGAAAGACCGCTGGTGGAGCCATCATGTTGGTCAATAACCAGAAGAACAGGTGCTTGTCGCCGATGAAGCTATAGCGACTGAAAGCATAAGCCGCCGGAAGTGCCACAGCCATGCTGATCACCATGTTCATGAGTACGTAGGTAATCGAATTGACGTAGCCCATGTACCAACTGGAGTCAGTGAAAATCCGCGTGTAGTTACCCCAGGTGAGTTGCTGTGGCCAGAGGGTCAGTTCGCCGAGTATCTCGCTGTTGCTCTGCAACGACATATTGACCAGCCAATAGATCGGCAGCAGCACGAATAGCAGATATAGCCCCATCAGCAGGGTACGGCGTATCACCCTTCCCTTGCGTATCACATCAGTCATGGGATACCCCCGACGCGCTGTCCTTCTGCAGATTCATGATCACGGTGTAGAACACCCAACACACCAGCAGAATGATCAGGAAGTAGATCAAGGAAAACGCTGCTGCCGGGCCGACGTCGAACTGTGCCGTGGCCATGACGGCCAGCGACTGACTGAGGAAAGTCGTCGAATTGCCGGGCCCGCCTCCGGTCAAGACGAAGGGCTCGGCGTAGATCATGAAGGAGTGCATAAAACGCAGCAGCACCCCGATCACCAGGACATTGGTCAGCTTGGGCAACTGGATGTAACGGAATATCGCCCAATGCGAAGCACGGTCGATGCGCGCCGCCTGGTAGTATGCCTCCGGAATGGCACGAAGACCGCTGTAACAGAGCAATGCGATCAGCGAGGTCCAATGCCAGACATCCATCAACACGATGGTGACCCAGGCATCCAGCGGATTGGAGGTAATGTTGTAGGGATAGCCGACCTGTCGCAGGCTCCAGCCCATCAGACCAATGTCACCGCGGGTAAATATCTGCCAGATGCTGCCCACCACATTCCAGGGGATCAGCAATGGCAAGGTCACCAACACCAGTACCACCGACGCCTGCCAGCCACGTTTCGGCATCAACAGCGCGATGCCGATGCCCAGCGGCACCTCAATGAGCAGAATCGTCAATGAGAAGGCGAACTGCCGCAGCAACGCCGCCTGCAGTGCCGGGTCGTTGAGCATCTGCACAAACCACTCGCTGCCGGTAAAGAAGCGAGTGCTGGGGTCGAAGACATCCTGCACGGAATAGTTGACCACCGTCATCAACGGAATGATCGCGGAGAATGCCACCAGTGCCAGCATCGGCAGGATCAGCCACCATGCTCGATTATTGCGGACCTTGCTCATGATTCCACCTCCCGCCGGAATTCATCGACATAAAGCCCAAGCTGCTCGGCTGGCAAGCGCACATCCACGCGAGTCCCCACCGCAACATCGAAAGGCAAGGAGTGGCCTTCATTGATACGTGCCTTGAGGCGAATGCCCGCGGCACGCAATGTGACAATGGCGTATGTGCCGAGGTCCTGACAGTGCTCGACATCCATCGCCAGCGAGACTGTTTGCTGCGCGTCATTGCGGGTACTCGTGTCGAGAACCTCAACAAACTCAGGCCGAATGCCCAGCTTGACGTTATCGGTTTGCTGTAATGCCTGACGCACGGCGTCTTGCCAGGCGACCGATAACGGCAGAGCTTCGCCATCGGCGAGCAGCTCTCCGCCCTGCTCACTGACGGTCACGAAGTTCATGCCGGGACTGCCGATGAAGTAGCCGACAAAGGTATGGGTGGGTCGTTCAAACAATTCCTGAGGAGTACCGAACTGGACGATCTGGCCGTCATACATCACCGCAATGCGGTCGGCAAAGGTCGAGGCTTCCAGTTGGTCGTGGGTCACGTAAATCATGGTGATGGCAAAGCGCTGATGAATTTCCTTGAGCTTGCGCCTCAACTTGAACTTCAATTGTGGGTCGATAACCGTCAGTGGCTCATCAAATAGAATGGCAGCGACATCGTCGCGCACCAGGCCACGCCCCATGGAGACCTTCTGCTTCTCGTCAGCTGTGAGGTTGCGTGCCTTGCGCTGCAACTGAGCGCTGAGCTCGAGGCTATCCGCAACCTCCATCACCCGCTGATGCACCACCTCTTCCGGCGTTTTCACATTACGCAATGGAAAGGCCAGATTGTCGTACACCGTCATGGTGTCGTAGACCACCGGGAACTGGAATACCTGGGCAATGTTGCGCTCTTCAGGCGGCAATTCGTTGACACGACGGCCATTGAACAACACCTCACCACTCGACGGTGCCAGCAATCCGGAAATGATATTGAGCAGTGTCGACTTGCCACATCCGGATGGACCCAGCAAAGCGTAAGCGCCGCCTTCCTCCCAGACATGGTCCATCCGTCTAAGCGCATAGTCCTCGTCACCAGACGGATCCTGTTGATAACTATGCGCCAATCCGGAAAGCGTTATTTCCGCCATCTACACATCTCCCTGTGCAACATTCATCCGCGCAGCACCAGGCACGTGCACAGTAGTGCCGCTACCATCGAAGGCGTAGAGACCATGGATCGGGAAGTACAGCCGTAGCTGTTGATCGACGGCGAAGCTATGCACGCCAGCCAGATGTGCGACCAGCGATACCTTGTCACTGTGCACGTGCAGGAAGGTCTCGGAGCCGCTGATTTCAGCGAGATCAACCTGTACATTCAACGTCAGGTCATCTTCGGACTGTTGCTTCAGGGTCAGATGTGAAGGCCGCACGCCGAAGTGGTAGCGCCCTTCTGCCAACGTCGCGAGCGCCTCGTCCAGCGGAAAATGAACGTCCTCGTCAAATGTCACCTCGCCGCCACGAATATAACCGCTCAACACATTGATCGGTGGCTCCGAAAACATCTCGGCGGCGGTCAGCGATTGCGGTCGCCGATAGACATCTGCAGTCGCTCCATACTGCACCAGGCGTCCCTCATGGAGCACCGCTGTGTGTCCTCCGAGCGCCAGCGCCTCAGCGGGTTCGGTGGTCGCATACACCGCTATGCAATCACGGCTGGCAAATAGTGCACCTAGTTCCTCTCGAAACTCCTCACGAAGCTTGTAGTCGAGATTGACCAGCGGTTCGTCGAACAGTACCAGGTCGGCATCCTTGACCAACGCTCTGGCCATCGCCGTGCGTTGCTGCTGCCCACCGGAAAGTTCGAGAGGCATACGCTCCAGCAGGTGCTCGATATGCAGCAGGCTCGCCACTTCATGGACCCGCTGCTGGATTTCATCACCCGCAACGCGCGCAATCTTCAATGGAGAGGCAATGTTGTCAAAGACACTCTGATGGGGGTAATTGATGAACTGCTGATAGACCATCGACACATTGCGCTCGCGCACACCGCGACCGGTAACGTCCTCACCGTTTATCAAAATGCGACCACTACTTGGCTGGTCCAATCCAGCCATCAGGCGCATTAGAGAGGTCTTGCCGGCCAGCGTGCGGCCCAGCAGCACATTGAAGGACCCTGATTCCAGAGTCAGTGATATCTGATCGAGATGTGTTTCATTGGCCACTGCACGGGTGACCGCTTCCAGGCTCAGGGACATATAAGCGTTCGTCCATCCTGCTGTCGAATCCACCCCTCGGTTCACCGGGGTACGCCTCTTTAACGTATCCTGGATTCGAAATAGCGCCCGGATGTCCTTAAACGAAACTATGCAAGCTGGCTCTAAAAATGCAGTAGCGAACTTCTATCTATTTGTTTTTATTAACAGTCATGCGTTAAATCAACTTTTGTCTAACTCGACGAAAGAATACCTGTCATCCGTCTCTCAACAACGCAGAGGGCCCGATGTTCGTTATTGAACATCGGGCCCTCTGGACGCGCCTCTGGAGCCGCAAGTGCGTGTCAATTCACGCTCAGCTCCTTACCGCATCAACACAATTTACCGCGCCAACGCAATTTACCTCATCAACACAATCAACGTGTTCCGAAAATCTTGTCACCGGCATCGCCGAGGCCGGGCACGATATACCCGTTCTCATCCAGGCGATCATCTACCGAGGCGGTATAGATTTCGATGTCCGGATAGGATTCCTGAACCCGCTTGATGCCCTCGGGTGCCGCAACCAGCACGATCACACGCATCTGGGTGCAACCGCGCTCGCGTAACATGTCGAGAGTCGCCACCATGGAGCCACCGGTTGCCAGCATGGGATCGATGACAATCGCCATACGCTCATCCATATCACCAGCAAACTTGGAGAAGTAAGGCACCGGCTCGAGGGTCTCCTCGTCGCGATAGAGCCCAACTACGCTAACGCGAGCACTGGGAATCAGGTCCGTCACGCCCTCCAGCATACCCAGTCCCGCCCGCAGAATCGGTACGATGGTAACTTTCTTTCCCTTGAGCAGTTTGACGTTGATGGTTTCGCCATTCCAACCGTCGAGCGGATAGTTTTCCAGCTCCAGATCAGCGGTGGCCTCATAAGTGAGCAACTTGGCCACTTCTCCTGCCAGCTCGCGAAAGCTCTTGGTACTGATGCCGGCCTCGCGCATCAAGCCGAGCTTGTGCTGAACCAGGGGATGATTGATGGCGTGGACGCTCATGGGAGGACCTCTTTGATGACGGCAGGACAGGATCGCCGACGACATGCCGACAAACCCGGATTTGCGCGCCATTTTAACCGCATCGGAGAGGTGCAATAAAGCCATCTCTCAAGGTAAAGCCCGGATGATGGGCCGTCTGGCGCGCTCAGGGGGTATCGGGCAACTGCCAGTTCACCGGCTCACGACCATGCTCTTTCAGGAAGGCATTGGCACGCGAGAAATGATGGTTGCCGAAGAAACCACGGTACGCGGACAACGGCGAAGGATGAGGAGACTCAAGTATCAGATGCCGGCTGGTATCAACCAGTGATTTCTTTGCCCGTGCGTGGCTACCCCACAGCAGAAACACCGAAGGTGGCGCCTTGGCACTGACCGTGGCGATGGCCTTGTCGGTAAAGGTCTCCCAACCTTGCCCCCGATGAGAGCCGGCGTTGCCGTGTTCTACCGTCAGCGAGGTGTTGAGCAGCAACACTCCCTGGCGCGCCCAGCTCTCCAGGTGACCATGATTGACGGGCTGGAAGCCAACATCCTGTGCCAGTTCCTTGTAGATATTGACCAGCGATGGTGGCGTACGTACTTCTGGCCTCACCGAGAAGCACAGACCATGAGCCTGGCCTGGCCCGTGATAGGGGTCCTGGCCCAGCATTACGATCTTGACCTGATCCAGCGGTGTCAGTTCAAAGGCGCGGAACCAGTCAGAAGAATGCGGATAGACGACCTTGCGCGCCGCTTTTTCACGAGCAAGGAACTCACGCAGTGCCTGCATATAGGGCTGCTCGAATTCATCACCCAACCACGCCTGCCAGCTATCGGGAAGCACCTGGGTCATATCCATCACTCCACCGCGGAACGATGCCGATCCACAAGCGGCTCGACGTAAGCCACCCCCATATCCCAGGGAAACTGAATCCAGCAGTCCTGAGCTACCTCGGTCAGATACTGATCAACCAGCGGACGCCCTTCCGGCTTGGCATAGATTGTCACGAAATACGCTTGCGGCAGCATCTCGCGCACCGCGCGGGCAGTCTTGCCGGTATCGACCAGATCATCGACCAGAAGCCAGCCATCGCCGTCATGGTCCACGCCCTTGAGCACATGCAGCGCGTCCTGGTCCATATGCTCATAGCTCTTGATGCACACTGTATCGATCAGGCGTATGTCCAACTCGCGGGCAATCAACGCCGCCGGAATCAAACCACCGCGAGTCACGGCGATGATACCCTTGAGGTCACGCTCCATCAGGCGGTGACAGAGTTCGCGAACATCGCGATGCAACTGGTCCCAGGAAACGGTGAAATGCTTGTGATATCGGCTGCTCATGGAATCATTCATCCTCGGTGAAGGAACAGACAGCGAATACGCTATAACCGGCATCGCGTACCTTCTGCGAACCACCCAGCTCTATCAGGTCGATAATGGCCGCCGTTTCCACTACCTGACCACCGCTGCGAGAGATCAGTTCGGCGGCTGCCAGCATGGTGCCACCGGTGGCAATCAGATCGTCCATGATCAGGATCCGATCACCTTCACGGAACGCATCGGAATGCAGTTCCACCTCGGCCTGACCGTACTCGAGGGTATAGGTCTGGCTGATGGTCTTGAACGGCAGTTTGCCCTTCTTGCGCACCGGCACAAAGCTGCAGCCCAATTCATAGGCCAGCGGCGCGCCAATGATGAAGCCACGAGCATCAATAGCGGCAATGGCGTCGAGATCCATCTCCTGGTAACGATGAACGAAGCTGTCGATCAACTTGCGAAACGCCGCGCTGTTCTGCAACAGCGGCGTGATGTCACGGAAATTGACGCCGGGTTGCGGCCAGTCGGGAACGGTACGAATGACCGACTTGATGTAGTCGCCGTAGATACTCATCACATGTCTCTATGAAGCAGTGTTCGTCTCAGGTACGTAAGACATGTACCTGGGTGAAAGACATGCCCGTCTGGCACTGCATGCGCCAGACGGGCATGGCATCAATCGATGAAGATCAGCTTGACCGCAAACAACAGACCCAACACCACCACAGCGGGGTTGAGGTCGGAGAAGCGGCCGGCCAGCACCTTGATCGCCAGGTAGCTGACGAAGCCCAGCGCAATGCCCTCAGCGATCGAGAAGGTCAACGGCATGGCCAGAGCAGCAATCAGCACTGGCGCAGCTTCCGTAGCGTCATCCCAGTCAGCGCTCGCCAGACTGCCAGCCATCAGCGAAGCCACATACAACAGTGCGCCAGCAGTAGCGTACGCCGGGATGGACCCGGCAAGCGGCGCAAAGAACAGACTGGCAAGGAACAGCAAGGCAACCACCACCGCCGTCAGTCCTGTGCGCCCTCCCGCGGCAATGCCCGAGGTACTCTCAACATAACTGGTAGTAGTGGAAGTGCCCAGTGCGGCACCAGCCATGGTGGCGCTGGAGTCCGCCATCAATGCACGCCCAAGGCGCGGTAACTTCCCGTCTTTTTCCAGCAGGCCACCACGGTGAGCAACCCCCACCAGAGTGCCGGAAGTATCGAATAGATCCACAAACAGGAATGCGAAGATGATGCTGACCATGCCAACATCCAACGCCCCGGCGATATCCATCTGCATCAGGGTCGGCATCACCGATGGCGGCATTGACATCAGGCCGGCAAACTCATTGTGACCAAGAATGATCGCCAGCACGGTAATCCCCAGAATACCGATCATGACCGCACCGGTAACACGGCGATACGCCAGCGCTGTAATCACGAAGAAACCGGCAAGTGCATACAGGGGGCCGGGCTGGGACAGATCGCCTACCGTTACCAGGGTCGCCGGACTATCGACAATGATACCGGCGTTCTTGAGCGCCACCATCGCCAGAAACAGCCCGATACCAGCGGCAATTCCTAAACGCAGGGGTAAAGGAATCGAGTTGATGATCCACTCGCGAATTCGAAAGATACTGAGCAGGAAGAAGGTCAAGCCAGAGAGAAACACTGCCCCCAGCGCCACCTGCCAGGTATGGCCCATACCGAGTACCACGGTATAGGTAAAGAAGGCGTTGAGCCCCATTCCCGGAGCAAGGGCAATCGGATAATTGGCCCACAGGCCCATTATCAGACAGCCGATTGCAGCCGCTAGGCAGGTCGCCACGAACACTGCACCGCTGTCCATTCCCGCCTCAGCCAGGATGCTGGGATTGACGAAAATGATGTAAGCCATGGTCAGGAAGGTCGTGATACCTGCAATCACTTCCGTTCTGACATTGGTACCGTGCTCACTGAGCCTGAAATAGCGGTCGAGCAGACTGTTGTTATGATTTTCTGTCTTGCTGGAGTCGGGATGGGACATATGCCGGATCCTGGAGTGAGATCGATTGAGGGTAAGATCGACTGTAGAAGATAGCGCCACGAAAAGCGCGACACTCTACCAGAATAGGCAATATGTCGGTATAGGCGCAGTCATGTACTCCCCCGGCACTCCGTCAATCGCGTGATGCCAGTACGCGCTCCACAGTTTCAACAATGGCCTGGGTCTGGGGGTCGATCTCGATATTGACCCGAGCACCGGGCCGCCGATCGCCTAGCGTAGTACGCGACAGCGTCTCGGGAATCAGATCGACACAGAATTCCCGCCCCTGCTCTCCCGCAAAGGCACGAACATCGCCAATGGTCAGACTGATACCATCGATGCCGATATAGCCCTTGGCGAATACAAAACGCTCCAGTCCTTGCGGCAGACGAAACCACAGCCGGCGATTGTTGGGCGCTTCATCCAGCTCAACCAGCTCGGCCATCCCCGAGACATGTCCGGACATGGCGTGTCCGCCGATCTCATCACCGAAACGTGCGGCGCGTTCGATGTTGACGTAATCGCCAACGTCCAGATCACCGAGATTGGTGATTCTGAGAGTTTCACGCATCAGATCGAAACTGATGCGTTCACCATCAATAGCAGTGACCGTCAGGCACACCCCGTTGTGTGATACGGAAGCACCCAGCTCCAGTCCCTGACGTAAGTCCTCGGAAAGTGCCACCACATGGGTACGAAAATCCTGCGCTTCTTCGATGGCCAGCAGCGTTGCTGTGCCCTGAACAATACCGGTAAACATACAAAGGTCTCCCCTTCACTACTGATGATCTATGCTGCTGATGGTTCAAGCCGCTGGCGACGCGACAGCCCGAGGTCGTTGGCACGCGCAAGGCGCTCATTGATACCATTTTCGCTCTTCTGACGCATCCAGAGGAGTAGCAGTACAGTAGCAATACATTCGTCATCGGCTGCTGTTGCGTAGTCGAGTTTCCGGCAAAACAACCAACAACTGGTGCGAACAATGCATTGACAGCCTCAGATCATTGACACTGAACTCCAGCGCCCCTATGCTTGCCCGCTACATTTTTGAGGCGCCGATTTGTACCCGGATTGCGGGCGCCAGCACGACGACGCTCACAAGGCGTTGTCGGGTGAAGTGCAGCTAAAAGGGTGTGTCCAGCGTTGATGGCCACCCGTCAGGGTGGCCTTTTTTCGTCACCTTCCTGCACTTCACCCAGGCCCATCCCCGCAGTCATCGGCACCACCGAGTGGCTGAGATGATACGACTGCAAAACATTTCCAAGACTTTCGGCAGCGGCCCACGCGCGGTCACTGCACTGAAGAACATCGACCTGGAAGTTCCCGCCGGACAGATCCACGGCGTCATTGGCCTGTCAGGTGCTGGTAAATCAACCTTGATCCGCTGCGTCAACCTGCTTGAACGCCCCAGCTCCGGCAAGGTGCACGTGGATGGCCAGGAGTTGACCAGCCTGTCTCGCGACACGCTGAACAAGGCTCGCCATCGCATCGGCATGATCTTCCAGCACTTCAACCTGCTGACATCACGCACCGTCTTCGACAATGTGGCCTTGCCACTCGAACTGATGGGCGTGTCACGCAATGAGATCCGCGAACGGGTCACACCACTGCTCGATCTGGTCGGCCTCAGCGACAAGGCGCGCCAATACCCCGCCCAACTGTCTGGCGGACAGAAGCAGCGTGTTGCCATCGCCCGCGCTCTCGCCAGTCGCCCCAAGGTACTGCTCTGCGACGAGGCCACCTCAGCACTCGACCCGCAGACCACGGCATCGATACTGGAACTGCTGCAGGACATCAATCACAAACTGGGCCTGACTATTCTGCTGATCACCCATGAAATGGAGGTGGTCAAGAGTATCTGTCACCGCGTCAGTCTGATCAGCGACGGGGAACTGGTCGAGGAAGCCAATGTCGGCGATTTCTTCACCGCGCCGCGTACCCGCCTCGGCCGCCACTTCCTCAATGACTTTCTCGAACTGGAGCCACCGCGCGCACTGATCGACCGGCTGCTTGAAGCGCCTGACGAACACACCCATCCCATAGTGCGTCTGGGCTTCTCAGGGGACGCCGTGGCTACGCCACTGATCTCGCGCCTGGTGCGCGAGTGCGGTGTCGATGTCAGCATCCTCCAGGCCAAGGTGGAATCCATCCAGGACCGCACCCTGGGCCTGATGATTGCCGAACTGATGGGTAATGCCGACGATACTCAGCGCGCCATTGACTACCTGATGGCTCATGACCTGAACGTGGAGGTGCTTGGCCATGTCCAGCGCAATGATTGATCTGATTCTCGAAGCCACCCTCGAGACCCTCTACATGGTGGCAATCTCTGGCATCATCGCCGCCCTGGTCGGCATCCCTCTAGGAGTGCTGCTGTATGTCACCCGCCCAGGGCAGATTCTGGCCCAGCCGGTGCTGCAGTCGGTGCTCAGTGTGGTCACCAATATCGGCCGTTCGATCCCGTTTATTATCCTGCTGGTGGCCATTGTGCCGTTCACACGCCTGCTGGTGGGCTCTTCCATCGGCACTGCGGCTGCAGCGGTACCGCTGACCATCGCCGCCATTCCCTTTGTCGCCCGACTGGTCGAAGGTGCTCTGAATGAAATTTCTCCGGGATTGGTCGAAGCCGCCCAGTCGATGGGCGCCACGCCCTGGCAGATCATTACCAAGGTGCTGTTGCCGGAAGCCCGTGGCGGCATCTACACGGCCCTGACCGTTACGGTGGTCACACTGATCAGCTATTCGGCCATGGCCGGTGCCGTGGGCGGTGGCGGCCTCGGCGATCTGGGGATTCGCTACGGCCACCAGCGCTACAATGAGACGATCATGCTGGTCACCGTGGTGATTCTGGTCATCATGGTCCAGGGCCTGCAGAGTCTTGGCGACTACCTGGTGCGCAAGAGCAACCACAAGTGATCCATGCTGGCGGACGGTCACACAAATAACCAAACAGAATTACACTTTGGCTTCTTATTCCATTAATATCGACTCCAGCGTCACCATCTGATGACTAACGAAAAAGAACGGCTAACGAAAAAGAGTTGAAGGGAGATACAAAGATGCGCAAGACATTGATCGGCGCCCTCGCGCTTTCCACACTGTCGCTGTCCATTGGTCAGGCACTGGCTCACGACCACCACATCAAGGTAGGCACCGTGGCTGGCCCGGAAACCGATGTCATGCAGGTCGCTGCGGATATCGCCGAGGAGAAGTTCGGCCTTGAAGTCGAAATCATCGAGTTCACCGACTATGTTACGCCCAACGCCGCGCTGGCCGATGGCAGCCTGGACGCCAATGCCTACCAACACGAGCCGTACATGAATGCCATGGTACGTGATCGCGGCTTTGACTTTGCCATTGCCGGGCGCACTTTTGTCTACCCGATCGGTGCCTACTCCGAGCAGCACGACAGTCTCGACGACCTGCCGGACGGTGCCAGCATCGCGCTGCCCAACGATCCGTCCAACGAAGGACGCTCGCTGATCCTGCTGCACAACAAGGGACTGATCAAGCTCGACGACCCGGAAAACCTCGAAGCAACACCGCTGAATATCGTCGACAACCCGCACGACTATGATTTCAAGGAAATCGAAGCAGCACAGCTTCCGCACATCCTTCCCGATGTCGATCTCGCCTTCATCAACAACACTTTTGCTCAGCCTGCCGGCCTGTCGCTGGATGACGCCCTGGTGCGCGAAGGCCCCGAGTCTCCCTATGTCAACATCATCGCAGTACGCGCGGGTGATGAAGAACGCGAGGAGATCCAGCAGTTGGTCGAGGCCTACCAGTCAGATGAAGTCGCCGCCAAGGCCGACGAACTGTTCAAGGGTGCAGCCGTTCCCGGCTGGGAGTAATGGCAACACCTTGAAGAAGGCCGGCATTGCGCCGGCCTTCTGCCGTTCAGGCTACCGAACCACCGAAGAAAGAATGTCTCATGACCGACTATGCTCTACTCGCTCGCCAACTGCGGGCATTGCTTGATACCCGCGACTGGCTGACCAACAGCGCCCAGACCAGCGCCTTCCTGATGCAGGAACTCCCGGAGCTCAACTGGGTAGGCTTCTACCTGCAGCGGCAGCCACAAGTACTGTCGCTCGGCCCTTTCCAGGGCAAACCGGCCTGCCATCCCATTCCGTTCTCCAAGGGAGTTTGCGGAGCCGCGGCCCGCAGCCGTCAGACGCAACGTGTCGATGATGTTCACGCCATTGCCGATCACATTGCCTGCGACAGCGCCTCCCAGTCAGAACTGGTAGTACCCGTTATCGCTGAGGATGGCGAACTATGGGGGGTCCTCGATCTGGACAGCCCGGTCACAGGTCGCTTCAGCGCAGAAGATCAGAACGGGATTGAAGGGCTGATTGAAGTGTTTCGCGAGCAGACGGAACTGCGGTCGCAGCCGTAAGCCCCGAGCTGTGAGCAGCTCAATGCCACCCGCCAGAACACAGACAAGAACCGGGGTTCGGGGTTTCTTCCTTCTCTCCCCTTCCCTCTTGTAACTCACAGATTACAGCCCGAGCTATTCATAGCTCGGGCTCCCGCCGCAACAACAAAAAGCCCCCATCGCCAGAAGCGATGGGGGCTTTCTTGTATCTGGTAGGACCAGGCGGATTCGAACCGCCGACCTCTACCATGTCAAGGTAGCGCTCTAACCAACTGAGCTATGGTCCTGGAAAGCGGTGTTGTCGGGAGATCGCGGAGGAACACTGGTAGGACCAGGCGGATTCGAACCGCCGACCTCCACCATGTCAAGGTGGCGCTCTAACCAACTGAGCTATGGTCCTGTATGTTCGTGCGACAGAGTGTTGCAAGGTGGTAGGACCAGGCGGATTCGAACCGCCGACCTCTACCATGTCAAGGTAGCGCTCTAACCAACTGAGCTATGGTCCTGCTGCTGTTCTTCAAGACTTCTTCAAGAAACGCTTTGCAAGCAACCCCGCAACTGTCCCAAGGCAATGACTGCCCTGACAACGGATGCGTATTCTACCCAGATGGCGGCTAAATGCAAGTGATTGAGTTACGTACAGGAAGCCGACTCTTTGATCATCGCCAGCCGCACCATGTTCGTTTACGATCAGGGCATGGTCCCTGGTATGATGTTTCGCAAGTCTGCAGCGTCATCCAGCGTGCCAATAAGCGACGATGCCGGATGGCTCTGAAGCACGACGGACTGACGAGACACCATATGGAGCCCTGAATGAACCAACAACAACGCCATACGGCCATCATCGAACTGGTCAGCCAGCAGGGCTACGCCAGCATAGAGCAATTGACCGAGCACTTTGCGGTCACACCACAGACCATACGCCGTGACCTCAATGCACTGGCCGCCGAGGGGCGCGTACGTCGGGTGCACGGCGGTGCCGGACTGGAATCCAGTACCGTCAATACAGCCTATGCCACTCGCAAGACACTCAACCTCGATGCCAAACGACGTATCGCTGAAGCCGTGGCACGCGAAGTGCCCAACCATTCGTCCCTGTTCATCAATATCGGTACCAGCAATGAGCTGGTCGCCGAGGCGCTTCTCGATCATCAGGGATTGGAAATCATCACCAACAATCTCAATGTGGCGGCGGTTCTCCATCACAAGGAGGACTTCAACGTGATCGTTGCCGGTGGCCAGGTCCGTGCTCGGGATGGCGGCATCATCGGCGAGGCGACCATCGACTTCATTAACCAGTTCAAGGTCGATATCGGCTTGATCGGCATCAGCGGTATCGACGAAGACGGCTCTCTGCTCGAGTTCGATTATCAGGAGGTTCGTGTTGCTCAGGCGATCATCGGCAATTCTCGCCAGGTGTTCCTCGCCGCGGACCACTCCAAGTTCCATCGCAACCCGGTGGTCCGTCAGGGCAATGTCTCACAGCTCGACGCACTATTCACTGACCGCGAACCACCGGCCGACATCATGCGTCTGCTGCGTGAGCATGATGTAAACCTGCATATCGCCTGAAGCCTTCGAGCCCGGCCGCTACCCATTCAGCGCAGACCTTTTGTGATCTCGACCATTCGCTGGCCTTCGTCCAGTGCCCGCCTATACCTCAGCGCCCCAACAGAATGCTGTCAGAGGGTATCAAGCTTCAGCATTGACCCTCACCATTTTCGAACATCGCAACACTCCTTGTGAACATCAGCGAGATGTGTGATCCGCTGCTGCCTCAACCCAGGCCAGCCATACAGGCCCTGAATGGCTGAACCGTGCCTGCTCCCTCCCCCTCTCACTATGCACACTCAAACACTGGATACGACCAAAGGTGTAGACAATACGCGCCTTTTACACTTGTTCGCTGTTCGCTATCGCACTATTGTTTGTTCGAATTCGAACTTTATAGGCGTATTTCGAACATCAGGACGTTCGGGATTCATTACAACAAACCATCGGAAACAAAGGAGACCGGCCGTCATGACTCCGTTTATCGGCGAACTCGTGGGCACAATGCTACTGATCATCTTCGGCGGTGGCGTAATAGCTGGTGTTGTGCTCAAGGAATCCAAGGCTGCTGCCGGCGGCTGGATCGTGATCACCTTTGGCTGGGGCCTGGGAGTGGCGATGGCGGTCTATGCGGTTGGCCAGTTCAGTGGCGCACATCTCAACCCGGCCGTCACCCTCGCGCTGGCCAGCCTCGGAGAATTCCCCTGGCGTGATGTACCTGGCTATATATTGGCCCAGATGATCGGCGCCTTCATTGGCGCCAGCGTGGTATGGCTTCATTATGCTCCGCACTGGGAAGCCACCTCCGACAGCGACGCAAAGCGCGCAGTATTCTGTACCGATCCTGCTATCGACCGCCCTCTGGCCAACCTCGCCAGCGAAATCATCGGTACCTTTGTGTTTGTAGTGGGAATACTGGCGATCGGCGCCAATCAATTCACGGATGGCCTCAACCCACTGATTGTCGGGCTGCTGGTATTGGCCATTGGCCTATCGCTGGGCGGCACCACCGGCTACGCCATCAACCCGGCCCGCGACCTGGGTCCGCGCCTGGCGCATGCCCTACTGCCGATTCCCGGCAAGGGCGGCAACCACTGGCAGTATGCCTGGATCCCGGTGGTCGGTCCGATCATCGGTGGGCTTGCGGGAGCGCAGTTCTACCAGCACGTGTTCGTCAACGGCGATACATTATTGCTCTGCCTCGCAATCGGCGCGGTGGTGCTGTGGCTGCTTTATGGCGTGATTGGCGCGCGCCGACAGGCGGCCCATCTCAAGCGCCAGGGATGCGACTGACCTCGACCAGACACCTTATTGATCTCATGCAACCCTGCCGACCTCTGGCATTCAAACAACTAGATTCACTCAGGAGCCGCCACCATGGAAGCACAGCACTCTCCGGAAACCCGATACATTCTTGCCCTGGACCAGGGCACCACCAGCTGTCGCGCTATTCTCTTTGATCGTGATGCCCGTATCGTCGGCATCGCGCAGAAGGAGTTCCAGCAGCATTATCCACAGCCTGGTCGCGTCGAACACGACGCTATGGAAATCTGGGGCAGCCAGATGGGCGTGGCTCGCGAAGTGCTCGAAACCCAGGGCGTCTCTCCTACCGAAGTCGCCGCCATCGGCATTACCAACCAACGCGAGACCACCGTGGTCTGGGACAAGGCCACCGGCAAGCCGATTCATCACGCCATCGTCTGGCAGGATCGCAGGACCGCTCCGCTGTGTGATGCGCTCAAGGAACAGGGTCTCGAGCAGCATATTCGCGACACCACAGGCCTGGTGGTCGATGCCTACTTCTCTGGCACCAAGATTCGCTGGATTCTCGACAATGTTGAGGGTGCCCAGCAGCGTGCCGAACGCGGAGAGCTGCTGTTCGGCACCATGGACTCCTGGCTGGTATGGAACCTGACCCGAGGCGAGCGCCATGTCACCGACGTGACCAATGCCTCACGTACCATGCTGTTCGACATTCATGCTCTCGACTGGGATGAGCGCCTGCTGGAAGCTCTCGATATTCCTCGAGCGATGCTCCCTGAGGTGCGTCCGTCCAGCGAGATCTACGGCACAACAGACGCCAGGATGTTCGGTGGTGCCAAATTGCCCATCGCGGGAATCGCCGGCGACCAACAAGCCGCACTGTTTGGTCAGGCATGCTTCGACAAGGGCATGGTCAAGAACACCTACGGTACCGGCTGCTTCCTGCTGATGAATACCGGCGAGGAACCGGTTCCCTCGCGGTCCGGCCTGCTGACCACCATTGCCTGGGGTCTGAACGGCAAGGTGACCTATGCACTGGAAGGGTCGATCTTCATCGCCGGCGCCGCCGTGCAGTGGTTGCGCGATGAGCTGAAGATGATCGACTCCGCCGAGGACTCCGAGTATTACGCCGGCAAGGTCGAGGATTCCGGCGGTGTCTATGTGGTACCGGCCTTCGCCGGGCTCGGTGCCCCGTACTGGGACATGTATGCGCGCGGTGCCATTTTCGGCCTGACTCGCGGCTCAAGCAAGGAACACATCACCCGTGCCACGCTGGATGCCCTCGCCTATCAGACCCGCGACATCATTGACGCCATGCAGGCAGACTCAGGCATCACGCTCAAGTCGTTACGGGTCGATGGTGGTGCGGTGGCCAATAACGTCATGATGCAGTTCCAGGCCGATATGCTCGGCGTCAATGTCGACCGCCCCAAACTGACCGAGACCACCGCCCTGGGAGCGGCCTATCTCGCCGGCATCGCGGTGGGCATGTGGACTCAGGAAGAAGTCGCGCACAAGGGTGAGATCGAACGCACCTTCGAACCGAGCATGTCAGTCGAAGATCGAGAACAGCGCTACAAGGGCTGGAAAAAGGCCGTGGAACGCACCATGGGCTGGGAACGGGACTAATCAACAGGGGTCGGCAAGCGCCACCAGGAGCCAATCCAATGCAACTGCGCAACAGCAATCTTCAACGACTGACGGAAGACACCTTCGATGTGCTGATCGTCGGTGGCGGCATCAATGGCGCGTCAGCAGCGGCGGCATTGGCCGGCAAGGGCGTCAAGGTGGCGCTCATCGATCGCGGCGATTTCGCCAGCGCCACCAGTCAGCAGTCTTCCAACCTGGTCTGGGGTGGCATCAAGTACATGGAGAGCCACGACTTCGCCCTGGTGCGCAAACTGTGCCGAAGTCGTAACCACCTGATCGAGAGCTTCCCTTCCACGGTCCAGGAAATTCGCTTTCTCACCACCATCAGCAAGGGCTTTCGCTTCCATCCCCGCACCCTCTGGGCGGGGACCTGGTTGTACTGGTTGATGGGAAACGGCTTCACCCGGATACCGCGTTTTCTCAAGCCGCGTGCCATCCGGCGCGAAGAGTCGATCATCAATACGGATGACGCGCTGGGCGGTTTCGAGTACTCCGATGCCTACCTGCACGACAACGACGCACGCTTCGTTTTCAGTTTCGTACGCAACGCCCTGGATGCCGGCGCCTGTGCAGCCAACTACGTGGAATCGCTGGGTGCGAAACGCGAGAACGGTGTCTGGCACTGCCAGCTACGCGACGTAACCAACCAATCAGACCTGGAAGTTCGCGCTCGAGTGGTGATCAATGCCGCAGGCCCCTGGGTCGACCAGCACAACCACCTGACTGGCCAGCACACGGACCATCACCATGCGTTTTCCAAGGGCATCCATCTGATCGTGCCCCAATTGACAGAGCAAAGGCGCGTTCTGGCATTCTTCGCCGATGATGGCCGACTGTTTTTCGTGATCCCCATGGGGCCACGCACCTGCATCGGCACGACCGATACTCGTGAAGAGTACCCCGAGGTCGAGATTACCGATGACGATATCAACTTCGTGCTCGACAACATCAACAAGCGTCTGACACTCGACAAGCCGCTGACTCGCGATGACATCATCGCTACACGCTGCGGGGTGCGACCGCTGGCCGTCAGGTCCAACCAGAATGGTGGTCGCGACTTCCTGCAGATGTCACGCAAGCATGCCATCGACATCAGCGAGAAGGATGGTCATATCAGCATCTTTGGCGGCAAGCTGACCGATTGCTTGAATGTCGGCGAGGAAATCGTCAAGGAGGTACAGCAACTGGGCATCGAGATCCCCGAGCCGGATGCACTCTGGTATGGCGAGCCCGGCCCGGAGACCCACCAGGCCTTCATCGAGCGCGCTCAACAGATCGGGCTCGACCAGATGACGCCATCCACCTCGAGCGAGCCGCTCAGCGTGCGCCTATGGCGTCGCTATGGTGAGGGGGCCTTCGCCATGCTCGAGCGCATCGGACAGGACGCCGCCCAGGCCGAGCTGCTGATCGAAGGCACTGAGTACCTGCGCTGTGAGCTGGAGCATGCACAAAGCCGCGAGATGGTGACGCGCCTCGAAGATTTTCTGCGTCGACGCTCCAAGATATCACTGGTGGTCAGCGAGGCCGAAATTCATGAGTCGCCAGGCCTGAAGGAGGCTTGCGAGATTCTGTTCGGCAACGATGCCGACATACGTCTGCAGGAATACTTCACCCTGCAGCGTGGACAACAAGCACACCAGCAAAGCCCGGCACACCGGCAGGATGGCGCCACGTCCAGGCAAGCTGACTCCGGCGACAGCGCCCTCGGCACTGCCACCGCAACCTGATTCCGAGTGCTTCGGCCCGAATCACGGGCCGAAGCGCCATAACCTCACCTCACTCCGGAATCCCACCCCGAGTCAGCGCTGCGGGATCCAATAGCCGCTCGAGCTCCTCACGTGATAGCTCGGTCTCTTCCTCGGCAACATCCACGATCGGCCGACCCGCCTGGTAAGCCTTCTTGGCGATGGCTGCTGCAGCGTTATAGCCGATTACCGAGTTCAAGGCGGTGACCAGAATCGGGTTACGAGCCAGCGGCTCGCGTAGCTGGTCCTCACGCACCGTGAAGGTGGCAATGGCTCGATCGGCCAACAGGTGAGCGGTATTGCCCATCAGCTTGATGGAGGTCAGCAGATTATTGGCCACCAGCGGTAACATCACGTTCAGCTGGAAGTTACCACTCTGCCCCGCCACCGTGACCGCGGCATCCAGACCAATCACCTGGGCCGCGGCCTGGGCAGCAGACTCAGGGATCACCGGATTGACCTTGCCAGGCATGATCGAACTGCCAGGCTGCAACGCCTCGAGCTCGATCTCTCCCAGTCCGGCCAGGGGCCCCGAGTTCATCCAGCGCAAGTCATTGGCTATCTTCATCACCACGCAGGCCAGTCCACGCAACTGTCCCGACAGTTCCACGGCAGCGTCCTGGGAGCCAAGGCTGGCAAAGAAGCTGTCATTGGGCGTCAGGCTCAACCCCGTCTGATTGGATAATTCTCCAGCCATCCGCTCGGCAAATTCCGCATGGGCATTGATTCCCGTTCCCACAGCCGTACCGCCCTGCGCCAGGCGACAGACCCTTACCAGAGCACTATCGAAGCGCTCAATGGCCTGACCCAACTGGCTGGACCAACCGCGCAGCTCCTGTCCCATACTCAATGGCATGGCATCCATGAGATGGGTACGTCCGGTCTTGATGACCTGATCCAGCTCATCAGCACGGCCGTCGATAGCCTCACGCAGATGCACCAGTGCCGGTCGCAGCGACCCCGTCACTTCAATCGCCGCGGACAGATGCAACGCAGTAGGAATCACGTCGTTACTCGACTGCCCCATATTGACGTGATCATTGGGAGCCACCTCCAGTGAATCGCTGGATGCCAGATGAGCGATCACCTCATTCACATTCATGTTGCTCGAGGTGCCGGAGCCCGTCTGGAACACATCAATGGGGAACTGGTCATCATGCCGACCAGCAATGATCTCATCGGCGGCAGCGACAATGGCCTCCGCGCGTCTATCATCCAGCAGTCCCAACTGCTGGTTGACCGTCGCGGCAGCACGCTTGATGCGTGCAATGGCGTGTATGAAGGCCGGTGGCATTGGCTGCCCCGACACCGGGAAATTATTGATGGCACGCTGAGTCTGGGCACCGTAGAGGGCACTCTCTGGCACCTCGAGGTCACCCATGCTGTCGCGTTCAATTCGAGTTTGAGTCATGCACTGCTCCTGAAACAGAGGTCGTGCCACGGTCCACTAACCACAATGGTGCCCGTTCTCTGCACTTTCAAGCGTCATATCAGTGTCATCGGCCTGCTCTACGCTACTCCATGCCCCTCAGTTGCAGCACACCCACGACGCAGAAATATGCAATCACGAGCGGTTTCGACAATAGCATCGAAAATCATGTTGCAGTGCACAAAACGCTTTGCTATTGTGCACTGCAACAGACGAATCATTGCAATAACAGTTATTGCAACAGCAAGCGAAAGGCATCGACCCGAAGGGTCATCGCCTTGACCTAACCTCCATGACCCCAGGAGAACTCACGATGCGTACTTTTGACACCAAGGCATTCTTTGACGTCAGCCAGTTTGAAGACATCTTCTTCGCGCCGGCTCGTGCCTACACTTCCCTGACCGTCGACTTCACCGAAAAGCTGGCTCATGCTCAGCTGGACGCTGCCAAGGCTTACGCCGACACTGGTCTGGCTCAGGTTCGCGCTTTTGCTGCTGTAAAAGACGCTGAAGGCCTCCGCGGCTACATGGAAGGCCAGCAGAAAGTCGCCAAGGAGCTGACCGAGCGCCTGAAGGGTGATGCCGAGAAAGTCGTCGCTCTGCAGCAGGACTTCGTTTCCGAAAGCCAGAAGCTGACCGAAGCAAACGTCAAGAAAGCGACTGACACTGCTTCCAAGGCCGCCAGCGCCAAGTAAGTATAGGCCGAACACCGGATGTCGGCCTGACAATACAGGTTCACATCAAGGCGGCTCGAAAGACATGGCCCCCGATCTCTGGATCGGGGGCCATTTTGCGTTAATCTGACACAGCGTCGTGCTTTCTACGTCACCCAGGAGGGACCTTGATATGACACCTACTCAACGTCACTGGCTATTGGCCATGATGGCCGCCATCGTTGCCGTAAGCCTCGTCGGTTGCGGAACGATCAGCCCCAGCGGCACCACTCGCCAGCCAGAAATCATCGATATCCAAGATGGCACGGACCAATCTGAACCTCCGCCCGAGAGCAAACCGCCCTCTGATGAAGGCCGCGTCACACGTGAGATCGTATTCAACCCTGAGGAATATGCGCAGCTGCCGAAAACCGGCACTGCCGCAGTCAGTGGTCGTGTGACCATGGAGATTGGCGGCGGTACCGTCATCGGCGCCAATGAAAGCATCTCCGTTGCTCCGATCACCACCTACTCTGCCGAAGCGGCCGCCCAGGCACTGGCTGGCAAGGCCGTTGAACGCGCCGATCCCCGCGCCCGAGAGTACAGCCATTACACTAAAACAGATGCCGATGGTTACTTTCAGTTGACTGGCCTACCACCGGGTGACTTCTACGTCTCCGGCACGATCGTCGACCCTGCTACCGGCAAGCGTCAGATCATCATCAAGGAAACCACGCTGCGTAATGATCATCGCACCGAAGTGGATCTGAGCCGTTAAGGGAAAAGACCAGCACTCGGGCCGCATTGCGCGGCTCGAGTCGTTTTCGGGGCAGCTGACAATCGCTACCAGTCCAGCGCCTTCTTGACGAAGGGTATGGTCAGCTTGCGCTTGGCCGAGAGTGACGCATTGTCGAGAATTTCCAGCGAACGCAATAACTCACCGAACTCCCGGGAACCACGGTGCAGGATATAACGCGCCACCTCATCGGGAAGCTGCATGCCGCGCAGTCTTGCACGCAACTGCAGCGCACGCATACGATCTTCATCGCCGGGCAGTGCAAGGTGGAAGGTCACCCCCCAGGTCAGACGTGACGCCAGATCCGGCAAACTCACTTCCAACTGACGTGGTGGGCGATCGGCACAGATCACCAGCCGTTTGCCACTATCCCGCAAGCGGTTGAAGGCATGGAACAACCCCTCTTCCCACCGCTGACGTCCAACGACCCGCTCTAGATCATCAATCGCCACCAGGTCGAGGCGTTCAACATCTTCCAACATCAATGGAGGGAAATGCCCAAGTTCCTCCAACGGCAGATATAGCGTACGCAGATCCCGCGCCGACGCCTCGTGACAGGCCGCCTGCAACAGATGGCTGCGTCCCGACCCGGGTGCCCCCCACAGGTACAGGAAGGGCTCGCCGTCATCCTCGAACTGCCGCTGCAAATGATCGACGAGAGCGGCATTGGCACCCGAGTAAAAATTGCTGAAGGTGGAATCATCACGCAGCCCGACCCCGAGAGGTAGCTGCGCGGGCGATCGACTCATGAAGTCTCCTCGTCGGATGATGGCACTGACGACCGCTGTGGTGTCTTCTGCCCCGCATCATAAAGAGTGGAGTTTTTATAATTCTCGAGCAGATAACGCAAGATCACCATCACCATTGCCGCTACCGGCAACGCCAGCAATACCCCCGTGAAACCGAACAGTTGCCCACCGGCCAGCACTGCAAAAATGACCGCGACGGGGTGCAAGCCAATCTTGTCGCCCAGCAATTTGGGCTGCAACACCACGCTCTCCATCAACTGGCCGAAACCAAACACCACTCCAACCCCCACGAGCATCAGCCAATCGTGGAACTGGAAGAAAGTCACCACACCCGCCACTGCAATACCGACGATAACGCCCAGGTAAGGCACGATACTGGCCAGCCCCGCCAGTAGACCAATCAGCAGACCGAAACGCACACCAAGCAAGGTCAGGCCAATGCCGTAGATCACCCCTAGACACAGCATCACTATCAGCTGGCCTCGCAGGAAGGCCGACAACACCTCGTCACACTCTCCCGCCAGACGCACCGCCGCCGGCTCCCACTGACGCGGCAACATCCTGCGGACCTTACCAACCAGCACATCCCAATCGAGCAGCAGGTAAAACGTCACGACAGGGATCAGCGCCAGATTGGCCAACCAACCGACCAACGCCAGTCCCGAACGTGAAACCTGAGCCAGCAGTGTGGCGGCAATGGTGCTGGTCTCCTTCCAGTTCTCCACGACTGCCTGACGCAACGCGTCGAAATCCGTACTCAAATCCAGACCTGTCAGCGACTGCACTTCGGGCAACACCGTTTGCTGAATCCAATTGAGAATGGCGGGAAACGCCTCAACCAACTGTCCGAACTGCCGTCCCAGTATGGGAACAACCAATACCAGCGTCAGAACGACCACCAGAATCAACAGCACAAACACCACCGTAACGGCGAGGCGACGCGATAAACCACGATCCTCCAGCCGGTCGGCAAGTGGGTCTCCCAGGTACGCCAATACCATACTTACGAAGAACGGCGCGAGGACCGGCTCGATACTGACGAAGAACCATAACGCCACTGCGACCACAGCCGCGACAATCCACCACTGCCTACGCATCGCTGATCTCCATGATGCTGCGAAGAGGTTACTCTATGATTCAAAAAGGCTTTTTTCGCTGAATCCATTCCCTGATACCACCCAGCGATTCTACAGCAGAAACGGCTCGATTGGATCACCAGCACAGCCCTGTTTGCTTGCCACGGATTACTGTTACGGCATGCCTCGACGAACATGAGAAAGGCGCAAGAGCAGCAGAAGCAGGGAGCGACCACAGACCTGGCTGGTCAAGCGGGCAGGACCGGTGGTGGCGATACATCCATTGTTCAGGAACAACCTCGGTGAAGCGCCAGCTACTCCATCGGCAGTTGGATATCCGCTACACAGATTCATTTACAGGCTCGTAGCCCCTCAAGGCAGAGGCAGTGACAGCAGCTCACGCCTTCCGCAAGCCGCTGCTCCAGTCATTGGTCGCCATCAGAGGGTACGCGCGAACAGCGCGAACATCTCGACCCAGCCCCTGTCGGCTGCCTGCCTATCGTAGACAGGAAAATCCGGCTTCATCCAGCCGTGGGCTGCCCCCGGGTACAGTTCACTGCGATACGTCACCCCGGCGGCTATCAACGCCTTCTCGAAACGTTCCGCCATTTCCGGCGGATAGCTCTTGTCGTTGTCCGCCACCGCAATATACAGCTCGGCCTTGAGCTTCGATGCCAGTAGATGTGGACTGGTGGGCTGGTCGGTGGCCAGGTTGCCGCCATGGAAGCTGACCGACGCTGCGACACGACGCGGATAGCAGGCTGCAGCAGTGATCGCCATACCACCGCCCATGCAGAACCCCACCGTAGCTATCTGGTCGCCAGTGATATCATCGCGTGAGTCCAGGTATTTCAGGAATACTTCGGTATCCGCTGCCGCCTTGTGGTTATCAGTGCTGGCCATCAAGGGACCGATCACGGGGCGAATATCACCATTGGCAAAGATGTCCTCCGGCACCAGTGGACCATACTCTCCCAATCGGTAGAACAGATCCGGCAACAGCACCAGATAACCGCCGGCGGCAATGGTTTCCGCCATCTGCTTGAGCCCGGGCCGAATACCGAAGGCATCCATGTAGACGATCACCGCTGGCCAGGGGCCATTACCGTGCGGAGTGAATACATAGGCCGAGCACTTCCCGTCCCGAGTCTGCAAGGTAATCTCTTCACAAGCCATCGGCATGCCTCCTGCGAGTAGCGGCGCCATGCCGCCAGGTGGGTTTGCAGCCGCCACACTCTACGAAGCGGTGCAAGCCCTGGCAACCAATCTGAACTCGAGACGCTGGCGATTCCACTTATTCAAAGCTCATGGAGCGCTTACGAAACTGCGATGCGGGCCGCGCCACGTAGTGCTACAATTCGGCCCCCGAATCCATTCATTACCCATTGACTCATTGTCTCACGCTCGCCCCTTGACGCACCAACGATACCCCTGCTCAAAAAGGCGTGCGCAACCCTCTCCACAGGATCTGTCATGAGCGACTCATCCCGCCCGGAACGGGCATCACTCAGCTACAAGGACGCTGGTGTCGACATCGACGCCGGTAATGCCCTGGTTGACCGCATCAAGGGCGTAGCCAAACGCACCGCTCGTCCCGAAGTCATGGGTGGACTGGGCGGCTTCGGCGCACTCTGCCAGTTGCCCAGCGGCTACCGCGAGCCAGTGCTGGTCACCGGCACCGATGGTGTCGGTACCAAATTGCGTCTGGCCATGGACCTTGGACGTCATGACACCATCGGCATTGACCTTGTGGCGATGTGCGTCAACGATCTGATCGTCGCCGGCGCCGAACCACTGCTGTTCCTCGACTACTACGCCACCGGAAAACTCGACGTTGATATCGCCGCTGATGTGGTTACCGGTATCGGTGCTGGCTGTGAGCAAGCTGGTTGCGCGCTGGTCGGTGGTGAAACCGCCGAAATGCCTGGCATGTATGAAGGCAGCGACTATGACCTCGCCGGCTTCTGCGTCGGCGTTGTCGAGAAGGATGAGATCCTCGACGGCAGCAAGGTTGCCGAGGGCGATGTGCTGCTGGGGCTGGCCTCTTCCGGCCCGCACTCCAATGGCTACTCACTGATCCGCAAGATCCTTGAAGTCGCTGAAGCCGACCTGCAGCGCGAGATCGACGGTCAGAGCCTTGCCGACGCACTGATGGCGCCGACCCGCATCTACGTCAAGCCAGTGCTTGAGCTGCTGCGTCATGACGACTACCAGATCCATGCACTGTCGCACATCACTGGCGGCGGTCTGCTGGAAAACCTGCCACGGGTGTTGCCCGAGAATCTCACTGCCCACGTCGACACCGGTAGCTGGCAGCGCTCTGCCGTCTTCGACTGGTTGCAGGAGCAGGGTAATGTCGAGGACCGCGAGATGTACCGCGTCCTCAACTGCGGTATCGGTATGGTCATGGTCGTGCCTGCCGACAAGGCCGACCAGATGCGAGCCCACCTGCAGGGACAGGGTGAAAGTGTCTTCCGTATCGGCCATATTGCGGCGCGTCAGGGTGACGAGGAACAGGTCCAGTTGGAGATGCCGTCGGCATGAGTGACGATACCCTGAACGGTTTCACTCCCGAAGAGTCCACCACTCCACGAGTGGTGGTGCTGATTTCCGGTGGTGGCACCAATCTCCAGGCACTGATCGAGGCCCAGCAGCATGACGAGTTGGGCGGAGAGATTGTCGCCGTGGTTTCGAACGTAGCCGATGCCTATGGCCTCAAGCGCGCTCGTGATGCAGGTATCGATGCTGTCGCGCTACCTCACCGGGAGTACGACTCCCGCGAGGCCTTTGACTCGGCACTGACCAAGGTCATCGAGCGCCATGAACCTGACCTGGTGGTACTGGCCGGGTTCATGCGTATCCTCACGCCACGTTTCGTGCAGCGCTTCCTCGGACGTATGATCAATATCCACCCGTCGCTGCTGCCTGCCTATCAAGGGCTGCATACCCACCGTCGCGCGCTTCAGGACGGTGTCACCGAACACGGCTGCAGCGTGCATTTCGTTACCGAGGAACTGGACGGCGGCCCGGTGCTGGTCCAGGCCGCCGTCAATGTCACTCCTGACGACGACGAGGATAGCCTCAAGGCTCGTGTCTTGACCCGCGAGCATTTGATCTTCCCGATCGCGGTGCGCTGGTTCCTTGAGGGACGTCTACGCCTCGACGGCAACCTGGCAACGATTGACGGCTATCCACTGCCTCCCGGCGGTATGCGTCTCTCTCATGAGGATGCCTCCGACGAACTGGACGAGGAAGAATGACCACAAGCTATAAGCTATAAGCAACCAAGTTGTCATTCTGAAGCCATGATACGAGAACACCCCGCCAACAGCATTGGCGGGGTGTTCTTCTTACAGCTTCTGACTTATAGCTTCTGACTTATAGCTTACAGCTCGTCGCTATCATGTCCTCGGCAGTGTTACACCACGCTGTCCCATATACTTGCCGCCGCGATCCTTGTAGGACGTATGGCAGACTTCATCGGACTCAAGGAACAACATCTGCGCCACGCCTTCGTTGGCGTAGATCTTCGCTGGCAGATTAGTGGTGTTGGAAAACTCGAGGGTAACGTGTCCTTCCCACTCGGGCTCCAACGGGGTGACATTGACGATAATGCCACAACGCGCGTAAGTGGATTTGCCGAGGCAAATGGTCAGTACGCTACGCGGGATACGGAAGTATTCCACCGTCCTCGCCAGCGCGAAGGAGTTCGGCGGAATGACACACACATCACCCTTGACGTCGACAAAGCTCTTCTCGTCGAAGGCCTTGGGATCAACGACCGCCGAGTGAATATTGGTAAACACCTTGAACTCATCGGCACAGCGCACGTCATACCCGTAGCTGGAGGTCCCATAGGAGATGACCCGTCGATCGTTGACGTAACGGACTTGATCGGCCTCGAATGGCTCGATCATGCCCTCGCTCTCGGCCATACGGCGAATCCAGTTGTCGGACTTGATGCTCATGGGACTTCCTGCTGGGTGGTTCGGAAACGGGGCCACATGATACCGACCCCGGCTTATCACGTCACGAACGCTGAATCGCGTGCCTGTCGCGGCTCAGTCGCTGAAGCTGATGGTTGGGCTGGAATCGCCCTGCCCGGTATCGATCTGTGCCGCTACCTGTCGAGCCATCTCGCGGAAGGTAGCCGCCACCTCACCATCCGGTTCAGCCACAACACTGGGATGTCCACCATCGACCTGCTGGCGAATATCCAACGACAATGGTAAACGCCCAATCAGGCGGGTCTGATATTCGCTGGCAATACGTTCACCACCACCTTCGCCAAACACCGGCTCGGTGTGTCCGCACTGCGAGCAGGTGTGCAGGCTCATATTCTCGACCACCCCCAACACCGGGACCTTGACCTTGCGGAACATCTCGATACCCTTGCGCGCATCAAGTAACGCAATGTCTTGAGGAGTGGTCACGATCACCGCGCCATCGACCGGCACTTTCTGCGCCAACGTCAACTGAATATCCCCCGTACCCGGCGGCATGTCGATGAACAGATAATCCACCTCATCCCATAACGTCTGGTTGAGCATCTGCTGAAAAGCACCTGCAACCATCGGTCCTCGCCAGACCATGGGCTCACGCACATCAACCATGAACGCCATCGACATCGCCTGGATACCGTGGGCCTCGAGTGGTTGGAAGCGGTTCTCGCCAATGGCTTTCGGCCTTGTTCCCTCAGCAATTCCCAGCATCTGAGCCTGACTGGGGCCGTAGATGTCGGCATCCAGTACTCCGACACGATAGCCTTCAGCCGCCATCGCCAAAGCCAGATTCACCGTTACCGTAGACTTGCCGACACCGCCCTTTCCTGAGGCAACGGCGACGATATGCTTGACCCCTTCAATCACAACCTACTCCTGTTGCCGAGATTGACACGTTCACTAACGTGCAGTCCTGGTTGATCTTCACAGCATTTGTCTGATCCTTGCAGTATACGCGCCAGCCAGGCCTGAGGCGATGCCACCGCGGGCCATCAACAACGCTATGCCATAAACGCATGACGGCAGGCCCGAAGGCCCGCCGTCAATACGTGGAAAGGGCATCGAGCCGTTCTACTGCTCGGCCGCGTCCTCACTGGACTTTGACTGCTCGGCATCAGCAGCAGAACCCGCTGCTTCACCACTCTCTGCATCGCCATCCTCGGCGCTGGAACCGTCCTTTTCAGTAATGAACTCGACGCGAGGCTCCGAGTCCGCGGTTTTTGCGGCCTGGTCGTCGCTGGAGGTCTTGCCGTCGCCAGTTGCAGCGGACTCCTCCACATCAGTACCGGTCGCCGCACTATCGGTCGCCGCATTATCGGTCGCCGCACTACCGGTCGACTCTTCACTCGAATCCCTGGCGAGTGCCGGAGGCAATGCCGGAGCCGATTCGGCAAGATCCGCCAATGATGCGCGCCACCCTTCCAGCTGCTGATTAAGCTGCTGAAGATGATCACGACGCACACCGATGCTCTGTTCAAGGTCTGCTACCGCGTTCTGCAACTGGTCTCGGGTTGCCGCTGCCTGTTCGGATTGTGCCCGCACTTCCTTGAGTTGCTGTTCGGCACTGGCACGCTGTTCAGCAACATCCTTGAGTGTGGTTTCAAGCTCAGCAAGGGCCTGCTGCTGTTGCTGATCGGCTTGCTGCTGCTGTTGTTGGAGGGTGGCAATCTGCTCTTCCAGCTCACCTACCGTCGCGTTCTTCGTCTCGATTTCAGCAGCCAATTCTTCCACTCGAGCCTCAGCATCGCTGATCCTGCTCTCCAGCGAGCTGATTTCTTCGGACAGCGTATCGCGTTCGGAAGCCAGGGACTCACGCTCAGCCGTCACTTCTGATAGTCGGTTACGCGCCGCCACCAGCTCAGCGTCGAGATTGGCCTCGGTGGCCTCAAGTTGCTGGAGATTCGCCTCAACTCGCGCCGCTTCTTCCTCGGCAGCGGCCTGTTCCGCACGAGCCTCCTCAACGCGTATCGCCAGTGTCTCAGCATCCGAGCGCATCTGCTGGAGCGTCTGATCAGCCTCGCGCCATTCACCAAGCTCCTGCTCCATGCCAGCAGCTTGATCTTCGAGAGTCGCCAGCTCAGCCTGACGACTCTCGAGCTGCTGCTGAAGCTCATCACGGGCATCCCCGTTCGAATTTGCCGTGGTTTGAGCAACAATCGCCCAGACCAGGCTTACCCCCGCTACGGCGACCAGCCCTTTTACCCGGTTATCCTTCAGGAACTCCGCTACCGAGCCCGACTGCCCCGCAGACGGTGGCTTACCAGCATGCCCTCGACTGTTCCCGGCAGCGCTACCTGATGAGCCTTCAGCGGTGCTCTCGGTTGAAGCCTTACTGGAGATTGTCTCCGAAGAGCTTCCAGCAACGCTCCCGGAGGTACTGCTGGTCGCTTTGCTTGAGGCGCTTTCTGAAGCCTTCTCTGCACCTGTCTTCGAGGTGCCCTTATCCGCCTCAGCATCCTTGCTCGTATTGGTGTTCTCAGTGGCGTTCTCGGCGTTGTTCTCGTCCGTATCCTGAGAGGAGCTCTGTGGCTTCTTCCGAGGTCCGTCCTGCGTATTATTGTCATTCATAGGGGTGTCTCCCGTTGAATTTCCAGCCGCCGACCGTTCAGGTCGGCACCATGAGTGCCTCTCCAGCATACCCGCTAGTCACGACAACTGTCAGAACCAGGCTTCGCCAAAAATGCGCTCATCCGAGCATTCACGCCATCGAGCAGCGGAAAAATCCTGCAAATGCCTATGGGGCATGCGTCGAAGCCCGTCTGCCCAGCCAGCACTCATCATCAATCCACAATATCAGCGGGGTGCACTAACAGCGGGGTGCACTACGGATGGTGCTCTGTCATGACGACAGGAATTGGCAAGAATGTTCCAGGCCTACGAATAGCCGGCCGATGATCCATCGCGATAGTTTGACGTTCGCCCTATGCGGACGACTATCATGGGCTGTCCATCAAGGAAGACAGATCCATGAGCAAAGCTCGCAGGTACTATCTTTCCCTGCTTACGCTGGCCCCGCGCCTCGCAGTCTTCTTCTGGCGAGTACTGGTCAATTTCGTGCATAACCACGGGATGCTGCTGGCAGGAGGCGTCGGCTTCAATATCCTGCTATCGACCATTCCGCTGTTCGCGCTGATGGTAGTGGTCATCGCCCAGGTGGTCGACGAACAACAGCTGCTGACGGTACTCAGCTTGCAGGCGAGGCACATTGCA